>JACJYL010000001.1:2454285-2761071 GCA_020636105.1 Lewinellaceae bacterium
TTATTACCGGATACATAAACACGGATCCTCCCAAAACCAATTTTACCCGTGACCAGTTTCGGCAACGAATACCCTAATTGCATGGTTTTGATACGGAAAAATGCTCCATCTTCCACATAAAAATCAGAACTGCGGCTGAAGTTTTTATTAGGATCATTCATCACCAGGCGAGGATAGGTGTCGGTGGTTCCTTCTCCTGTCCAGCGATCCAGGGCATCAGCGGTCATATTGGCCATTTGCAAATCGAAACGACGCGTGGCTTTGAATACTTCATTGCCAGCTACACCTTGTCCGAAAAATACAACATCAAATCCTTTCCAGCCCACTGATAAATTCATACCATAAGTCCAGTTGGGTGTCGGGTCACCAATCATGCCCCGGTCTTCAGGATCAATTTCGCCATTACCATTGACATCCACAAAACGGAAATCACCGGGTTTGGCATCCGGCTGGATCATGCCACCATCTGCATTGGTATAAGATGCCACCTCAGCAGCATTCTGAAAAATACCGTCGGTGGTGTAACCATAAAAGAATCCAATCGGGAAACCTACCGCGGTACGGGTAATTTCCAACCCCTGAGGGCTGAAAGTCTGTCCGGTGAGAAATTCCTTGTCTGCACCGAGATCCGTCACCTCATTTTTAATGTAGGAGATGTTTCCGGAGATGTCAAAATTAACACCGTTGAAATTATTGCCGTAACCCACTTCTAGTTCCACGCCTTTATTGGACATGGTCGCTATGTTTCCGATAGGGCCACCGTTGCCGACATAACCGGGAACGGCAATACCCAACAACATATCCGTCGTTTTCTTTTCAAAAATATCAAAAGTAACACTTACTTTTTTGAAGATTTTGGCATCAAAACCAATATTGGTCTGGGTTGTTTGTTCCCAGCGCAAATCCGGGTTAGCGATCGCATTCGGACTTACCCCATTGGTCAGCACATCATCCAGGCCAAAAGTATAATTACGTCCTCCCCCAACGGTGGAAGCATAACGGAAATCACCGATCTGGTCGTTACCATTCACACCCCAAGAACCGCGGATCTTGAGGAAATTGATCATTGGATTATTAGAAAGAAAAGCCTCTTCCGTTAACACCCAACCTACAGAAACAGAAGGGAAGGTACCGAATTTGTAATTCGCCCCAAACTTGGAAGAACCATCCACACGCATGGTAGCAGAAAGGATGTATTTGTTTTTGTAATTGTAGTTCACCCTTCCCAGGTAGGAAGCCAAAGTGCCAAGGTATTCATACCCCCAGAAAGTCTGGGTTTCGGCAGAAGTGGGATATCCAAAGGAAGCATCATTGATATTATCCACAGGAATATCTTTTATCGTCCCGCCATTGCCTTCTCCTTTGTTTTTTTCCGCCACGGTACCGGCCAGAATGCTAAAGTTATGGTCTCCTATTTGTTTGGTATAAGAAAGGGTATTTTCCCAAATCCAGTACAATCCGTTGTTTTTGTCCCGGCTGTAACTGGTGAGGTCTGCCCTGTTGGTGGTATTCAGATAGTGGACAGGAGTAAAGCCTTCTCCACCCCAGAAAGCAAGGTCTGTACCAATGCTGGACCGGAATTTCAATCCTTCGATAAAGGTAAATTCTCCATAAACATTCCCGACGATTTTATCACTCCACCCAAAACCCTGTTGGATGGAAAGAGCCGCTACAGGATTAACAACTTCGGAAGTGACATAGCTGGAGATACCGTAAGGAACGCCATCCTCATTGGTCACCACGGCAAAGTTGGTAAATATGTCATTGTTTAAAACATCGGGATCGGTTTCGAGTATTGGGGTGATCGGGTCAATGTTGACCGCCCTGCTCAGTGGAGAACCGTACTCTGTATTGGTGGCCACGCCTGATGATTTTATCCTGGAATAAGCCATGGTGTTGCCAAAAGTGATGTGATCGTTTATCTTGTGCGTCGAATTGAATCGTACGGTAAATCGCTTGTACTTGGATTGTGCATCAGACACAATACCCGCTTGGTCGAAATATCCAAAAGAAGTAAAATACTGGGACCGCTCACTACCGGCAGAGATGCTGATTTCGTGATTTTGCATCGGCGCACTTTCGTTAAATACGGCTGATTGCCAATCTGTTCCTTCGCCCAGTTCCTGTGGATTTGCAAATAATATATTGCCTCCTGACGCTACGGAGGATTCGTTCATCAAAGTCGCGTATTCCGTTGCATTCAGTAATGCCAGTTTTTTCCATGGAGCCTGGGTGCCGTAGTAAGCACTATAATTGACCTCCATCACGTCTTTTTTTCCTTTTTTGGTAGTCACCAGGATTACCCCCCCGGCAGAACGTGCGCCGTAAATAGAAGCCGAAGCCGCATCTTTCAGTACCTCGATGGATTCGATGTCTCCCTGGTTGAGGAAATCAATACCGCCCCCTACGGGAACTCCGTCAATAACATAAAGAGGTTCGCTGTTGTTGATGGAACTCGTTCCGCGGATACGTACCGTTCCTCCTTCTCCCGGCTGACCGGAGTTGGAAGTTACCCGTACTCCTGAAGTACGCCCCTTCAGTGCGTCTTCAATGCGGGTCACAGGCATATCTTCAAGATCGGCCGATTTCACCTTGGTGATCGCCCCTGTAACCACACTTTTCTTTTGTGTACCATATCCTACCACCACGATTTCGTCCAGATTGGCAATATCATTTTCCATCACCACATCAAAGATGACCTGGTTGCCCACCAATATTTCTTCGGATGAAAATCCTGTGTAGGAAAAAATCAAAACGGCATCCTTATTAGATACCGTCAATTCGAATTTTCCGTCAAAATCCGTAACCGTTCCATTTATGGTATTTTTTTCCAAAATGGTTGCGCCAAACAACGGTTCATTGCTGTTGGCATCGGTGATTGTTCCACTGACTTTTATCTGAGCGTTCAGCGATAAAGAGCCGAATAAGATCAATAAAAGTAATAGGTATTTATCTCTCATAAAATTGTTTTTTTTCTGATACAACTTCCATAAAATAGAAAGAAGAACCGGCCAGGCCGGTTCTTCTCCATTTGAAATTATCTACGATTTACTATTATCCGTTGTGTTTGTTGCTTGCCTTCAGTCTGTACATTGATGAAGTAAAGACCATCTTCAAGGTTGTTGACCTCGAGCGTATAGTGGTTTACTCCTGAAACAATATCAAGCGTTTCCACTGCCTGTCCGATGGCATTGAATATGCTCACGGTTTTAGCCGCCGTAAATGACTCCCCAAATACCAGTTTGGTTTCGTTTTGAACGACGGTAGGCTGCACACTAAAGAGTGTATTGTCCACTTCCAGATCATTTGTACCCACGGTACAGGCATCACATGTAGCCCAGAAGAAACAAACCGTGGCATCACCGGCCACTTCAATGAATCTGTTGGTGAATCCGTCGTTAGTTACCGTGCAAGGGTCTCCCTCAGTGAAAAATTCCTGGTCAGTCCATCCATCCACCTGGAATTTATACTCGTGGCCTCCTGAACCCAACGGCAGATCTATTGTCCAAATGCCATCACCGTCATCGTCAGTCAATGCATTGGCGTCAGCTGACCATCCGTTAAAGGTACCGGAAATAAAAACAGTAGTGAAGGCTGTTGAATAATTGTTCATATTGACTTCAAAAGTGATGGTACCGGCATTAGGATCGGAACAATCAGTAGTAGAGGTACAAGACGCAAAACAGGTATTAATGATGGTATCCTGCATGATAGGACCCATGTGGCGGTCGTTATATGGAGGAACGGCACAATCCTGTCCTGCAACATTTTCTTTACAGGACCAGTCAAGGCAGGCTCCGTTAGTAAAGGTAAAATCACTTGAGAATCCCAAAGGACGTTCTATGGTAAGGGTCCACACACCATCGCCATCACCATCAGAAAGAGGAAAATCTCCAGGGACTCCAAAATTGCCACCACCGGCGATGAAGAAACCATCTTCAGCAGGCGGGAAAGCCCCTTGGCCTAGATTAATGGTAATGGATACGGCCTCCCCACAGGCATAACAGCTGTTGAAACATACCGTCGGAAGTACCTGTTCGGTAGCTACCGCTAATTTCCTGTTGGTAAACTGTCCGCTAGGGTCGGTAACGGTACACAATTCGGTGCCGTTGAATTCTTCCTGTGCTGCCCATTGATCCAATTGGAACTTATACTCATAAGTACCCGGAGCAACGTTGATGGTACCTGTCCAAACACCGTCTCCATCACCATCTGACATTGGGTTGGAATCAGCAGACCAGTCGTTGAAAGTACCACTCATATAAACAGTGGTAAAACTTCCGGCATAATTGTTCATGTCCACAGACAAAGTAACGTCAACAGGATCAGAGCTACCTCCAACGATGATCACATCATCGAAATAAAAGGTCTGATCTACAGTTTCTACGATATTAAAATCGAAGAACATCGTCAGGGTAGTGTAAATGTTTCCGGCAGCCGGAGTCATAGGATCTTCAAAAGAATTGGCCGTTACATCAAAACACAGTTCTGTCCAGGTGTTTGTTTCCGTAACTTCTTGTTGCTGGATCCAGTTCGGCGGATTGCCGCCAGCTTCAAGTTTCAAGGCTACATTTCCAGGATTGGCGAACCAGACTTTCATACAAATTTCAGTTGCGGTTCCCAGATTGATCGGAATGGAAGGGTTTGGATTGGAATAAGCCCCGGCCCATGTCTGTCCATCGACTGGTTTCATAAAATTAGACACCATCGCACTGGTGTTAATTCCTGAAGCGTCAGGGTTGGCGATGACCTCTGTCAGGTTGGGTTCCAAAGAACTTCCAAAATACTGGAAAGTGGTAGAAGTTGCAGCAGTTTCAAAGTCAAGTACGACGACCTGAGCTGAAAGCATGGTGAAACCAAAAAAGAAGCACAAAGTAAAAAGTAAAAATTTTTTCATAACGATACGATACTTTAGAGATTAAAAAAATTTGATTTGATTGTGTTCTCCCAAATATAGTTTTAATAAATATTTACCCTATAATAATAAGGTACGACAATTATACTACAGTGGGTTAACCGCTTGTAAAACAGGGGGTTTTATCGTTTTTAAATCCCGAAAAAAAAATGGAGTCACATTAATTTTTTCCGTTGAATCCCGAAATATATTTCAAGAGATCATCATCGTTTCCGAGGTCCAGTCTCTTTTTCAGCCGATAGCGGCTTTGTTCGACCGCCCGGGTGGAAACATTCAAAAGAGAAGCAATCTCTTTAGTACTTAGATTGATGCGCAACAGGGTACACAAACGAATATCATTTTGGGTAAGGCTAGGGTGTTGTTCGATCAGATTTTGCACAAAACTCCGGTCCACCTGGTTGAAATACAAGTTAAATTCCTCCCAGTAATCCTCACTCCTCAGTTCCTGATCCAGCATGCGTACCAGGAGGGGAATTTTGCGATTGTTCTCCTTTTGTGATTCCTGGAGTTCCTGCTTTACGTTGGTCAGGATCTCATTCTTATGGGCCATTTGGGCAGCGGAAAACATCAGCTTGGAGTTCTTGGCGTTGACTTCTGCCGCCAGCTTATCATTACGCAATTGTAATATCTGACTTTCAGCTTCCAGCAATTGCTGCTTGTGTGTTTCCTCTCTGCGTTTAATGATAAAATAACCTCCGGAGAAAACCAGGCTGAAGAATATCAATGTACCCAGTATTTTAAACCACAAAGTTTGCCAGAAGGGAGGTTTGATAAAAATCTGCAATTGAGCTTCCGATCCTTTATAGCGGACCATAAAGGTAAAATTCCCGGGATCCAGGTTGGTATAGGTTACGCTGTTCTGACCGGCAGCCGTTTCCTGCCAATCCTTATCGAAACCTTCCATTTTATAAGAAAACTTAATTTCCTGCGGATCAGTAAAATCGATGGCGGAAAAATCAATGGAGAAAGATTTATCCAGATAACGCAACCTCACTTTTTCCGTCTCTTCAATGGAACGGTCTAAAATGACTCTGCCATCAGGCATTTCCCCTACAGGAATATTATTGTTGAAAATTTTAAACCTGGTAAAAATGATCGCGGGGGGGATATTATTTCCTTTTACCTGTTCAGGCCGAATGGTATTCAACCCGTTGATGCCTCCAAAGAATAGGCGGCCATCTTGTGCGGTAAGGATGGCCATTTGATTGAATTGGTTGTTATTTTCTCCCCCGTGGAAATGAAAATTTCGGATATCTTTGGTGGCGGGGTTGATCAGGCTGATGCCTTCAAAGAAAGTGACCCAGAGGTTCCCATGTTTATCTTCTGTGATGCCCATGACATTATTGGACAGTAGTCCTTCCTTCCGGGTAATACTTTCAAAACGGCCGTCTCCCAGCCAGCGATTCAGTCCGCCGCCTTCCGTTCCGATCCAGAGGTCTCCCCTGCTGTCCTGAAACAGGGCGCGGATCTCGTCATTACTGAGTGAAAATGGATCCTCCGGGTCAAACCGGTAGTGTTTAAAATGGCCCGTAGTTTCTTCATAAAAATCAAGCCCAAAATCCACCGTTCCTACCCAAACCTGGTTATCCCGATCAATAAAAACCTGCATTACATTTGATTCTGCCAGGGAATGGGGGTCATTGGAGTCATGGTCAAAATAGGAAAAATGCCCGGTATCCGTATCCAGAACAGAAATGCCCTCTCCAATCGTGCCGATCCATAATTTTCCGTCTTTACGCTCTGCAATAGACCAGACGTTGTCACCGCTGAGAGAATTGAGATTATAATCGTGTGTAAAGTGTTTAAAAGTAAGCGACTGCGGATCAAACATACTCATACCGGCAGCGAAGGTCCCCATCCATAAGTTCCCCCGGCTGTCTTCAAAAATGGTCTTAACGATGTTCCCTCCCGGAGAATCAGTATTCCGGGGATCGTGCTTCCAGGAAGTAAACGTAAATTGGTTATTTTCCTCATTTACACTGCTCAGTCCTCCACCATCCGTTCCGACCCAAACTTTTCCGTTTCGGGTTTGATATACCGATAAAACCGACCGATGTTCCAACTCATCGCCACGCCTTGCCCCCGGGGAAAAGAGTTCAAATCTTGTTTTGTTGGCTTTATAAATATTTAACCCGCCGTTATAGGTTCCTATCCATAAATTGCCCGTATTGTCCTGTAAAAAACAAAACAGGGCATTGCTGTTGAGGGCTGTAGACTCGCCAATTTTATAATTGAATTTCTCAAACAGGTCGGTGCCGGGGTCATAGATGTTTAATCCTCCCCCATCAGTGGCCAGGTACAGCCGCCCGTCTTCTCCCTTGCAAATGCCGCGGACTGCATTGGAACTGATCTCATGATCGCCCGCTCCCTGTTCGAAATGCCGATAACGCATACTGGCCCATTCCATCCGGTACAATCCTGTCCCTTCGGTTCCTACCCACAGGTAATCCCCGTCGAGGAACAAAATTTTCCGGTACCCCTCCATATTGGGGGTATTCGGCAGATCCACATTGCTTACGCGAAAACGATCCTCTCCTGGCGGCAGATAATTTATCCCAGCCTGTGCTGTAATCGCCCAGATCGTTCCATTGGGGTCCTCCACGACGTCAAAAACCAAATTGCTGCCAAGATCATGCTGCTCCACCGTAAACTGAATGGAAGTAAGCGTTTTGGGATTGTATTTTAAAATGCCTGCCCCAACGGTAGTCACCCAGATGTTTCCGGCCTTATCCTCGAAAAAAGAAGAAATGTCAGACCCGTTCAATATTGAAAAAGCGGGGTCTGATTGTAAATTGCGGAATCGGTCGGTTCCCTTCCTGAGAATATTGATCCCTTGTTTTTTGGTTCCCACCCAGAGGTTCCCCTCGCTATCCTCAAAAAGAGAAGAGATGATCTTTCCTACAAAACCATTTTCATCCTCCTGGTCCCCGTTGGACCGGTAAATTTCAAAGGAATAGCCATCGTATTTATTGAGTCCGTTTTGAGTACCTATCCAAATATAACCATTGTGATCCTGCCATAAAGCATAAACAGTATTATGGGAAAGGCCTTCCTTGATCGTGAGGTGATCAAAGTGCATGGGGTGACTTTCGGATTGGCCACTACTCCAATGAGCCAAAAACAAAAATCCTACAATGCAGATACAGCAATGGAGCGATCTTTTCTGAATCTTAATGATAACTGTTGATTTTTTTCAATTCAGAAAGATACGGAAAAAAATGTTTATGGTGATGGAGAAAAGGTCCTGTTTTTGAAAACAGGTCAGCGGGGGGATAGACTTTGCTGCGAAAGGGATAGATCCAATGGGACAAATCCCAATGAATTTCAGTTTCAATCCTTATTCTAATGGATGACTGACCGGTTCTTCGACCAGAGGGAGAAGATGAAAGTCCGGTGGACTTTCAAGGGAAGGAACCGCGCAGCGGGTGGGGCCTAAGTGGAAGTTTGTGACTACGCATACGGCGAGGCGTAGCGCTGCCACTAATCTGGCTTTGCAGAATGTGAATATTAAGATTATTGCGGATCTTGGGGGATGGACGGATATTCGGACGTTGAGGAGTTATTTGCGGGCTTCGGGCTTGGATTCGGCGTTGGTGGCGGGGATTTGGATTTTTTTAGGTGATTCCTCTGTTTTTCTAATCCTTTTCGCAGCTCGTGCCTCGCAAAATGTCAGGATCAGGATTTATAGGATTTGAGGATGGACAGGATTGGCTTGTGCCTCGCAATTTTCAAGAATCAAAAAACAACCTCCAAACACGGCACCTACCATCTTAAAAATTACCAATAAAAAAATTTTGCTCGTTACAAACTCCGATTGTACACGGATTGGCTCGTGCCTCGCAAAGCACAAAAGTCAAAAATCAATTCTCAAAACAAGTCAAAAAAAAACAAATATTGCTCGTTACAACCTCCAGGTTGTACACGGATTGGCTCGTGCCTCGCAAAGCACAAAAGTCAAAAATCAATTCTCAAAACAAGTCAAAAAAAAACAAATATTGCTCGTTACAACCTCCAGGTTGTACACGGATTGGCTCGTGCCTCGCAAAGCACAAAAGTCAAAAATCAATTCCCAAAACAAGTCAAAAAAAAACAAATAATGCTCGTTACAACCTCCAGGTTGTACACGGATTGGCTCGTTCCTCGCAAAGCACAAAAGTCAAAAATCAATTCTCAAAACAAGTCAAAAAAAACAAATAATGCTCGTTACAAACTCCGATTGTACACGGATTGGCTCGTGCCTCGCAAAGCACAAAAGTCAAAAATCAATTCTCAAAACAAGTCAAAAAAAACTAATATTGCTCGTTACAACCTCCAGGTTGTACACGGATTGGCTCGTTCCTCGCAAAGCACAAAAGTCAAAAATCAATTCCCAAAACAAGTCAAAAAAAAACAAATAATGCTCGTTACAACCTCCAGGTTGTACACGGATTGGCTCGTTCCTCGCAAAGCACAAAAGTCAAAAATCAATTCTCAAAACAAGTCAAAAAAAAAACAAATATTGCTCGTTACAACCTCCAGGTTGTACACGGATTGGCTCGTTCCTCGCAAAGCACAAAAGTCAAAAATCAATTCCCAAAACAAGTCAAAAAAAAACAAATATTGCTCGTTACAACCTCCAGGTTGTACACGGATTGGCTCGTTCCTCGCAAAGCACAAAAGTCAAAAATCAATTCTCAAAACAAGTCAAAAAAAACAAATAATGCTCGTTACAAACTCCGATTGTACACGGATTGGCTCGTGCCTCGCAAAGCACAAAAGTCAAAAATCAATTCTCAAAACAAGTCAAAAAAAACTAATATTGCTCGTTACAACCTCCAGGTTGTACACGGATTGGCTCGTTCCTCGCAAAGCACAAAAGTCAAAAATCAATTCCCAAAACAAGTCAAAAAAAAACAAATAATGCTCGTTACAACCTCCAGGTTGTACACGGATTGGCTCGTGCCTCGCAAAGCACAAAAGTCAAAAATCAATTCTCAAAACAAGTCAAAAAAAAACAAATATTGCTCGTTACAACCTCCAGGTTGTACACGGATTGGCTCGTGCCTCGCAAAGCACAAAAGTCAAAAATCAATTCCCAAAACAAGTCAAAAAAAAAACAAATATTGCTCGTTACAACCTCCAGGTTGTACACGGATTGGCTCGTTCCTCGCAAAGCACAAAAGTCAAAAATCAATTCTCAAAACAAGTCAAAAAAAACAAATAATGCTCGTTACAAACTCCGATTGTACACGGATTGGCTCGTGCCTCGCAAAGCACAAAAGTCAAAAATCAATTCTCAAAACAAGTCAAAAAAAACTAATATTGCTCGTTACAACCTCCAGGTTGTACACGGATTGGCTCGTTCCTCGCAAAGCACAAAAGTCAAAAATCAATTCCCAAAACAAGTCAAAAAAAAACAAATAATGCTCGTTACAACCTCCAGGTTGTACACGGATTGGCTCGTTCCTCGCAAAGCACAAAAGTCAAAAATCAATTCTCAAAACAAGTCAAAAAAAAAACAAATATTGCTCGTTACAACCTCCAGGTTGTACACGGATTGGCTCGTACCTCGCAAAGCACAAAAGTCAAAAATCAATTCCCAAAACAAGTCAAAAAAAAAACAAATATTGCTCGTTACAACCTCCAGGTTGTACACGGATTGGCTCGTTCCTCGCAAAGCACAAAAGTCAAAAATCAATTCTCAAAACAAGTCAAAAAAAAAAACAAATATTGCTCGTTACAACCTCCAGGTTGTACACGGATTGGCTCGTTCCTCGCAAAGCACAAAAGTCAAAAATCAATTCCCAAAACAAGTCAAAAAAAAACAAATATTGCTCGTTACAACCTCCAGGTTGTACACGGATTGGCTCGTTCCTCGCAAAGCACAAAAGTCAAAAATCAATTCCCAAAACAAGTCAAAAAAAAACAAATATTGCTCGTTACAACCTCCAGGTTGTACACGGATTGGCTCGTTCCTCGCAAAGCACAAAAGTCAAAAATCAATTCTCAAAACAAGTCAAAAAAAAAAACAAATATTGCTCGTTACAACCTCCAGGTTGTACACGGATTGGCTCGTTCCTCGCAAAGCACAAAAGTCAAAAATCAATTCTCAAAACAAGTCAAAAAAAACTAATATTGCTCGTTACAACCTCCAGGTTGTACACGGACAAAAGCCGAGGGCTCCAGCCCGACGGGCTCGTTCTTCGCAACTTTCAGGAATCAAGTTGTTTTCAGGAAACTTTATCCAAGCCCGTTCGGGCCTGTCCCGATTTAGTCGCACTTATTGCTTCAGCAATTAGTAACTGACATTACGCGTTAACTCTATTTTTAATTAAATTTAGGAAGGATTCTGATTATCCCGAAAAATGGAAATGCACAGCGGCCCAAAGAGATATAAGGCGTCAGATGGCTTCGAGGAGTGGCTTTGACTAAAAAGATTCTTATCCACAGATGCTTAAGTTATTTCAATTGCCAGGTACACGGATATCGGCGCCGCTCATCGGGGAAATCGCCTTAGATTAAACGAAAGAGCTTAAAAAAAGCTTGGATTATGCCTATCGATAATACCAGGGGGGAGCTGCCGCCTTGCATTTTCAGGCCTTTTTTCTATCTTTTTTTGGCCGGAAAAAAAGATAAATGATTCCAAAAGCTTCCCTCAAAAACAGACATTCCCAAGGCCATAAGTAACGAAGTGTTTCAAGCTCTACCTGGCGTTAGATTGGCAATTCTGACCGCATAACTTCAAGATAAGGTAATAAAGTATAATAGTGTATGTTTGCGTAACATCAGTTAGTAAGACTTTGTCGGGGTTCTAATGGAAGTATCACTCTATTGCTTTCAATGAACTTTATCCAAGCCCCTTCGGGCCTGCCCCGATTTAGTCGCACTTATTGCTTCAGCAATTAGTAAGACTTTGTCGGGGTTCACTCGCTTGAATGCCTGCCAGGCATTCACCCTTCGGGATCGCTCCCTCATCCTTATTCTAATGGAAGTACCACTCTGACGGTATACTTTTTTGGGCAGCTTATTAATTTGGGCATTGTCTTAATCCTTATTCTAATGGAAGTACCACTCTGACCCAAGGCAGAGGAACCGGAAAAGGTTAAAATTGAGGAGTCTTAATCCTTATTCTAATGGAAGTACCACTCTGACGTATATTTTCACCAACCCAAGCATCAGGGTTATGATGGTCTTAATCCTTATTCTAATGGAAGTACCACTCTGACTGCGTATTTATAGCGCATTACACGAAAATTAAAAGAAGTCTTAATCCTTATTCTAATGGAAGTACCACTCTGACGAATGGAAATATACTTAATAATATCAACTTTTGACAGGTCTTAATCCTTATTCTAATGGAAGTACCACTCTGACAAAGGACTCCGTTTATCTTAAGAGAACTTTTGTAATTAGTCTTAATCCTTATTCTAATGGAAGTACCACTCTGACGGATGAAAAATCACTTATTTGTAACCTTATTGTTGATGTCTTAATCCTTATTCTAATGGAAGTACCACTCTGACAAGTACGATACTTTCACGTACGTGTATGAAGGTATTCGTCTTAATCCTTATTCTAATGGAAGTACCACTCTGACATTTAACATTCTTTTGCTTCAACGCAGAAGGGGGACTGGTCTTAATCCTTATTCTAATGGAAGTACCACTCTGACAGGTCTGGAATTGAATACAAAAGTGAGAGCGATCTGTCTTAATCCTTATTCTAATGGAAGTACCACTCTGACGTTTTGGAATGAATTCTTTTGTTCACTACAGGAGAAATGTCTTAATCCTTATTCTAATGGAAGTACCACTCTGACTTTATTTTTAGTTGTTGTAAAACAACCCCTATTCTGGGTCTTAATCCTTATTCTAATGGAAGTACCACTCTGACGCTGACGCCTCCGGCATCCAATTCTATGATTATGGCTTGTCTTAATCCTTATTCTAATGGAAGTACCACTCTGACACCGGTCAAGTAAATGCGCTGTTTTTGGCGAATGCTGTGTCTTAATCCTTATTCTAATGGAAGTACCACTCTGACAAAAACAAAAGAAAATGGCTCAAACATCAAGTACAAGTCTTAATCCTTATTCTAATGGAAGTACCACTCTGACTTTTATTTTTATTAGTGACAAAGCAACCCCTATTTGTCTTAATCCTTATTCTAATGGAAGTACCACTCTGACTTGCAGATGCAATAAACGACATGGCAAAACGATTGGAAGTCTTAATCCTTATTCTAATGGAAGTACCACTCTGACGGCAAACTGTTGCAGATTTATTTCAAAAAAAACATGTCTTAATCCTTATTCTAATGGAAGTACCACTCTGACAGTCCTTTTTGTAATTTCTATGATAATCAACGACTTGTGTGTCGTGCAAATATTGTTGTAATCAGAAAAATATCAAAAAGGTACATCATTTTGGTGAATCAAATTTACAAAATTTGTTTCTCAAATCAAAAGAAAAGGGTGTTTTTGTTGCCTGTGATCAGGTCCAGGTCTATATTCTCGCCTATAATTTTCATGGCCCTGAGGTCATCAGAAGACACGGGCACCAGGAATATGCTGTCATGGTTGTCATAAACCTCCTGGACTTCCTTTAAGGTTTTATGTATTTCGGCATAAACCTGTCTTTGGGTATCGGCCAGGTAAATGGATTTTTGCACCCTGGTACAGCCTTTTCGAATCAGGAATTTGGCGATGTGGTTCCTGACTTTATCGTTTTCGATATCGTACATGACAAAGTATAACATTGTATCCTTTTTTTGTTCGTGTTGATCAAAAATCTGCAGTACCCGTTTTATTCGTTCATTTAAATCGGGAAGATCATCCGTTTCATCGGTTGTTTTTTGTACAGGGGTTGCCGTTTTTATTCCCGCATTTTTGATCCGGATCAGTTTTGCTTTGAAAGTCAGTTTTGGACGCTTTTTCCTGGGCATAATCAATTTTTTTAAAGTTCCAGCTCTTCTTTCAGAATTCTAAGGGCCTGACCGGCATAATTCAGGGAAGCCCCGGGGTCGTAAGAGATCATTTGTCCATATTGTTTTCGTTGGTAATACGCGAGCAATTTTGTTTCAAGGTAGTTGAATAGAGGTATTAGAGGAGCCATACATTCAGCGGATCTTCCCATACTGTAATAATTCAACCAGGATTTTAATATGGGAAATAGTTGGAATGCAACTTCCATTGGAGAACTCAGGGGAAGCTGTTTTAGTGAAGTATCAATATCCTTTTTTATCCTGGCCATGGCCTCTGGACAGGGATTAATATGCCAGCTCCATTTTTTCGTACCAAAAGGCTGCTGGCGATAGTTTATATCAAAACCCAAAAAGTGGAACGGGGTGTGCTTCGCATCCAATAACCTGCTTTTTTGTTTATTTATGGTGAGGCCGGCTCTTTTTATCTTTTTGTGAAGGTCATCCAAAAGCCTGGGTGTTATTTCAGGACCTATCAGCAAAAAATCATCGGCATACCGCACTATTTGTACTCCTTGCCTGTCGAATTTACTTCCAGGTGTGTTTATGGCATGGTCCAGGTCGTTTAAAAAAATATTGGCCAGCAAAGGAGAAATGACCCCTCCCTGCTCGTGCCTCGTAATTTTCAAGAATCAAAAGACAACTTACAACATTTCATTTCTGGTGCATTCAAGGAACTGTATTCAAGCCCCTTCGGGCCTGTCCCGATTTAGTCGCACTTATTGCTTCAGCAATTAGTAAGACTTTGTCGGGGTTCTCTCGCTTAAATGCCTGCCAGGCATTTACCCTTCGGGATCGCTCGTTCATCCTTGTTGAGCGCAGCGAAGTCCGCGACATGGAATGTCGGGATTTTGATGGAACTACCTCTCTCTTTCGTTCAATGAACTCTATCCAAGCCCCTTGGGGTTCTCTCGCTTAAATGCCTGCCAGGCATTTACCCTTCGGGATCGCTCGTTCATCCTTGCTGAGCGCAGCGAAGTCCGCGACATGGAATGTCGGGATTTTGATGGAACTACCATTCTGTTGCATTCAATGAACTGTATCCAAGCCGCTGTCGCGGTTCTCTCGCTTAAATGCCTGCCAGGCATTTACCCTTCGGGATCGCTCGTTCATCCTTGTTTTGATGGAACTACCTCTCTGACAAATTACTATGCCATTAGTAGTAGGTTACACACCTAGTCTTAATCCTTGTTTTGATGGAACTACCTCTCTGACGAATCCTACAATAGCTTTTAATCTTCACAACATACACGTCTTAATCCTTGTTTTGATGGAACTACCTCTCTGACCTACAATTGTAGGAGGTTGCGCACCACTGGATATCACGTCTTAATCCTTGTTTTGATGGAACTACCTCTCTGACAATTCCTAGGTAACTTCAAGAAGAAATTATGCAGATGTCTTAATCCTTGTTTTGATGGAACTACCTCTCTGACGATTAGCAATTCTTCTTTTGCTCAGGAAGTTACTGTGTCTTAATCCTTGTTTTGATGGAACTACCTCTCTGACTTGTGTTTTTCGCTGTGTTATTACTTTGTTTGGTAGCTGTCTTAATCCTTGTTTTGATGGAACTACCTCTCTGACAGGTTAGGAAATGCGGTTTTCATCCGTAAAATAGAAGTGTCTTAATCCTTGTTTTGATGGAACTACCTCTCTGACGTTTTGCTATTAACACTGTCACCCCTGAAGGAACTCGTCTTAATCCTTGTTTTGATGGAACTACCTCTCTGACCGGTATTGTCATCGGCATTGCGCGCAAGAGCGGGTTTGTCTTAATCCTTGTTTTGATGGAACTACCTCTCTGACGATTTTAACAAGGAATGGAGTTGGATGCCACCCATTGTCTTAATCCTTGTTTTGATGGAACTACCTCTCTGACTTTGGAACGAACAGAATATGCTTCCACGAACAACAAACGTCTTAATCCTTGTTTTGATGGAACTACCTCTCTGACACGGCAATATAAAAATTTACGACACAGAATTAAATAGTCTTAATCCTTGTTTTGATGGAACTACCTCTCTGACACCCAGAATACAATAATACTGACAGAAAGCATGGGTCTTAATCCTTGTTTTGATGGAACTACCTCTCTGACTCCGCTTTTACCCTGATCAAGCTGATCCGGCTCTCATGTCTTAATCCTTGTTTTGATGGAACTACCTCTCTGACGAAAACGGACCACTCCTACCCGGTGGGAGACAGCCTGTCTTAATCCTTGTTTTGATGGAACTACCTCTCTGACCTGAGTGCAGCTCTCATAGGAAATGACAAACCCAGTCTTAATCCTTGTTTTGATGGAACTACCTCTCTGACATTGGTGTTTTGTTCTGTTTCTATTCAGTTTTACCAGTCTTAATCCTTGTTTTGATGGAACTACCTCTCTGACTTGGCTTGTGTAGCGCAAACATTCCAAGCGAATGGAGTCTTAATCCTTGTTTTGATGGAACTACCTCTCTGACTCTTTCTGGATTTTAAATGCTGTAATTTGTATAGTGTCTTAATCCTTGTTTTGATGGAACTACCTCTCTGACATTACTATGAAAATTTGGGTAGATAAGGAAGGAAACTTTGTCTTAATCCTTGTTTTGATGGAACTACCTCTCTGACTTTATTAAAGATTTTTTAAGAAAAGAAATAGTCTTTGTCTTAATCCTTGTTTTGATGGAACTACCTCTCTGACTGAGCTCTTCAAACGTTCTTTCCTGGGTTTTTTTTCGGTCTTAATCCTTGTTTTGATGGAACTACCTCTCTGACTAAAAACTAAACTATCATGACAAAGGAACAATTAATAAGTCTTAATCCTTGTTTTGATGGAACTACCTCTCTGACCCTTCTATTAAAATCACTAAAAATAGGTTTGGGGAGTCTTAATCCTTGTTTTGATGGAACTACCTCTCTGACAATTCTTTTTGGTTCTTGGGCTACAGCAATTAGGCCAGTCTTAATCCTTGTTTTGATGGAACTACCTCTCTGACTTGACCGAATTTATGTTGGATGTTTTAGGATATTCAATGTCTTAATCCTTGTTTTGATGGAACTACCTCTCTGACTTTATATTTTTTTCATCTTATGATAAGTAAATGGTTGTCTTAATCCTTGTTTTGATGGAACTACCTCTCTGACAATAACAGAACTTTTGAAAGAAAATGCCACATCAGCGTCTTAATCCTTGTTTTGATGGAACTACCTCTCTGACTACTGCACAAGGGGGAGAGCTGGAAAGAGAGGGTCTAAAGGTCTTAATCCTTGTTTTGATGGAACTACCTCTCTGACCTTTAAAAGTAAAAGATTTAGAATTGTCAGGAAGAACCGTCTTAATCCTTGTTTTGATGGAACTACCTCTCTGACTTGCTTGGCTTGTGAAATATCTCACAAGTTCACTTTTTGTCTTAATCCTTGTTTTGATGGAACTACCTCTCTGACTGTGGTTTACATCAATAATTACAGTATAGGCGCTGAATTGTCTTAATCCTTGTTTTGATGGAACTACCTCTCTGACAGCCCTTTTTGTAATTTCTATGATAATCAGCGACTTATGTATCGTGTCCGTATTGTTATTTTTCGAAAAACATCAAAAAGGTACATCATTTTGGTTCACCAAATTTACGAAATTTGTTCCTCAAATCAAAAGAAAAGGGTGTTTTTGTTGCTGAAAATAGAGATTCAGATCAATTGTTTTTAAATTTTAAAAGCCTTTAACAGGTTGCTTTCAAGGGTGTCTTTTGAGTTGGCGGTGGATCGAATGGTTTTGAACAATTCATCCGGCAATCGTTTTGACCCGAAATAGAAAAATTTAAGCTGGCCCTTATACTGGTTGGTAAACTGGGTAATGGTTTCCAATGAGAGTTTGTCATCCTCATCATGGAAGAAAAGTACGTCAGTAAGAGCCACCGGAATGGATTCGAAATCATTGGCAGCATAGGGATGGAGTTTTTCGTTCGAAAATCCTATTTTACTCAGATAGCTGTGGATGTTTTTGTCTTTTTGAGTGTCAGAAATCACGGCCATTCTCAAATCTTTAAAGGTTTTTCGTTCTGAAACGAGGAGGGCATCAATTTTCTTTTTAGCCTGCTCTTCAACAAGTTTTGGAAGCTTCCAGAAATATAGCCATAACAACGCTAATACGGTCATCCCGGCACCTGGAAGGCCGAGGATATTCAACCGTAGTTTGAATGCTTCAAGCGCTGTAACTTTTTCTTCCAGGGTTTTAATTTTTTGGTCCAGCGCTAGAGATTCCGTATTTTTGCCAGTGGTAGCCTGGACTTCTGCAGGAGTTATTTCCTGGGTGACGATTTGTTGTGTCGTATCCAAACCAGCCATTACCAAGGTGGATTGCCATAATAAAATAACCAGGACAGATACAATGCGGATTGATTGTGTTGTTTGCATAATGGTTGTCTTTTTAGTTTTAAACGAAAGCTGTTTTTACACTCTGTACGTATTGATAAATTCCAGCATTTCCTTGGTTCTTCCATAAAGGGAAAATTGGGAATTTGCTGCATGAATCCTTTCACGGTGATCAGTAATCCAGAAGAAATACTCGCCAAAATGGATCATAAACAAAGATGTATCCCTGATCAATTGCTCCATCAGTTTGATGCGTTCCTCTATCGCTTGCTTTTTTGATGCTTCCATCTCGCTCAGCACCTTTGCATTCGGACAATAGGCTAAATGCCTGTTGTCGATGATGGCTAAGTCATAGGTCTTGTTTTCTAAATCTTCGGCAGAAGTAAAGATGTCTACGATTGTGAAATTAAGCTGATGCAAAAATGCCTTTAATTTTTGGCCTTTAGCCGGATCATTTGTAATCAATAAGATAGGATTGGTAATTTCCTGGTGGGAAAGTTTGGAGACACTTTTTATATCTTCCTGAGTCATTTTATCTATCAGGTAGAGTATGGATTCCCCGACTTTATTCAGTTCCAGGTTTGCAGTTGTGTCTTCTATCAGAGCAGCCATTTTACGGTCATACACTTCATTGTATCTACGGCATATTTGCAGGAATTCTGAATGGAGGTCCGAATCCCTGATTAACACCTCTTTTAAATTTTCAATAATGGTTTTGATCTTATTTTCAGAAAATAAGTTTTTCAAATCCCTTTTTAACGTATCTATGTTCATTTGTTAAGTTTTTGCTGATTCACTTTATGGCAAGGATTACTTTTATTTCATTGAATTTTTCCACCAGTTCAAGCCTGAAACTTTCCAGGGGTTTTTCGCTGAGGAAACCTCCGTGATTGATATCATTTCGTAACCAGGTCAGGGATTCATAGGGAGCCAGGAGCTGTTGGATGGTTTCATTTTTTAACACCATGTTGATGATTTCCACGTTTTGAGCTGCCGGATCGTACCAGTCTTTTAAGTCGATTCCTTTCTGACCAATCAATATCGCCTGGCTCATAAGGGTTCTGTGGGTTTCATTGGCAGGGTCAAGTTCTATAAATCCATTATTGTCTATGTTACAAAAATGGGTAAGCAGGCCTTCCTGAAGTTGCGTAATGCCCTGCTGGATGAGGTCGTGATCGATACACCACTGAACGGCAGATATCCAGTTGGGCATCTGCTGGTTGAAGTTTTTCAGTTTTTGTTGCAACTTATCCAGTATAGGCTGAAGCGCAGGGATTACTTTTGGGTTTTTGGAAATAGCTGCCAGGTTTTCAGCAATATGGTCGAAAGTTTTCCCTGCCATGATTTCATTTCCCCGGTTGGTGGCCATGATGCCTGATAACTGGTTTAAATTTTTTGATAGCAGCTTCAATGCTTCTAAAGGAGGGGATGTTTCTTTCGCGGAATGTACCATTGGAGCGGTTTTACCTTCCGTCAGGGCGATCATTTTGGCGGTATTGCCTGATTTGACAAAGTTATCAGCGGCAATGGACCATTCCTGGAGTTCATGAAACCCGGTCAGGTCCAGCAATGGAACGATCCTTTGTTCCGGATCCGGGATTCGCTCTTCAATATTGAATCTCGACCCAAGGGCGTCAAAAGCTCCGTAGGTGATGGCCTTCACTTTTATACCTTTTAAGGCTTTGGCGTAATTCATCAACACCATGCCCAGCATCGGCAAGGACCGGAATCCGTGGGTAATATCGAAGTAAACTTCATCGCCTTCTTCCATTTTGTTAAAGAATAATTCAAAAATTTGCCAGATTTCAGCTTCTGAGAATCCTTTGGGAACGCCGGTTATCTCCTCAATGGCCGCTTTGAGTTTCATCTGCCACAACCTGTTTTTAAGGCCTTCTTCTTCGCCAGGGTAAATTGCTCCCAGCCAGTTGTTCTTTTCGGCCTCATCGGTCAGGAAAACAAGGATGCGATCATCCGCACACCAATCCCTGCAATGCATTTCCACGACGGCCTCCTGTACAAAACGGACTACCGGGCTACGAAAACGCCGGTCCTGGTTTTCATATCGGCACTTTTGGTAGTGACTGTTGCCGAGGAAGGTTAGGAGGGTTTTGCGTGGCATGGGTGTCAGGTTTGTTTTATCTTTCTTGTTGAACCTCTCTCATGTATCCATAACCAACAGCTGTTTTGGCACCTATGCCATGGGAAGTAAGGGCAGATGTCAGCCATGCATAAATCAGGTCAAGTAAAGTATGTTCTCCACTTAATTGCATTGGGGTAGATAATTTTTCAAAACCATTCCAATTGGATAAAGCCATATTTTTTGAAACGCCAACAAAAGTTTCAAATTTGGATCCTCTGGCAACGGTTAAAAACGGAATTGGATTAGGATTTTGAAAATCGGTTGGAGCCGTTTTATTATTGTACCATTCAGGATAATGTACATTCATAATATCTACCTCCAAATTTGGAGCTTCCACCGGGAAGGCATCAAAAAACTGAGCATTTCCTTTTTGGTGTTGTTCATTGTAGCTTTTCTCGTCGCTTCCAAAGATATATACAAAAAGCGGGTTTTTCAAAGCTCTATCTTCTGCATGCTTTAAATCAACTTTCCCTTCTGCCAGGTCAATTGAAAATATTTCAGTTATAATCCAGCTTCTCAAAGTTCCCTTAATAGAAGTGGCCGGAATATAGGGAAATCCGTACACGTGATGTAAAGTCATTCCAGTTTCATATACTGATGCACCTCCTCCTCCGACACCAACAACCATGCGCCAATCAGGATGCAGGCGAATTTTTTTATAGTTATTTTTAAACAAGGACTTCATTAAATTTTCATGCCTTGATTTAATTGCATCAAATTTTTTCGGATCTCCAAAATTTGCACTGATTTCAAATTTATGCCCGGATTCACTTCCATCCTTTCTCCGGCGATAGTCGTTTTTATAGAAGTAGAATTTACCAAATTTGTTATCAGGAATGAATCTGGCTGCCTTGTATAGTTTCAGCGAAAAATTATCAATATCATGAATGGGCAAATTTCTTACTTCTTTTGGTAGGAAGGTATCACGTAAATTCAGGCTATCATCGATTCTTCCCCTTGGATGATCATTCCTTTGTTGCTGAACATGTTCAACATTTCGAATGGGTAGATGTTTAGGAGGTTCTTGACGTAAAATATTATTTCCATCAACGATGATTTTTGTGATCTTGCCAGAAACCATTTCATATTCACAGTCCTTCCCGTCAAGACTGGTGTCAGGAAGGCCTACGTATGAAAGGGGCATTGGGGCTTTACCATTGAGCCGATCAAGTTCAACTACTACTCTCCCTTTATTTGATTTGTAAACTTTTAATACTCCTTTTGCCATGATATTATGCTTTTAAGACTTCTTTTTATCAATTAATCCTTCTGTGAATCGGCGATGCCAATTCATAAAAGCAAGGACTTCATTGGTAAGCGCCCGATAAGTATTGGAATCCAATTCAAGGACTTTTTCTAAAAAGTCCTTTTTATCATTTGTTGGTAATTCAATAATTCCTTTTTCATCTTTTCGTAACCAGTCAATGATATCTTCCAGGATTCTGTTATAAGCAGCTTTTTGTTTGGATAGGATAAAAGCCAGTGATGCTCCAAGACCACTGGTTTTTACCATGGTGGGGAATTTTTTCGAATAGGATTTATATTCATCAAGGTCCTTTTTTTCTTTCACAAAAGCCTTAACCCTTCTGAATGCTTCAGTGGCCCTTCCTTGTTCAACTTTTTTACGTAATGACAATTCGCTCATGACTACTTTTTTTAATGGATGATATAAAGGAGTATTTAAGATATAAGCTTCGCCCTTAAGACACCTTTTCCTAAGGTTGCATTTCCACCAAGTTGGAAGATATTGTTTAATTTTCCTAAAACAGATTGAAACTCTTCCATGGACTTTTCACTCGTGAATTTTTCTTCGGTGGACCGTTTGGAGAATTCATCTGAAGAGGAAACCAAAGTATACATGATAGATTCTGAAGGCAGATATTCTTCTGTAAATAAAGCCCCATCTTCTACTGTCCCCGTTTCATTATTAATCCGTATCCGCGTAATTACTTCCGTGGATTGGACCACAAAATCACGAAAATCATTATTGGATAAAACGACAAGATTTGTTTCAAGTAATTCTTTCCAGTAGGCTAGTTCGGGTAGGTCACCATAGATTTTTTGTGAAAGTGAAGAGGCAAGGTCTGAAATTCCACCATCAATTTTAAAAGCATATTCCTCCAGGACGACGTTATTGTTTATTCCCACTTTATCTGTATTGGCAAAACAATGGCCATCTTCAATTTCAACAGTAGACCAGGTTTTTAGAATATTGGAAAGCGATACATTTTTGGCAATCCTCAAATCCTTGGCAAAACGATTCATAACGGTGGGGCAGGAGACCCATACAAATACTCCTTTCATCGACTTAACAGGGAAAAGGAGCGTCCGGGCATCTGTCACTGCCAGAGAACCTGAATGTGCATCATTTCCGGCATCTTCCGGCCCGAATAACAATTTTACAATTGGATTTTCAGGTTGTTTGGGCTTCCATCCCAAAATAGCTTCAAAAGCTTCTCGAAGAGAGCCCTTTAAAGAAGAGGCTTCTATCTTTGGATAATCGGTATGTCGTTCTCTTTGAATAGGAAGATCTACCATACCTAAATCATCGCCGCTCCCTGCATGTAAAGGGGTCTCGCAAATTAGAAAAAGAGGTTTTGTGGTTTTAAACATTGTATTTCTTTTTAGTTATTAATTATTTTCGGGTTAAAGTTCTTCCCATGTCCAGTCTTCAAATTTTCCCTTGTAAAAACTTTCTGTAACATCAATTTTATTGTCATCAAACTTTGCCAAAATGTTGACACCAAGGCATCTGAATCTGGATTTATCCTTAATTTCAGGATCCTGGTTTAGCTTGTTTAAATGTTTGATAACTTTAGCCAGATTTTCATTTACAAAAGGTTCTGTATCATTAATCCCTTTAAAAACAAATCGAAAAACGACGAACAATGTTTCTAAAAAAGCATAGTTCATTGCCAGGATTCTTGCTTTTAATTGGAGGTAATAATCACCTTTTTTATCAATCTTATTCGCATATCCTTCTGCTGCGGAAAAGGCCTTTGATTCCAGCCAAACGCCATATTTGGCATTGTCTTTTTTATTTAGAAAAACGTCAATGTCTCCTACCTGGACCTTGTTATCATCTAGGATAAAATATTTATCTAATTTTGGAATTGTTAGCCCGATGCAATAATCTTTTGTCAGATCATTCCGGTCATCTAATGTGAAGTATTTAAAAAGTAGGTGCTCCATGATAAAACCTCTGTTGCTTTCGGTCATCACGCTAAAATCTTTTATCATACTGCCTAATGCACTTGGCCTTAAGAATTGACCCAAATGATCCCAAGAAAGGAGCTGATAATTGATCAAAGAATTTAGGATTTTGTTAACCTCATAGGGTAGTTTTAGGCTAGTTATTAATTGCTTGGAATCCTCATCCTTTCCAATAAATTTGTTGTTTTTAAACTCCAGTTTTTGATTGAACCATAACTGCCCAACCATTTTTATGGAGGGATTTTCTAAAAAATTTCTTTTAAGAAAGGGTTTTACAGCTTCAACTACGGCCCAATCGAAAGTAAAGGGTAGGTTTCCTATTGTGACTAAATCTGAACTATTTTCATAATTATAAATTAAGGGTACTTGCTCAATTTGCCCCAGTAAAGTCACGATGGGTATTATGGCTTTATACCCTCCGGAAATATTGAGGATAATTCCGGAACTTTTTCCTCTTGCAGTGTCAATGATTTGTTTGATTCTTTCAATCAAATTCAGAAACCCTGCTTCAAAAAAATTAGGTTGCTGAAATTCCTCGTGAAGGGCTGGGTTTTGAACCACCAATCCCTTAATTATATCATGCTGATAATCAGGGACGAAATCACAAAGGCCTGGATGTAAATAATTGAACATATCCCGAATCTGTTCAGCTGCAATTCTCGAAAGAACAGTATCGGTTGCAATAAGCCGTAAATTGAAATTAGCATAATCTCCTCCATTTTCTTTAATATAATGGACGGTACTTTGTATCTCAGCGGAAGGATAATAAGGGTTACCTTCTTGATCTATTGTAATATTTACCCAATTTCCAAGGTTCCTGATTATTTCCTTTGCCAGCGTTGAATTGGAGGTTTCATAGGTTTCTGCAGGGGCCGACTCCTCTTCAATTCCCTTAAGCTGAATTTTTTTATAGCGCCTTTCACCCAATACATTAAACCCATCCGTTAAATGATTTTTCAAGAGGGAAGTTCCAACCGTTATGATAATTGTAGTTTTCATTTTTTTAAATTTTAGGAGGAGTAAAATTTCCAAAATAGGAGATTCCAAATCCTTGTTCAGGAAGTTGATCAGATACACTTATGCCTTGAAGTGCTTGAATTTCTTCTGGTGAGTGTTCTGTTTTAAATAAGTAAACACTTCCTGCAGGAATAACCTGATACATATTTTTAGGTTTTCTTTTGGCCATATCAAAACCACCAATGGATTTTGTTTTTCCAATGATGGCACCGACCAATTCAGCTTTTATATTTATTCCTGCTTTGGACAAGTCGGGGAACCAGCTATTATTAGTGAAAATAGCAGGGGTGGCAAGGTATAGTTTGAAATATCCCTTCTTCAAAATAATTTCATCCGGTTGAATTGTAACCTCCATTATTTCTCGTTCATCAAGGGATACCAAGCGTCCTTCTCCGCCAAGCTTAACCATTGATTCTTTTAATTCACTTAATTCCAGATCTTGCTTTTCAATCCTTACAAAGAGTTCAAGTTGTCTGTCTTTTTCGGACGAATCTTTAAAAGACTTGAATCGAGTCATTCCAACCCGGTACAATTTACCTTCTTCTGTCGTTCTGGTTAATCCATCCCTCCCTATTCCAACTTTGGCCTCAGTAACTGTGTAATCGGTCATCTTTTTTATTTTCACCGAACTTGTTTCATTGGCCAGGTAGTTTTTCAATAAACTATCCGACAAAAGTCCATTGTCAATGTTTTCATAAAATTTATCATGGTCCCCTTGGATTAAGAAAGGGATTTGGTATTTAGAATGAGAGGAAGTTATTGTGTTTTGTATTGGATTCAATCTGACGACGTCATAGTATTTTTCATTCTTTTCATTTTGTTTTTGCCACTCTTCTTTGTTTTTTAGTTCTGAAAAATCAAGAGGCATAGGTAAAAAAACTTCATCCCCGATTCCAAAAGTCAAACCTTTTATGACCAAATCCTTCATTTTTTCTTCCACCTCGATAAAAGGAATTTCCTTTCCTGCTCTTGTCGCACAAAATGTACGCAGAGCACCATATATTACTGAAAGGTGTGGAGGAAAATTACTGTCGGCCCAGGTTTCTTCTCCCATGGAAAAAGGTTTGCCATCTCTGAAGAAAAGTGTATCCAGTGGTTTTATTTCGATATTCATGATTTTTCAGTTTTTCTTTTAATAAAAAGAGTAATTTTGAGGAGTTCGATAAAGTTATAAATGGGAACCTCCATTAAATCATTCTCTGAATATTTATTCATAAGCGGTTTTAGATGATCCAAAATTTCATCCACCAATTGTTCAGGTTTATCCTTTTGCAAAGACCTCTTTAAAAGTCTTTTCATTTCATGTTCTGCAAGAGATACCAGCATGAGGTTATGAAGTTCTCCTTCAAGTAATCGTCCATTATTATCAGCAAGTTGATAAAGTTCTCTTTCAAGATTTCGGATAAATGTTTCTGAAAAATTGGAGGTTGAATTTGGTTCCGGTTTAGTCAAATGTTTGACAACTGCCTCAAGATGAATCAGATTTTGTGATTCATTGTTTTTCAGATCCCAGGGCAAAATGGCTTCATGTGCTTCGCCTGAATGTTTTAAAGCAGCAATGGCAAGACGGTTTCGGCCTTCATCTTTTGCCTTTTTTTCCATTTCCCGGGTTTTTTGAAGCACAAAATGGAGTGGAGATTTATAATGCGCAATGACAACTCCCGCCGAGAAGGTAAAATCAAATCCTTCTGTAATTTGATCTTTGAATTTTGTTTTTACTTTTTGATTAACATCGACTTCAAAACTATTTCTCAAATCCTTTAATACTTCGAATAATGCGTTTAAATTAATAAGCCCGAGGAAATCATCTCCACCGGCATAAATGGTTTTACCTTTGGGTTCATTTAGAAATTGTTTACTTTTTTTTGCAAACTTCCCCAGTAATTCGGAAACATTTTCCTGAAAAAATTCTAATTCATGTTGATGTTCCTTTTTTAAATATTTCCCGCCCATTATTTGCCCCATGTGATCTCCGTCAAATACAATTAATGCATAATATTTGGGAAGTTCCTTTTCTCCAAAGATCCGTTTATGGTGTTCTGTAATGGAGTCCAAACCAGTAGCCTCCAATACTTTTTTCAATCCATGTTTTTTAAAATATTTTTCAGTTAAATTTTCGGCATAACATAGTTGTTCATCAAACAGACGACCACCATTAAAGAGAAGTTTGTAACTATTATATTCTGATTCATTAATGTGTTCTTTCAAATAATGGGATAAAGCAATGCCTGCTGTAGAAACAAATGACGGTTTTTTAAAGAAGTCATCACTATAATTCCTTTTCATGAAGGAAACTGCACTTAATCCTTCATTTTCATTCATCCATGAGTCATCTGTGTCTAATTCAATACCTCCGTTGAAATTGGAATATATTGATTTGGAACCCTCACCAAAAAACAAAGCATTATTGACTCCATCCAGGCTACATTTTCGCCCTTTTTCAGGAATTTGATTGAAAGACCTTATATTCTTTATCCCCCCTAATGAAGCTTCAATTTTGTGATAGGCATCATAATAACTGACATCCTCGGGATAAAAAAGCCAAAATATTTCAAGATGATTTTTTACTTGTTGATCATAATTTTTCCTGAAATCAGGGGTGATTTTTGATTTGGTCAGCCTGATTTTTTTCAAAGCCTGATCCGAAATATCATTAAAAGATAATCTGACCGATTCCTCAATTTTGTTTCCAATTTCTGCCAATTTCTGATCATCACTTTCTGCTATTTTACCAACAAATCTATTGGGGAGTGATTCCACTCCTTCAACCACTTGAGGTACAATAATTTTGATACCTTCTTGTCTAGCTGTTTCCATGGCCACATTACAAAGTCTGGAAAGTATTTTACTCCCTGCATACAAGTCTAGGTTTTTCCGTGCCTGGGCAATAAAGGATTGTACGGGGCCGATGGTGAAAAGGAATAGGTTATTCATTATTTTATTTTATTTTGATTGGCTTTCGAAAATCATATCTGGTTTTGATAGTAATTCTTTAATTCTATTGTTAATTTGGTTAAAGATATTTGTACTTGGAAGTTCAAACCACTCAATCCATTTATAAAAAATTTTTGTATTTTCTTCATAGCCAAGCTGCACTTCATCCAGATAACTCAGATGTTTTTTAAAATAAAGCTCATTTTTATTTAAATCATCATGAATTTGTTCGTTTCGAGGATGGTTAATTGGAAGATATTCAGTACATATTTTTTTTAATTCCCCCTTCTCTTCTTCGTCGAAGCAAATAGAAAAAGTATCAATAATCTTTCTGTGTAATTCATTCTTTAATTTCTCCTGATCATCTAGTGCCTTTTTTATTTTATCCTTAATTTTTTGGATACCAAAAGGCACTCCTTTTTTATTAACATCCTTATCTGCTCCTATCGCTTTTAAGTAGGCTTCCATGAATTTTTGAATATTAACAATGGCGTTGGCATAATTTCTGGTATAAATCAAATCTAATTGGGCCTTTGAGAGTAGTCGCATTAACCCAAGAAAGGTTTCTTCATCTTTTATGATAACCCCTTCAAATTTTTTATAAGATTTCAATAGTTGCTCTTCTATTTTAAGAGGCTCTATTAAAAAATGCCTATGTGTCCAGTTAAAATTAGTGGTATTTTCATATAATTCTTTTGCGTAAGTTAATGATGAAGACAGAATTAGCTGTCCATATTCTTTTAATTTATCACTTGCTCTTGCGTAATTATATTCATTTAAGAGTTCTTCAATTGCATTGAATAAAAAGAACATTTTTGGTAAGAGATAATTATTGTTAATAATTAAATCGAATTCATGAATTTTATTTTTTATTATTTTAGATCTTTCTTCGTCTACAATATTCGAGTTTTCCAATACAAAATTCTTAAGAATCTTATAACTGTCACTTGTTTTAATGTAAGTGGATCTAACTGCTAATAAACTTGAAGAAACTGTATCCTTTAAAAAGTTTATAAAATCGTCTTTTACGAAGTCCAAGTAACTTTGGGGTGTTAAAACTTCTTTGTTAATTCTATCTTTTAATTGAATTAAAAGATAGAGATTATTTTTTGTTGAATTGTATGCTTCGTTGATTGCATCACCAAATTCGGCGTGTAATGAGTTATAAATGAAATCTAATGAATATCTTCCTTTTTGTGTGAGCGACTTTATCTCAATGCAATTTGATTCTGTTTCTAAGTAGAAAAAATTTTCTTTTAAATCACAACTGTCAAGGAAAAAAAGTATTTCTTCTTCATTATAATGGCGTGATTTTAAAGTATTATTTAGCTTTTCATCAATTAGAAAAGCGTTTTCATAATTATGTTTTCCATTTTTAAAATAAAGGATTCTATTTGAAGCAATGATATCTGAAACAAAACAATATGCAGTTAAATTTTTTAAAAGGTTTTCAACTCCTTCCGTATATCCGAAATAACATTGTTGTCTTTCAAGTTTTCTCATTACCAACTTTCCTTTAATGTTTCCAACCTGTTTTTTAATATTATTCTAAAAGTGCTCTCGTCTGGCAAAAGGAGATGTATCATATTAAATGAATTTTCAGCACCTATTATATCTTTGATCTTACAAGCATCATAAAATTCATCAACAAGCTCTAAATATTTTTTCCCGTAGTGTTGTTTCAATCCTAAATGAGATAATATTTGTTCTATTTTCCAACCTCCTAATGGAGGGATTTTTGTTAGATTTCCGGCGTTTAATCTATAAATTATTCCATTTACTCCTTGTAATACTATTGGACTATGAGTTGTAATAATGAATTGAACTTTTGGAAATAAATCCATAAGTTTTGGTAAGATTTTGCTTTGCCATTTAGGATGTAAATGCAAGTCTATTTCATCAATTAATACGATTCCTTTACCTTGTAACAATGGATTATTATCTGTCACTCCAGACATTCCTTTTAATTTGGGATTTGCAGTAATTAACCGCATCGCTAAATCAGAAACTAAGGCAAAAAGATTTTTTTCTCCTGAAGACATTTGTGAAATGTCAATTGTTTCTTTTTCAAAATGTGAATCTTTCAAAATAACCTTGTCTATTACCAAGGCTTCGTAGCTGGTATGGTAATCAATTCTAAGATTTTTAAAATATTGCTCAGTATCACTAAATACTTCAATAATGGCATTGTTTATTAGATCTATCTCGTATTGGATTTGTGTAATTAATCCAACTTTATACCTTCTATTGTACCAGTCAAAAAAATCGTTGAATGTAAATCGCCCTGGAATTAGAGAACCCCTATATATTTCTTTAAATCTATCATCCATAAGAAAATCTGAAGTGGAGTCCTCAAAGTTGGTGTTGATTGAGTTGCCGCCATAATAAACGAGAATAGGCAAGCTATCTTCCCCATCATTTCGAAAAGATTTATGAAAATCTATATAAAAAGCAGTAAAGGCGTCTAAACTCTCATTCGAAAGTTCTTTTTTTGAGGCATGGCTTAATTCTTTTTTTATGTTGGGAAGAAATGAGGTTCCTTCTTTTTCAATTTTGTTAATATTCAACCCAATTATTGAAGTCGCGGTTATTTGCCTATTAAAAAAATCTGGTTCATTTTCCGGGACTTGATTATTATTTTCATTTTCTTCTTCTTCAAATTTTGGATAAGTAAGAAGAAAATTTGCCTTTGTATTAGAAATTAGAGTTCCATTTTTTATATCAGACTTTTTAAAATTAGATTTTGGAGAATCGTCTAATAATATGTGTTGTAAAAAAAAACGTAAATGTTCCGATATTACATCTAAAATTGTGCTTTTTCCAGCACCATTATCTCCAATAATAGCTGTTAAACGTTCATGGAAATTAAGCTGCAATGACGTAAATCCTCGAAAATTTTGTAATCTGATTTCATCTAATCTTATATCATATCTATTAGGCTCTATTATATCTTTAGGGGTCATCATAAAATACTGTTTTTAAATTCTTCCTGTAAAACCGGATCGATATTTCTATGAGATCGGTCAGGTACGGTATTTAATGTTGTAATAATGGGACGGAGTTCATTATTGGCTTCAAGGGCTGAAACATAAATTGGCGATGCGAACCGTCCTCTGAAGGCGTGTCCGATGGAAGGCTCATATGAATATTTATTGTCCTCATCAAATTTAAAGTCATGCGTTTTTTGACTTATGTGTTTTACCAAATTTGGGTGGTTTGTTTTGCCAATTTCTATCGATTGTACCCATGGATACAATTCCATTCTACCGCTGAAGTTATTATAAATTCCACTTGGTTTAAGTAAAAAGTGTTTGGACAGTTCCGATATATAGTGGTGAATTCCCTCTAAATTTTGAGGCATATTAAACAAAGCTTCATCCTCTTTTAATATCTTAACACTGCCCATGCCTCTCCTTACTCGCTTACCAAAACCACCTAAAACACAGGTCAGGATAAATAAGGATCGGAATGTTTCCCTTTGGTTTTTATCCATAAACATTAAACAGATCTTAAAATGCTCCCCTGTTTCAATGGCATTCTGAGTCATAAATCCTTTATGTGGCACAGGTTTTCCACCATGGTCAATCTTTAAATTTTCCACAAAAGGCACTTGAATTATCAATTGACTTCGGTTAGATTTTTTATCACCTGTGCCTCCAAACAATTCGCCTTCTGTTTCTTTTAGTTTATTTAACCCCAAATGCCCATTCAAAGCCCGCCACCAAAACCTCAAAGCCCCCTTAATACTAGGCGCCCTCAATTCCGGAGTCTGTCCATCCGCTCCTGCCAAAAACATAGGCGTTATCGTTTCACATTCAAATGTTATTTTTTCCATTTTTCCATTGTTTTATTTTATACAAACCCAAGATCCCTCGCTCACTCGCCACTTTAGTCTTTAACCTTTAGTCTTTTACTTTAATCTTTTATTCCCTTCACAATCCCAAATCCCACACTACTCCCCTTACCAATCCCCACATAATCCGGCAGGGATACATTGCTCTTAAAATTCACGGAAATGCCCAAAAGGTTTCTTCCCTTGAATTCCAGCTCGCGCATCTGTTTTATTTTGGTGATCTCCACGATGAGTTTGTCCTCCACAAACCACTGGATGCCTTTGGCCATGGACAGCAGGTTGCCGGTGAGGATCTTGTTGAGCATTTCCAACTGTTCTTTCTCTGTTTCCAGGGAATCGTAAAGGGCGTGGTTCTTTTGATTGAGTGGCAGCCAGTTGAGCAGGGAGTAATGGAACAGGTTATTCCATGTTTGTACCTGGTGGTAGTGCATTTTGATGTCCTCAATTTCAAAGCAACGCACCTCGTGGCCTATCCGCAAATCCATATTCTGGTTTTGCAGGAGGTAGTGGATATCGTCCGTACCTTCGTTGAGGCAGATGATGCTCGCCTTTTTTTCGGTGACTTTGTACTGTATCAGCGGGTAGCGATACAGGAATCCTTTTTCTTCCTGGTGGTTGTGAAAAAGGCTCGATTCTCTTTGGGTTTTTTCGATAACGGCCGCCCTGAAAAAGGGGATTTCGTTAGGGAACACGTTTTGAGAGAACCGGATACTGAGGTATCTGATCTTTGGCATGTTATTCGGGTTTTAAGGGTCCCTTGTGCGTTCAAGATTATTATACGGATACAATAATAAAATTGTTTCACGCAATGTATTTGCGTTTTTAGTATTTTTGTAAAAAAACATCTATGCCCAAAAACAAATCTGCTGCCTATCGGTACCGACTCATAGACAGTGCCCTCCGTAATACGGGTAGGAAATGGACCTTTGAAGCCTTACTCGATTATGTTCAGGAGAAACTTTACGAAAACTACGATGTCCAGGGGTGCAGCCAAAGAACCCTCGAAAACGACATTGCCCTCATGAGGAAAGCTTCTCCCGAAGGGTTCAACGCTCCCATAAAGCGGGCTAAAGGATACATATTTTATGCTGATCCTGATTATTCAATTCACAACCAGCCACTTATCGAAAGTGATATAAAAACTTTACAGGCAGCACTTGATGTTTTGGAGCAGTTTAAAGGTTTACCTCATGCGGGACAAATTCTGCAAATAGTAGAAAAAGTGAAAGGCGTTCTTAAAATGCCCGAAAAGACGCGGTCCGAGAATATTATTTTTTTCGAACACAATGATGACCTGGTGGGGCTAAACTGGTTGGAGCCGCTTGTTAACCAGATCCGGAATAAAAATGAGCTGAAAATAATTTATCATCCTTTTTATGAAGAAAATTCGAGTGAGCTCATTTTCCATCCATTTTTTTTGCAGGAATTTAATAACAGATGGTATGTTATTGGATTGAATGTCAATGAAAATATTAACTGGGTGCTGGCCCTGGACAGGATAAAGGAATTAGCGCCCACAGGAAAAAAGATAACTTCATCCGGCCCCGTTTCCGGGGGGAAATATTTTGAAAACGTAATTGGGGTCACCATACCCAATGGCCACCCTATTGAAACCATTAAATTGAAACTGTCTTCCCTGAGAGCACCTTATGTGGTTACCAAACCTATGCACCACTCTCAAAAGGTCCTGGCCACCGAAACTTCAGGAGCCGTGACCATTGAACTCAAAATGATCTTAAACCGGGAACTTAAAGCCGAATTACTCAGTTTCGGACCTGATATCGAGGTTTTATCACCGGAAAGACTACGGGAAGAGATGAAGTCTTTATTGGAGCAGGCCGGCAAATTGTATGGGTGATTGTTGTTCGGGTTTAATAAGTCTGTTTAAAAAACCCTTTTTGAATATACATAATGATAAAGAAATCCATAAACCCTTTTTCGGCAACGATTGCTATTGGATTGGAGTCGGGCTATGACAATGCATATTCTGATCTCACAGGTTCTTTGGCATGGCCTTCCACAGGCCATAGTCCGGGAACCTAACCGCATTTATGTCTGACCCGATTTTGACGATTGAAATGATCCCGCTAAAAAAACAGATAGGTGTCTATTTTTCAGAAAGGTGGATGATTTTTCTACTCAAAAGAATGTCCCGGCCAATGATCTTCATCCATAAAATCCCCATGGGCAATCCGTCCATTTCCAGACTGATATGGCTGGAAAACACAGGTTTCTCCACCAACAATTCCCCCGTTAACGACCTTATTTCAAGCAATACAGGATAGGTAATCGACGGAGTCTTTATTGCTATGTTTAAATTATCCCCGGCCGGATTGGGGTAAACCAAAACGGCATCAGAAGGCACAACTTCGGCTACCTCATTCACTTCATCACAATCCACTATTTCATACCCGGAAATATAGGAGTACCCTTCACAATTGATTGAAGGGCCCGAAGAATACATGCCAAAACCTTCAATAAATCCTTCACATGGGGCGCAGCCGAAATCTATAAATTTTGCGGTCTGCCCCCAGAATTCTATATACCGGACGGTATCAACCACCTGCTGGCCCCAACCGTTGTGTAAGAAAAAAGTATCTCCCTGTTCAAGCGTATAATCGATGAGCAGCAATTCTTCCAGGTTCTCATCGGCTTCCGGAAGAAAGTAGATCTTCCTTTCCGAGGTGTCTTCCCTGACATACGATACGGCCCCGCATTCATTCAGTCCTGTGGAAGAGGTTCCTCTAAGCAAGACGTATTGCTTTTCGTTGATTTCAACCGTATCGCAGGTCACCAAAAGGTATCCGTAATTGTAATTATTCATTCCAGCACCGATCTCGATTTCCCATTTCGCCCCTGGTTTGAGGGTGGGATCATAGGCCGTCTGGCCATAAAGGATATTTAAAGACCAGAAGATCAATACTAAAAATAAAAAATAATTTTTGCCCGTAAATTTCATAAGCCATGATTTTATCGTTCGATGCCCAGGTGCAAAATCCGCCCGCCCGACTGGTTGACGGGGCTCACGCTTTTGCCGATGACGATGCCATCTTCCGGGGCCATGTATTCTTTGAGTAAATTTCCGAAAACGTCGCGAATAAGGGCAACTCTTTCCCCTTTTTTTACCCGGTCTTTCAATCCCACCGTCACGGTGAGCAGGCCTCCAAGATCTGTGTACATCCAGTAGGAACTTTGACAAATGATGGTAGGTTCTGCGGGAGGCTCTATCGAATCCCCGATCATCTCAAGGTAAGAAAGCACATTGTGTATACCTTCTACCCCGCTTCTGATCAATTGCTTCTGAAAGGTATTGGGGTTGCCCAGTTCCAATGTAATGGCCGGAATCTGAAGTTCCTCGGCGGCTCCTCTCAAGGTACCGTCGGAAGGGGGATTGTGCACGATAATCTCCGCATTTTGCAATAAGGCCAGTTCTCGTGTAACCGCATCATCCATGTCAGCCCGGACGTAATAGGAATTTACCCTTCCAAAGCTGGCGGTATGCAGGTCCAGCAAAAAATCAAAATGTTTGAGAATCTTCTCCACAAAACGATAGGCATATACCTCACTCACATTGCCATTGCTTTTCCCGGGCATAATATGGTTCAGGTCAACGCCATCGATAAATCTCCTCTTTTTTCTCAAAAATGCAGGAATGTTTACCACCGGCACACCGATGATGCACCCTTTGAGTTTTTCAGGCTCTATTTCTGCAAATAACCGTTGTATAGCGGGAATGCCATTCAACTCATTGCCGTGAATCGCAGCCGTCAACCCGAGTACCGGACCGTCCTGGGTGCCCCTCGCCACAATGATGGGCACATAAATAGGGTTCCCCAGACCATCGGAAATAAGCTTCAGCCAATAATTCCCGATAGAATTTTTAGGGGTAAGTTTTAGGTCAAAAACTGAAATTACAGGAATATCATCTCCTCTTTTTATCATCTGCAAATGTGATTATTTTATTTACCAAATCCCTGACAATAGGCCTGCCTGTTTGTTCTTCTGCCTGGGGAAAACCGCCAATGCTGAGTGTATTAATCTCTGAAAGTACCCTTTTCCCGTCGTTTCCCACCAGTGTATCCGCTCCAAAAATGAAAATTCCTTCTTCGAGCAGACGCGGACTAATCGCCCGGATCATTTTTACTTCGTCTTCATCCGGCTCCGCAGGAACGGCGTAACCTCCACGTGCCACGTTGCAAAGCCAGGAGCCTTCAGCGGGCATTCTGAGCGAAGCTGCCATAATTTCTCCCCCCACCACTAAAATCCTTTTGTCCCCCTTTGTCACATTTTTCAAAAACTCCATCGCCAGATACCCTTCCTCTCGGATGAAGTTTTCCTTTTCCAGCAAATAAGGTTCCATTTCAAACTCCTCCTCCCCGTCATATATTTTCGTTCCTTCAATTTTCAATATCCCCTTTCCTCCATACTCTTTCAGGGGTTTCAAAACGATGGGAAATTGCCTTGCAAAATGACGAATTTCATCAATGGAATGGCATAATTTCATTGATGGGCACCATTCAGGAAAATTCAGCAAATAAGCTTTGCTGCCGGTGTTTTCAATGCCTATAGGATGATTGATCATCACCTTGTCTTTTGCCTTTTCCGCCAGGGTATGCAAAAAATCCGAAGACACAGGCCTGGGCAGACGCATAAAGATAATGTCATAATCCGAAATATCCGCCTTGAGGTTATTTTGAGTAAATCTTGAGGGGTCGGGATCAAATGCAAAACCTTTCCTGACTTCATAAACATAAATTTCTGTGCCGGAGTTGTCATAAAAAAAAGAATGGTTGTGTTCATTGCCCCGGCTGGCAAGGTGCACTTTTTCGCATTGTGGATGCTCAATAATTTTAGAAAGTATGGCATAAAGTGAATTTTCCTTGCTGTGTCCGCGATGATCGGTTAATACTAAAAATTTGTACTGCCGCATGTTATTGCATAATTTCATTTAAAAGGGTGTTGTCATCGTTCAATGATTTGAACAATTTCATCCTGAATTTACCCTTTGAATTGTATAATTTTTTACACATTTTATCAATCGCAATAGTCGATAAAACCGTTTGGATGTAAGCTTCGATAAGGTCATCGAGGCCCAACCCCAGTTTATTGAAGTCCCTCCGGTCCATCAGCATCAGCCTGTTGGTATCCGATGTCCATTCATCCTGGCCAAGTTTTACGGACAAGTTGGTACCCAGCATGGCCCAGGAATCACTGCCTGATTCCAGCTTATCCACCAAGGGTTTTTCCGCTCTTCGGGAGTAGGTACAAAGGGGTTTGATGCCATCTTCCGTACTGCTGACCATCATCCTCAGATCCGTCACAAAGGTCTCTCCTTTCACCGTTGGAATGGTGCCTACATGATAATATTTCCCTTTTTCACCCACTGAACTCCAGTTGTAATTGCCGATAAGGCTTTGAACGATAAACTGTTCGTATTCAAAGTCCATGGCCATGAAGTTTTCCAGTTCCTGCTCATTGATAATGGTAAAAACACCCTGTCCTGCATTGCTATATGGGATTTTGATCACAGCCTGCCCACCCATTCTTTCCACCCACAGTGGAATTTCAGCCTTACTCACATCCCATGTCGTCTCCGGACAATTGATGTGCAAACCATATCCTGCGAGCTCGGCATTGTAAAAATCATAAGCCTTGGCTGCCACCATCTTATTTCTCCCACCGGCCAGACACGCAACAATGGGGTTGAGTATTTTGGTCCGGGTGCGAAGAGGCAACCTGTTCCAGGGGCGTTGGGTAAGGTACCTGAAGGCAGCTCTAAGCGGCACCCAATTATTTTCATGATAAACATACAATAGGTCATCTTCCACCTTAATGACATTTTCCGCTCCGCTGTAAAAGGGTACCAGAAGGACCTCCTCGTTAAAAACATCAGCGATGGTCGCGGCATAACCTGATGTTTCCATGTAATTTTTATCGTATATCACTGCCAGTCGCCCCTCGATCCTGGACTTTCCCTGCTTGCCTTTGACCAAAGGCAGAAAAGTCCTTTCAATGAGCAACCTGTAGGTGCCCTCCTCCTTATTGTCATCAAGTAATGGCATGGATTTCTGACCCGATGGACAGGAATTGTTCTCGATCACCACCATTTGTCGTTTTCCGTCCGCCGAAGTGGCATTGATCAGGTCGGCGCCACTCCACTGGAAATATTTGCATTGGTAAGACAAAATCTCCTCCAGTTTTTCGCCGTTGACCTTGGGATGCAGGTGGCAATACCTGGAGATGATCCTTTTTTTATCAAGGTTCAAAAAAAAGTTTACCATGGGGTGGATGGTCGCATTCAAAGCCTTGGGGTACCAGTGTTTTTCACTAACAAAGGAATGAGGCTGAATGGTTTCAATTTTATTCATTTTTTTAAGATATGCGAGAACCAATTGTTCCTGAAATTAAAAATATGGTTTCTGCCGGCCTCTAACCAGCTCCAATTACAATCAAATATATCGACTCACTCGGTTAAGGCCAATATTATGGGATAATTTATTGAAAATATTTTGAATACTCCGGAACAGCGATTTTTTCAAAATTTCAGATCATTGAACCTTGAGCATGGAAAGAAAACACAATGGATCAAAAAAGGGTCTTCTCAAAGCAAACACTGCCCTCAACATTTTCGTATTGGCCATAATTGGGAATGATCAGGTAACCACATTTTTTGTACAAGGCAATGGCTTCGGGTTGTTTTAGGCCGGTTTCCAGGATGCAGCGGGAATAGGACAGCTCCCGGGCCCATGATTCCAGTTCCTGAAGGATTTTTGTGGCGATTCCCCTGCCTCTGTGAGCCGGGTCGACAAACATTCTTTTGATTTCCACTACGCCTGCTTTGTCGTAGGCTTTGATAGCTCCACATCCGACAGGCAGACTATCCCAATAAGCCACCACCACCTGGCTGACCTTGTCGATAACGTTAAAGGGAGCGTAAAAAGCATGATCCGCTCCATCCTTTATTTTTAATTCCTGATCGAGTTTTTGGACCAGTATTCTGAAATCTGCATTTTGAGAATTTGTCCTGTGTATGGTTATCATGGAAAGAGATTTAAAAAAATAAATTGAGTTTGAAATAATTATTTTTCCAACTTCTCCCAGTCGGCCCTCCTGATCTCAAGGAGATTTTCCGGTACCCAGGCTCCGTTTTTCTGAAATCCTTTTTCAATGTATTCTAGGAAGGTCATCCCGTTTCTTTGCAATACCTTTTCACTCGCTTTGTTCCAAAGCGCATGACAGGCCTCTATTTCATCAGCTTCGAGGCGTATAAACCCAAAATCAATAATTGCTTTCAATGCTTCCGACATGATGCCTTTCCCCTGGTGTTTTGGATGAGTCCTCCCGATGGTCGCAGCTTTCAGCTTCGACCCTATACGCTCATCATATCACCCGACCAAAAATAACCCATTCCTTTTCACAAATCAATATATCCAATATTATTCCGAAAATCCAAAATTTCCACCTCTATCAGCCCTTGCTGTCCGATGTAATTCCGTGCGCTGGAATAAAGATAATGTTCCGGCAATTCAACAATTTCAGCCTTCACGGGATTCAGATGTATATAATCCAGTTTTTGATTGATACATTTCAGCGAAACAAGTTCGATGGGCTTGTTGTCCTGCTGCCAAAATTGATATTTGCTATTGTTTTTATTGAATTTGGCATAAAATTTAAATAACCGCAACATCCATTCTGACCTGCTTTCTCCCGGATTTTCAAGGATCGCCTTTATGATGCTTTTAGAGGTAAATGTCTTTAGATCACGGATAATAGCGGACAATCCTGCCTGACTGTCCGTTCTGACAATGAGGTGTATATGATTACTCATGATCACGTATGAGAAAATTAGCAGCTCTTTATGTTCTATGCAATATTTCAAACTATCGATGAAAATATCCCTGTATTTTTTTCTGGTAAAGACATCTACCCATCCCACCACGGTGAAAGTAAGAAAATGTAAGCTATTTTGGTTGATGATCCTGTGTCCGGCCATGATGTGACTTTTACCTATAAAAGCCAGAAGGAAGGCAAACGTGACATGTTTTAAGTATTTTTATTATTTGAATGCACGTCAGAGTATGTTTTTGTTTCATTGTATGTCTATCTTATGACGCCCAGGCTGAAAGCCTTACATACATATTCCGGTCAAAGCTATAAGCCTTGACCATCGACTAGGATATCCTCTGGAGCAGGAATACGCAGTTTCAGGTTAATCGTTTCAATGGAAAAAAATTTAGGCATTTTCATAAAAAGAAAGGAATTGTTTTTTTCCAAACAACCTTTTTACTTAAAGAGTTCATCGAAGTCAAACCATAATTGTCTCTCTTCCCGGTGACGCGCGGGAAAAAGACAGAAGGGTAAAATCTTCAAAAATTCAAACAGTATGGTCCAAGCTGGTCAAGAAACACCAAAAAAAGCATTTCCAAATGGCCAAGGTCCTGCTCAGCAAGGATCAATTCTTTTTCTTATCACCGAACAAAACATTGTTCCAGAATTCTTTGCGTTTTTCCTGACGACTTCGTTTGTTATCAATGCGTTCATTATGGCGACGGATACGCTCTGAATATTCCGAAAGCGTTTCATGATCCTTACGGGGATTGGCCCTGATCAGGCTGTCCCTCAGGTGGGGGTCCATGCTTTCCATTTGTTCCTGGAATTCCAGGATATCCATGTAATCTTCTTCTTCAAAATTGACAAAAACCGGCATTTCATCCAGGAAAGGCGGGCACTGCATCATGGCTGCAATGGTATCCCTCATGGGGGTGAATTGTGCTTTTTTTATGGACTTGAACGCCGGGTCTTTCAATACCTTTTGCATGAACAATCCCCAAATAGGCAAAGCAGAAGCCGATCCCTGTCCATAACGCATGCTTTTGAAATGAACGTTGGGATTTTCTGCGCCCACCCATACGCCGGCCACCAGTTTTGGGTTATACCCGACAAACCATCCATCCGACTGGTTTTGAGTGGTTCCTGTTTTTCCGGCAAATTCTCCATATAGCCCGAAGCGATATCTCAGGGCGCGGGCGGTTCCGCTATCGACTACGGCTTCCATCATTTTGATCATCATATCTACATGGTCTCTGGAGATTACCCTTTTAAAGTTATCCGGGTTAGGTCTCTTGAAGGCGGCGATGACCTTTCCGTCGGCGGTCTCCACCCGGTCCAGGTAGAACATCTCGGGCCGCACCCCGCGAGTGGCGAAAGTACCATATACCTGTATCATATCCATGAGAGAGACGTTTCCCGTTCCCAGGGCAATGGCGGGCCCTGACGGCAATTCGCCCTTGATGCCCATCGCCCGGGCCAGGTATCGAATGGAATCGATGCCCGCACGCAGGGCTACTTCGACGGTAGTAGTGTTCACCGAATGGCTCAAAGCACCTTCCATGGAATAAACACCCCCGTATTTGCCATCGGCATTCCTGGGTTCCCAGTTATCAAACTGCTCATACATTACGAGTTTGTTTTCCGTATATTCACACGGCAACATACCTGAACGCAGGGCCTGGGTGTAAACGATAGGCTTGAAAGTAGATCCTGCCTGGCGTTGTGATTTTACGTGATCGTATTGGAAATATTTATGGTTGATCCCTCCTACCCAGGCCTTAACCAGCCCTGTGGTAGGATCAATGGCCAGGAAGCCCGTATTCAGTAAACCGAGGTAGTATTTCACTGAATCCAGGGGGCTCATTTCTTTTTCCACCTCCCCTTCTGTCCAGCTGAAGACCCTCATTTTGACGGGAGTTTTAAAAACCGCATCAATTTCTTTTTGGCTCAGTCCCTGTGCTTTGAGGGATTTGTATCGTGGGGACCTCGCGACGGCATTTCGCAGGGCATTATTGTCCTCCCAGGGTATGCCCTTTTTCCATTCCTTATTAAAAGCTTTTTGCAACTCGGGCATGTGTTCATTAATGGCCTCTTCGGCGTATTTTTGCATACTGGCATCAATGGTGGTATAAATTTTGAGCCCGTCGGTGTAGAGGTTGTAGGAAGTGCCGTCAGGTTTGGTATGGTCTGCGAGAATTTCTTCCAGTTCCTGGCGCAGGTGCTCCCTGAAATAGGTGGCCAGGCCCTTGTTGTCTCCTTCCTGGCTGTATTTTAATTTCAAGGGAATATTCTTTAGGGAGTCGCATTCCGCTTCGGTGAGATTCCCGAACCTGGACATTTGGTTGAGGACGGTATTCCGGCGTTCGGTAGCGCGGTCGGGATGCCTGACCGGGTTATAAAGGCTGGTGCCTTTGAGGGTGCCGATCAGCAGGGCCGCTTCCTCTGTGGCCAGATTTTCAGGAGATTTGTCAAAAAAACGCTGGGAAGCCACTTTAATACCATACACATTTTCACTAAAGGAGACGGTATTGAGGTAAAGTTTCAGCAGTTCTTCCTTGGTGTAAACCTTTTCCAGTCGCCGCGCGATGAATGCCTCCCGGTATTTATTGATCACCATGGCCAACAGTCGGTAGTTTTTTCTGGGATAGAGGTTTTTAGCCAATTGCTGGCTTAGGGTACTTCCCCCGCCGGAAGATTTTTTCGACAACAATACCGATTTGAAAAGCACACGCATCATGGCCCGAAAATCGATCCCGCTGTGTTCAAAAAAACGGGCATCTTCCGTCGCAATCAGAGCATTGATGATGTTGGGAGAAATTTCGTCAAAATCGGCATTGGTCCGGTTCTCAACATAATACTTGCCCAGTAAAACTCCGTCCTTGGCATAAACCTCCGAGGCAGTATGATTTCGGATATTCTTTAACTCTGCATAATTGGGCAAGGGGCCAAAGGCACCTTTGTAAACCAGCACCGCCATCAGGAACATGCCGACGACGGCAGCCCCTCCTGCGGCCAGTGCGATTTTCAGCCCCAGGTACCACTTCGGTTTTTCTAACCTGAAAGCATAGAATTTCCGCTTTGCCTTATGATATAATAAGGCCGATTCCTCCCTGATTTTTTGTACAATATTGTTGTCGGATGTATTCATTAAACCGTTCAATTGTTAGTGCTGATAAACCTAAACCGGCCATGCCGTCCTCTTTTGGGGAATCAATTTATCCATGATAAATACCTTCTCACCTTTCTGTTCTTCCCAAAAGCAAGATCACCCTTAAAAGATATTAACGCCTTTTTAGTTCATAAATGTCTTTTCGTCTGTCCTTTAAATTTTTTACGCTCCCGAACTGGTGAAGCTCCCTGAGCAGGTCAATATCCACGTCGGCGATGAGGATCATTTCCGTATTGGGAGTAGCCTCCGCTTTTATACCATTGGCCGGAAAAGAAAAATCACAAGGAGTAAACACCATGGATTGTGCAAACTGGATATCCATATTGTGCACTTTGGGCAAATTACCCACACTTCCGGCAATGGCCACGTAACATTCATTTTCGATGGCACGGGCCTGGGCGCAGTTCCTGACCCGTGAATACCCGTTTTGAGTATCCGTCAGGAAGGGCACGAATAAAATGTCAACCCCGTCATCGGCAAGTAATCTGCTCAGTTCGGGGAATTCAATATCATAACAAATGAGAATGCCAATTTTACCACAATCCGTATCAAAGGATTTTAATTCCCTTCCGCCCTGCATTCCCCAAACCCTGGCTTCATCTGGTGTGATATGGAGTTTTTCAAAACGGTCAATGGTTCCGTCTCTCCGGCACAAATACCCGGCATTGTGCAGACGATCGTTGACAATTTCAGGCATGCTTCCCGTAATGATGTTGATGTTGTAGGAAATGGCCAGAGAAGAGAATCTTTCCACCACGGCTGCGGTATGTTTGGCCAGCTCACGGATGGCTTCAGGTTCAGAAAGGTGGTTGTTCTCCGCCATTAAAGGTGCATTAAAAAACTCGGGAAACAGCGCAAAGTCTGAGCGGTACCCTGACACAGCGTCTATAAAATATTCTGCCTGCTGCAGCAGCCCCTCCAGGTCTTTGTAAAGCCTCATCTGCCATTGAATCAATCCAAGTCGGACGATTTTTTTGATGGTTTCGGCCTTTTTTACGGGTTTTTCATAATAAATGTTATCCCATTCCAGCAAGACAGCGAATTCATTGGAAGCTTTATCTCCCTCCAGATAACCCTTTAACACTCTTGCCGGGTGAAAATCATTCGATATCTGGAAATTCAACACCGGATCATGGATTTCTTTCCTTCTTACCTTATTAATGTATTCCTTGGGGGTAAGTTTATCGGAGTATTTGTGATAATTGGGTATTCTGCCGCCAAAAGCCACCCCTTTGAGGTTTAACCTTTCACATAATTCTTTTCGATAATCATAAAGTCTTCTGCCCAGCCGTAATCCGCGGAAGTCGGGTATGATAAAAACGTCGATCCCGTAAAGAACATCCCCCGAATAGGAATGGGTTTTGAATGTATAGTTTCCGGTAATTTCCTTGTAAGTATGGTGCTCATCGAACTGGTGATAATCAACAATGATACTCAGCGCACTCCCGGCGATCTGGCCATTAACCTTAATGACTACCTGGCCTTCCGGAAACATATTGATCAGAGATTCAATATGCTTTTCCTCCCAGGTATCCATACCCACATAGGCTTCAAGCATCGCAACTCTGAGCTCCTGGTAATCATCGAGGCTTAAGTAGGTCAGCTCAATATTTTCTATATGTTCCAATTTTTCCATAATGAAATTTGTTGATTATCCCAACGGGCGAAAGATGGGAAATATTTTAAATAAAACAAAAAGTTTTGTTTTATTTTTATCAAAAACAATAAAACTTAAATCAAAGGCATTACCCGGGCTGTAAAATCAGTCTCTGCCGCTTCTTTGAACTGGGAGGCGACACAGGCAATGGTCTCCGAAACAGACTGGTAGACATAATCAAAAGTATGGACAGATTTGGAATTGTCGTAAGCATAATGGGAGGTAACCTTCACGGCCACTTCCCTGGTAATTTCAGGGCGGGATTTGTGCAACCAGGCGACAAACCACTCCCATCTCCAGATCAGGCCTTTCATCCAGTTGGGCATTCGACGGGTCGCTGCCGGACGATCCAGGTGATGGGCAATTTGCTCCATCAGGTCTTTATAGGATAAATTCTCTGCCGAAAGGATGAAGCGTTGTCCCGAGGCTGCTTTTTCCATGGCCTGGATCATCAGTAGGGCCACATCTCTTACATCGACAAAGCCGGCACTTCCGCCGGCAAACCAGGAAAAAGATCGCCATACCAGTTTAAAAAAAACGGATGTGCCTTTATCCCAGCGACCACTGCCCAGTATGGTAGAAGGATTGACGACCACTACATCCAGCCCTTCGGCCCAACCCCTCCAGGCTTCCATTTCGGAAAGATATTTACTCTTCGCGTAATGGGTAAACATTTCGTTTCTATCCCACTTCGTCTTTTCACTGGTCTTGCTCTCTTTAGGGTCACGGCCGATAGTGGCCACCGAACTCACATGAACGAGTTTTTCTATTTTTGCGTTCAACGCAGCATTCACCACATTTTCCGTACCCTCTTTATTTATTTTGTACAACGCTGCCTTGTCTGCCGGGTCAAAAGATACGAGAGCCGCACAATGAAAGACCCACTCTACCCCCACCATAACTTCTTCCACGGCCTCTACATCCAAAATATCGAGGGTCACCCATTCCACCTTTTCCAGAATCGATTCCACGAGGTCCATGGTGCTTTCTGCCCTGCGGGTGGCCCGGACATTGACGTATCCTTGCTGCACCAGGTAACGTAGCAAATAACTTCCGACAAGGCCAGTCGCTCCGGTGACCAGTATTTTCTTTTGCAATTGTGCCGTCATGATATTTTGTACAATGAAGGGCGTTCAGAAATCATTGAGTCGTGAAATTTACTTTTTGAAAATCAGGAACAAAGGTAATTATTTGAAGGAAACAATCAGGAGCATTCATAGTTTAAAAGTTTTTAGGCTGTCTTGTCAACTATTCTTAACAACCAGGCTCTCAAAAGCCAATTCCAGCGTTTCAATGGCCACTTCATTACCCTCGGATTTCAGATCAACACCAGTGATTTTTGCCGGCCAGGCATTGTTCAGGGTCCAGGTCATGGTAGGCTGACCATTTTCATCCATCAAATGAATATCCACATTTTCGCGGTATAGTTGACCAGTCTCTGTCTTGGATTTATTGAACCAATCAAGAAAAGCTGTTTTTTGTGCCACCAACCCTCTTTTCAAGGTGACATTACTGAATTTTTGAAGCCCCGGCTTTTTTATCGTACTAAATGATTTAGAGTTACTATGCCGGTATTCAATGGCCTGAGCTTCGTTATCTAGACCGCTTACTTCTGAACAATCGATCGTAAAATGGTTAAAAGATGCCCGGAAATAAAATTTGGGCACGGGCCAAATTGGATTTTCTGTATGGTTTGCCATAAGTCAAAAGGGAATTTCAATGGTTGAAAAAATTAGCCGTTGCCCGGCAAAGATCTCCCAGCGATTTGCTTTTCAAATTAGGTATTGTAGCTAATAACAGGAACTTAATGCCGCAGAAGCTCTTATTGGTTAACAGTGTTACAAACTGGTTTCCTAATTTTTCTTTAGCAAATTTCATTCAATCAACTTTACCAGGTTTTTGAATTGCCGAGCTACTTCTTTTTCATCAGGAATGTTTGCATATGCCAATGCTGAAAGTTCTGTTTTGTATATTCCTTTCAATTTGTTCCAAATATTATCAAAATCATTTACCAAAGGTGATTCTGAAGCGATCTTATTTTGCCATCCCGAGGGCTCATCAAACATTTCCCTATCATGCTGCAATATTTCATTAAATCGTTTCCTGAAATTATCTGATTTAACAAATACTGCGCATTCTTCATCACCCATTAAAAAGAATAAATCATAAAAATGTCTTATTTTCTTAGCTATACTTTCATCTGGATTTTTCTCAAACGAAAAGCGAATTAACGAAACCATTTTCTCTAATAAAGTTTGTTCTTTTTTCAACACATTTATCTCAAATGGTTCCAGATTATATTGTTCAGCATATTCTTCGTTTCCAGTTTGCTTTAAAAAATCAAAAATAAAACTTTTTATTTCGATTTTATCAAACGGGAAAGGGTTGGCGAAGGAATTTATTTCCACAATCAATTTATTGTTTGTGTTTTTAGTATTAATGCTTGCGTATTCAAAAACAGATTTACGAAATCTCGACCCTTTACTGCTTACCCCTTTTATCTCCAACTCGTTCAGTTCTTTGGTCATTTCCTTTTCTACTGTACGGATAATATTTTTTATTTCATTCCCTGTTTTTCCATCATTATTAATGATTGCAATGTCAATATCTTCTGAAAATCGTTCAATTAATCCGAACCCTTTTGATAGTGAAGTCCCCCCTTTAAAAACAGATTCTGATACATATCTGCTTTTCGCCAAACGGTTTAATACTAATGTTATCCAATAATCTTTCTCAACAAAAAATGGATTTATTTTAATTGCTGTGGAACTTAGTGTTATTAATTCTGAAAACTTTGTTTTATCTCTATGTAAAATTATATAATATTCCACTTAGAAGTGGCAGGTAGCGTTGATGTTTTGATGTTCAGTTTATAAGTAGAATAAGGGTTCAAACTTTGTTTTAAAGCTTTTAAATCAAATTTATCTGGAAAAATACTTTCTATCAAAGCACCTAATAATGCTCTTACTCGAGGAGGATACTGAAGTGCATATTGCATCATACTGTCAATATCTTCCAAGGCCAACTCTTTCATTTGAGGCATTAAAATTTGTAGCGCTTTATCTGCTGTTGTGCCGGGAATTTTTTTAATATCTTTCAAAGCATCTAAAACACCTAATAATCTATAATTTTCTTCTGTAACATCTACATAAGCTTTCACGATATTTGCCTTAAGCCACCCTATTTCTATTTTTTTCCTACCTCTTTTTGTGGCTACCTGCGTATTAAAAGACATTTGTGTGGTCAGATTTAACTCATTATACAGGGTATATCCTGTAACATATCCTACTCTTTCACCATCTTTAAAGAGGTAGTTTTTTAGTAATAAATCGTAGTTAGGTTCTAACTCTCCAAATATCGTTTTTTGGGGTTTAAAAAAAATACCTTTTGAAACCTTTTTGATGACTCCTTTTTTTTGCAGCCGCTCCAGTGCTTTAGCAGCGGTAAAAAAATTACCAGGAGAAATACCCAATTGAGCATAACCAAAAGGTTCGCTTTCAGGTATCTCCTTTATCTTTTCTCTTATTTGCGCTGCTACTTTCATTCAACAAAGATAGCTATTTTTATTAAAATGTCAAGTTTTTTTAACTAAAAACTTGACATTTATGATTTGAATATTTATTCCCATATTTTCAAACCTCCTTTTCCATCACCACCGTATCATGTTCCTTATAGCGTACCCAACTGGGGTGACCCACTCGCCAAAATACCAGTGGGCTATTTTAAAGATGAACACCAGATCTATTGGATCGGGTTGCTTTATGAGATTTCGGGAGTATTCATTTTGGAAAGTATTGCCTGTTTCAAATCCCAAACCTCCACCCCTGGTGTACCGCCCCGCCAATGGAATTCTCCCGGGCGCCGGTCACTGAGGTCAAACTGGTAGGAAAAGTCTCCATACGGAGAACGCCCAAAAGGGCCATCAATAAGGCTTCTTTATATTCAATGATTTTGACATCGGGAATTTCTACGTGGATATCGCCAATTCCTTTACAGGCTTCTTCGATGCATTTGACCAAAAAGTCATTCAGGGCTCCCCCGCCGGTGATCAACATTTTGAAGTGGCTTTTTTTGAGCCTGTTTTTCAGGATGCCTTTCAGATCCTTGACCAGTTGACCCGCGAGTTGAACGGAGGCCGTATGAAGCTTATCTTCCACCGGACAATCGAATTCATGGTAAATGGGGATCAGCACCTCCTGCACCCAATTGTTGCCCAGGGATTTGGGATATGGTTCCCCAAAAAACTTTAATGCATTGACCTTTTCCAGCAGTTGGGTATTTAATTTTCCTGCTTCCGCAAAACGACCGCCATCGTCATAAGGCCATCCCAGGACACTCACAATGGCATTGAGTACCTGATTGGCACCGCCCACATCAAAAGCCACATAATCCTTTCCATTTCTGACGGTAACATTGGCAATGCCCCCCAGGTTGAGGCAAATTTCATAATTATGAAACAGGTACTCATCGACTATCGGGGCCAGCGGTGCTCCTTGTCCCGATAAAGCCACATCCTGGGCCCTGAAATTGTCGATCACCGGATAACCCGTGATGGCTGCAATGGCTGCCCCTCCTCCTGCCTGTAGGGTGAAATTTTTGTCAGGGTAATGAAAAATGGTGTGACCGTGTGAAGCGATAAATTGTGGGTTTAATTCGTATTTTCCAATAAAAATCAAAGCCTGAACCCCAAAATACCGCCCCAGTTCGGCATCCAGTTCGGCCAACTCAAGGCCGCTCAACTCAGGAGCTTTCTTCAACTTCAGCATCCAGTCTTCTGCATACGGGATGGTCTCGGCTTCCAGGATACTCCATTCCCTAATTTTTAGCTTATCATGCTTCAGCTTACAGGTAAACTCGCAATAGGCAATGTCGAGTCCATCCAGTGAACTTCCTGACATTAAACCGAGGGCCTGATATTTTTTTATTGCCATGTTTTTTATTACATTGGTAAATCACTGAAATCAATATTTACCATACATTTGAAATGCTTTTTCGGACATTCATGGTGCCCGATTTTGGAACAGGGCCGGCAGGAAAGTCCTTTGACCTCAAGCGTTGTATTCCGGTTTTCTTTATTACCATAATAAGGATACATGCCAAATTCAGGGATGGTATTGCCCCAGACGGAAATGATTTCCTTATCAAAAGCCGCCGCAATGTGCATCAGCCCGGTATCGTGAGAGATCACCTTTGCCGCCTGCCTGACCATAGAAGCCGATTCGTTGAGTTTTAACTTACCGCAGGCATTGACGACATGGCCGCCGGACTGTTCGGCGATAAAGGCTCCGGGTCTTTCATCTTCCGGGCCTCCGAGCAAAATGACAGGGCCTTCCAATTGCTGGCACAATTCGATGAGCCGCACCACAGGCAATCGTTTGGTGGCATGAGCCGCCCCGATAACGAGAGCTATGTATGGCTGTACTGCCCCAATGCCGGACTTTTTAAAAAAAGTACTCAATTTCACTTCTTCCTTTTTGGGAATAAAATAATCGAGCCCTTTACCGTCATTTTTGACACCCAGTTTTTCTGCCGGTTTCATGTAACGATCCACAATGTGGACTTTCGGCAATAGATTGATCTTAAGCCGGGTCATGAGCCATTTTTGTACATTGATCTTGTTGAAACTATACGTTTTTGTGCCTAACCCTATTCTTACCATCCGACTCCGGAGGTTGTTGTGCAGATCAATAATATACCGGTAAGATTCTCCTTTCAAACTCAACATCACTTCCTCCACATTTTTATGAATGCCATAAACCTTATCGATATAAGGATTGGCTTCCACCACAGGAAGGAAGCTATTTTTCGTCAGAAAATGAATCTCCGCCTCCGGCAACTGCTGTTTCAAACAACGAATGACCGGCGTAGTCAATACAATATCTCCGATGGAAGAAAAACGAATGATCAATATTTTCAAAATAGGCTATTTATTTTTTTCCCGGCGCATCAATGTCATAATCCCACAACATCTGGCCTTTGCTATCGAATATTTTTATCTTCAGGTGACGCTCCAGGCGTTTTCCTGAAAATTCGAGGACACCAAAATTGCGCTGGGCCACGACCGTACCTTTGACCAGGTGATCATTTTTTTCATCCACCAGGTATTTCATGGGCACAGCCTGGGAAGTCAATGGCGAAACGGTGAGATCGTAAACCTTGTTGCCTGCTTTGTTTTCATACATACTCAAATCCGTATGATGCCTGTCACCGGTCAGGAATATGACCCCGGTAATATTTTCTTCTTCAATACGCCTTAGCAGATAAGCTCTTTCTTCTTTATTTAAATTGATATAATTCTCAAAAACCTCGGCCGTAGTGAGCACTTGCCCGCCCATCAGGACCATTTTAAAAGGAGCCTGGCTGGTAATCAATGATTCTATCAACCATTCCAATTGCCGTTCTCCGAGGAATTGCTTTTTGCCCTCTTTCATGTCATTCGGAGTACGGAATGACCGGTTATCCATCAAAAAGAAATCCATATCGTTGAACTGGAACATGGAAGTTATGCCTTGGCCATCCAGTCCATAACCATTGTTTGCCCAAAATAATTTAAACGCTTCAAGGGTAATTTCCTTATGGTTGAAGTTGCGCCCGGAATCATTGGGGCCGTAATCATGATCGTCCCAGATGGCGTAGTTATGTGTAGAGGCCAACAGAGGCTGCATTTCGGGCAGTGAGCGGGAATGCGTATTCCGGTGCAGGATACCGGTACGGGTATACCAATCCACCTCCCGGAGATAATTGTTGTCTCCCAGCCAGAGCATGCCGTCAGGCTTCAATTTGTGTATGCTGGTAAAAATTTCATACTCCCCGCCATAAGGCGTTCCGGGGCGGTCAACCTCCGGCTCGTTGATGTACGCGCAGCTGCCCAGTGCCATGGTAAAATCCGGCGGATCGGTGCGGTACTGCCAAAGGGTCTGCGACTGGAAGGCCGTCGGGTAATCAAAGGCTACTTTTTTCCCGTTGATATACAAATCATATTCATAACGTTTTCCGGGGGTCACCTCATCTGCCAGGCAATGGGCGGTAAAGGCATCTTTTTTGCACGTGGTGACCACTTCTGTAGAAAAGGAAACCCCGGGTTTGTCTTTTTCCCAGTAAACAAATTGAACTTCAGCCGGGGCGTTCGTCTGCACCCAAAGCATAACTTCTTTCATTTCCGAATATCCCACCATCGGCCCTGATTGCAGGAATGTCTTTTGAGAAAAGGCCGTTAAAGACAATACAAAGCAAAAAGACAGCACAAGTATTTTTTTCATTTGTTTAAAAATTTATTAAATATTTTAAAACTTAAATTATCCCACTCCGTTTTCCAATGCTGACAGGATCACCTCCACGGCTTCCTCCAGGGAGTTCCCAAAGGCAAACACCCCTTCCTCATGGCCCTGCATCACAAACAACTTAGTATCCCGAAGGTCGGTTTTTTTTAGCAAATCTACAATGGACCAGGCCATTTCGGGAGTGCCGTATGTAGCCGCCGCATCGGTGGTTGGTACTTTGTGTAATAGTTGTCGCCACATTTCCAGATGGTGTACATGCACAACTGCCTGCACCTCAGGACATTCCCGGTAAATCACCGCATGGCTCATCGATTCTGAGGATGCGATGACGGGGCCTTCACAATAAAGGATATTTTGTTCAATATCAACTTTAGTCACCAGGGAAAAATGCGCTTTGGTGAGTTGGGGAATATGGCCGGTGGCAGATCCTGAGATAAAAAAAGCATTAGAGTGGACCGCCAGCGGATTTCGGACACTGATGTTACCAAAACCAATACCGGAGGGATAGGCCCCGATCAAATTTTTCCGATACAATTTTTGACGGGCCTCCATCAAAGCCGTTAACCCATCATAGGAAAAAGAAGGAGATTTTACCCAGTGAGGGTTGAATTTAATATATCCTTCATCTATCATGAGCATCTGCTTTATTTTTACAAAAAGGTCACGTTCATTTAATAACCAATTGCGGATCGAACAGCCGGGCAATGGACTTTTCGTTCGATTGGCAAATTCCCCTGTCGGTAATCAGGGCCGAAACCAGCCGGGCAGGGGTGACATCAAAGGCATAATTGGCCACCGGGCTATCCGAAGGAGTGAGTAACACCTCCTGGGCGCCCTGCTCATTCACCCCATAAATATATTTTACTTCACGACCACTTCTCTGTTCAATGGGAATTTCCCGAAGTCCGTCGCTCAATGCAAAATCAAAAGAAGATACGGGAAGGGCCACGTAAAAAGGAATCTCATTATCTTTCGCGGCCAGCGCCTTAAGGTAAGTTCCTATTTTATTGCAGACATCACCAGTTCGGGTCGTACGATCACTACCGACGATGACCATATCCACCATACCGTGCTGCATCAGGTGGCCACCGGTATTGTCGGGAATCACCGTATGAGGCACACCATGGTGGAGCAACTCAAAAGCCGTTAACCGGGCGCCCTGGTTGCGCGGACGGGTTTCATCTACCCATACGTGTACTTTGATGCCTTTATCAAAAGCAGCATAAATGGGGGCCAGTGCCGTGCCGTAATCCACGGTAGCCAGCCATCCTGCATTACAGTGGGTAAGGATGTTCACTGTATCTCCGCCTTTTATTTTACTGACCGTTTCAATGAGTGGAAGGCCGTGGAGTCCAATTTGCCGGCACTGCTCGGCACTTTCATCGGCGATGGAGAGAGCTTCCTGTAAACAGGCTTCTTCTATTTGAGCAAGGTCTTCGTGGGAATCTATGACCTGCTGCATGCGGCGCAACACATAAAATAAGTCGACCGCCGTGGGTCGGGTTTCGGCGAGAAAAATGAAAGCTCTTCCGATGTATTTTTGAAAACTCTCACTTTGGAGTGCTTCCCGCACAGCAAAATACATTCCAAAAGCAGCAGTGACGCCAATCAAAGGAGCACCCCGTACATGCATTTCCCGAATGGCCTGTCCACAATCTTTCATGGAACGCAGGTCCTCGATCACCAACTTGTGAGGCAATGGCCGTTGATCAATGATCTGGACGATGCCCTCTTCTTTGTCTTTAAACCAAATGGAACGGTAGTATTTGTGGTCTATCTTCATGTAAGTTAAGGCGATAATTCAGAACAGGAACGGTAATTTCATGAGGTTCATCACGAATGCAAAATCCTGTTTCAAAAAAAAGTCATTTAAAACCCTGGTGTCAAAAGCACTGACATGCCATCAGTTAGAACGCCAGAAATAAGGTGTAAATATCACCAGCACCGTAAACAGTTCCAGTCGTCCGATCAACATCAGCAAGGCGAGGATCACTTTAACCTCCCCTGAAAGCCATGCGAAGTTATCCACCGGTCCTACTTTCCCGATTCCCGGGCCAACATTTCCAAGGGAAGTGGCCACAGCACCGATAGCCGTCAGGAAATCAACGCCCATAAAGGTAAGAATTACTGACCCAAGTAAAAAGAGCAGGAGATACAATAATAGAAAAATTATTATATGGGTAACAATCTTTCCCGGAACAGCCTGCCCGTCGAGTTTTAATGGAATGACCGCACGCGGGTGTAATATTCTTTTAAATTCCAAAAAGGAGTTTTTGAAATAAACCAGGTTTCGGATGATTTTGATGCCCCCTGCTGTTGAGCCGGCACTGGCCCCCACGAACAACAGGATAAAACACAACATGGTTAGTCCGGGTGCCCATTGAGTGTAATCTGCCGAGACAAATCCTGTTGTAGTGATGAGAGACAGAATCTGGAAAATACTATCGCGAAAAGCCTGCTCCAAAGGAAGGTCAGTCACATGGTAAACGACAAAAGTAAATATCACCGCCAGAACGAGTACCAGGAAAAGATAGGTTTTAAATTCATCGCTTTTCCAGACTCTTTTTAACTTTCCCTTGAGACCGTAATAAATTATCGTATAATTGGTGCCGGCCAGAAACATAAAAAAAGCGATAGAATACTGCATTACCGGGATATTGTAATGCGCAATGCTGGCGTTTTTAGTGGAGAACCCTCCGGTAGCCATGGTCGTAAAGGCATGGTTTATAGCATCGTAAAACGTCATGCCTTCCAAAAAAAGAGTGATGCAAAGCAAAAAGGTCAGCAGCACATAAATAGCCCAAAGACGTTTGGCCGTTTCCTGAATCCGTGGATGCAGTTTATCTGATGTGGGACCGGGTGCTTCCGCGACGAACAATTCGATTCCTCCAATACCAAGCAAAGGGAAGATGGCCACGGTAAGAACGATGATCCCCATTCCCCCAATCCACTGGGTAAGGCTTCGCCAGTAAAGGATTCCTTTGGATACGGATTCTATGTCGGTGAGTACCGAGGCACCTGTCGTAGTCATGCCGGATACAGTCTCAAAAAACGCTTCCGGAATCGTTGGAATGACCCCACTGATCAAATAGGGAAGCATACCAAAGGTCACCATGGTGAACCATCCCAATGTAACAATGAGATAACCTTCCCTTTTGTTTAAACTTTGACGATCCTCTCGTTTTAAAGCCAATAACATAGGAGTGCCGAGCCCTAAACAGATCAATCCTGAATACAATAATGGCAGGGCATCCCCGCTGTCGTAAGCGAAAGCAATGATCAATCCGGTCAACATCAACGCCCCTATCAATACCAGCAAAACGCCGAGGACCCTGGCGATGGGTTTTACTCGAATCATTAACTGAAGATTTTTTCAAGTTTAGCAATCGATTCGGGCAGCGAAAATACCACGACTTTATCCCCTACCTGTAGTTGAAAATTCCCATCGGGTAAAAGGCTATCCTCCCCACGAATGACGCCTCCAATAATTGCCGTTGGCGGAAAATGAAGTTCCTTTATGGGATGCCGGGTGGTCCGGTTTTCTTTATGAATCACAAATTCAATGACTTCGGCGTCAACGCCGTGTAGGCTCGTAACGGCCTCGATTTTTCCTTTTCTGACGAAACGAAAAATATTGTTGGCGGCAATGAGCTTTTTATTGATCAAGGTATCCACCCCAATATTTTGGGATAAGTGGATATACTCTTTATTTTCGACCTGGGCGATGGTTTTGAAAACTCCATAATTTTTAGCCGTCAGACTGGCGATAATGTTGGTTTCCGAGTTCTCTGTCAGGGCCAGAAAAGCATCCATGTTGCCTAGTCCTTCTTCCTTGAGCAGTTCGACATTACTGTAATCTCCTCTGATGATCAGGGTGGAATGCAAAATTTCGGAAAGTTCAATGGCCGTTTTTTTATCCTTGACAATCAAAGTCACCTGGTAGTTTTTTTCCAGGATTTGAGCCGTAGCGACACTTAATTTGTCTCCCCCTATGATCATTATTCTTTTGATATCCTTTCTCCTTTCGCCGAGTATGGATTCCAGTTCCTCTATATTTTCCCTTTTGGTCAGGAAATAAATATGATCATTGCTTTTCAAAATGGTATCCCCTTTGGGAATAATGGTCTCATGCCCGCGTAATATGGCAATAGGCCTAAGATGCTCCCCCTTCTGTACTTTATTCAGATCTTTCACTTTTGTATCGACCAAAGGAGAATCTTTACGCAAAGTCAATCCGGCCAGGTTGATTTTTCCTTTTTCAAACTCAAACAGATCCGTAAAATTGCATCTTTGTATCAATCGCTCTATTTCATTGGCTGCAAGCTGGATGGGAGACATTAAAATATCAATCCCCAATTCTTTGAATATCTCTTTTTGTTCGCCACACAAGTACTCCGAATTGTCCACCCTGGCAATCACCTGCTTTGCCCCAAGTTTTTTGGCAAGTATCGACGCTACCAGGTTGGTTTTTTCAGAGGTGGTCACCGCCAAAAACAATCTGGCATCTTCTACCTGTGCCTGTTCCAGCAAGTCAATAGAGGCGCAATCCCCCCGAAGTGTCAAAACATCCAAATGGGTCGCGGCGTAATCAAGTACATCCTGTTCCAGGTCAATGAGTATGATATCAATATTTTCAATGGACAATAATTCTGCCAAGTGAAACCCCACATCTCCTGCCCCTGCAATTACGATCTTCATGTCTTCAAAATTTATTGGCCGCAAATTTAGTTAAATAACCAGATATATTAAATGAAGAAAATCATATTCCGGGAAAAGGACATTCTCCAGGCGGTAATAATAGAGTAAAAGAAAAATTAACCCTAAATTTGTACCAGGAAAAATAAAATATAATTTTAAAATGAAAATTCTGATGGTATGCCTGGGCAATATTTGCCGCTCTCCTCTTGCCGAAGGTATTATGAGGAAAAAGATCGAGGAACGCGGACTTCCCTGGATAGTTGACTCTGCCGGCACAAGTTCATGGCATATAGGTCAAGCCCCTGACAAACGATCGATTGAGGTGGCCAAAAAATATGGCATTGACATTTCCCGGCAAAGGGGGCGCCAAATTGAAGCCAAAGACCTTGAAACGTTTGATTTTATTTACGCTATGGATACCAATAATTTACAGGAAATTTTAAAATTGGCCTCTACCCCGGTATTGCAATCAAAAGTAAAACTGATTCTCCATGAGTCCGGAGTCCGCGACACTGAAAATGTGCCGGATCCGTATTGGGATGATGATGGCTTTGAAAATGTATATCAACTGCTACAGGAAGCGTGCCAGAATATTATTGAGAATAATTTCAAATAAGATTCAATACCCAGAATCAAACAACGCTTATTGTCACATAATTTATCCTCCTGAAAACAAGTAAAAATATATATGCCTGTATTTATAATTGAATATCAAAATATTATATATTTATTAGTCTTTTTATTTTTTAAGTAAAGACGGTTTTTAATGTCACATTTTTACACTATATCTTAACAAATAATAAATTAATGTTCTTTTCTTTGTGATACACAACGACATAAAGACAAACAAATATAATTGGGTGAGTGTTTGTTCATAGTTTTCAACCCCCCACATTTTATGGGGGGTTTTTTTTTACCTCTTTTTCTTTTGCAAAAAAGACTTATCCATAAAAACTGTATTGAGTTTCCCCTTACAAACTTCAATACTAAATGGTCAGCTTTTTCGCTGACTATTTTTATTTCCACTCTCCATCCAGGTATGACAAAAATCAGTCATCTTTTTGACTTCGGTCACCTCTTCTTTTAAATTAATCAGACATATTGAATTGTCTTTCCCTTGAGGATTAAATTTGTTGTATTTTACTGTTTTTAAAATCAATTTTCAGATGAAAAACATCCTCATTCCTACTGATTTTTCGGCTTGTGCCTCCTATGCGCTGGAAGCTGGCACTGAACTCGCAAAGCGATATGAGGCTAAAGTTTTTTTATTTCACAACGCTAATCTGCCTGAAAACTGGGATAAACTTTCCTATGATGAAAAGAAAAAACTCCCCGAGTCCTTTCAGTCATGGCATAACGCCTCCATTTTATTAAACGATATAGAAAAGAGCCATCCGAGCACCGAAATTGAATCCATCGTTTTGGGAGGATCAATGGTCAGGAATATTAGCGAATTGAGTAAAACCCTGGACATAGGAATGATTGTCATGGGGTCACAGGGAGCCGGAAAGGCTGATCCTAATTTTTTTGGTTCCAATACCCAAATGGTAGTCCGACACGTACAGGTTCCTGTACTCATTATCAAATCTCCGTTGAAAGATTTTTATTTTGAGAAAGTGGTTTTTGCATCAGGTTTTGATGAAGCCGACAAAGAGTCTTTTTTAAAATTCAAAGATTTCGTCAAGCATTTCATTCCCGAAATCCACCTGGTTTCCATACAATCCATTTTCCAATACGGAGTGCCCTATATCTTGCAAAAGGAAGCCATGGAGTCCTTTGAAAAGTTATGTGCCCCGCTGGTTTGTAAGCTACATATCACCAAACAAACCACCATAGAAAAAGGAATCCGAAGTCTTGCTGATGAGATCGGCGCAGAGCTCATTGGCATTTCCAACCACCATCGCCACCCGCTTAGAAGGCTGCTTGCCGGCAGCACGGTGGAAGCCCTGGTCAATTATTCCGGGATTCCCGTGTTGACGATTGATTACGGAGAAGAGGGGTAAGGGTAAGGGAAATGTAAACCTCACCTGCAGACGCAGGAAGGCAGGTGTAAAATGTAAAAATGAGCGGTGAATGGAAATGATGAAGCTATTTTTTAACTGTTTCTTACCATCATCATTTCACATGGCTCAGGCTTTTTGTCCATCTTTCCAACGCCACAAATACAGACTGGCATAAGTCCGGTATGGGCGCCAGGGCTCTGCGATCTTCAACATTCTTTCTTTAAGGGCGCGCCCTTTTTCTTCGAATTGGTACAACATCTGGATGGCTTGCTGGATGCCCAGGTCATCCAACGGTAGAATGTCCGGGCGATTGAGGGTAAACATTAAAAGCATTTCAACGGTCCATTTACCCACGCCTTTGATTTGCGTAAGATAATCGATAATCGCTTCATCTTCCATCGTTGACCAGTCTTTTCCGATCAGGTTCTCTTGCTGGAAAAATTCAGCCACATTATGAAGGTATCCGGCTTTCTGGTACGACAACCCGGCACTGCGTAGAATGGGCGTATCGATCGACAATAAAATGCCCGGATCAGGATATTCATCAGGGAACAATTCCATGAACCTGCTATGGATGGTGGAAGCCGCTTTGCCGGAAAGCTGTTGAAAGACAATAGCCCTGAGGAGCCTGGCATAAATGTCCCCGTCGCTTTCGGGAAAAACGACTGGAGTGGTCTCAATGACCTGCTTTAAACGTTTATCTTTGGAGAGAAAGTCAATAATTTCGGGTGTCATTTCGTTTAATTTTGACCAAATCTAATCTATATGGCTTTAAATTATGTTTCCTTAATGCATATTTCTGTAAATTTGCCTTACTAAAAAATAAAACTAAACGATGAAAATACATAAAGAAGGCCATTGGATCGTTATTACACTGACCATTTTTTTACTCCTGGTTAACTTTTTAGTTAGCCGGTTCTTCCCTGGCCTAACCATTTATCTAGCGATTGTTTCCGTTGGAATCTGGTTTTTTGTATTGTGGTTTTTTCGCAATCCGACAAGAGAAATATTCCTCCCTCAGGACAACGTCATTTATGCCCCCGCCGATGGCAAAATTGTCGTCATTGAGGAAATCATCGAGCCGGAGTACTTCCATGAAAAAAGAATACAGGTTTCTATCTTCATGTCACCGGCCAATGTACATGTAAATAGAAATCCTATCAGTGGTACTGTGAATTATTTCAAATACCATCCGGGTAAATACCTGGTAGCCTGGCACCCAAAATCTTCCACAGAAAACGAACGCGCCACCACGGTCATTAAAAATGGTCATGTTGAAATTATGCTGCGACAAATTGCCGGCGCAATGGCCAAGCGGATTAAGACTTACCTCCATGTGGGGGAAGAAGTCGTCCAGGGCACTGACCTAGGATTCATCAAATTCGGTTCCAGGGTGGATCTGTTTTTACCGCTTGATGCAAAACTTGAAGTGGAAATAGGGCAAAAAGTCAAAGGCAATAAAACCATCATTGCACGTTATTAATTCATCTAAAAACAGCGGGAATTTACCATCACTCTTTCATTATGGCTTTACGAGAGGAATTTCCCAAAAAAAACACCACCTACATTGGAGGTCATAGCGACGGTTACCAATATACTACGGTATTTTCCGGTTCCAGCCTGACGCAGAGTTATCATATGGTCAGGCAATTTCTTATTGAAGAAGGTTATGGTGACCTGCCTTTGCCAAAAGATGCAGCCGAATTAGAGCGATTTCGGTTGATGACCCGCAACAATCAAATCATGATGTTTGAAGATAACGGTTATGTACACAATCCCATCAAGATACTTTTCCCCCTGGATCGACGAAAAAAAAGTATGCTCACACTTTGTATTTTCAATGAATCCGACCCGGATCACTTACTGAAATTTCACCGGATAGACGAACGTTCGAAGCGGTAAGAAATATTGGAGCTATTTTAAAACGGGTTACTCTTTGGACCGGGGTGAGTTGGCCATATCGCTATCGAAGTTTTATTATGTTATAACAACAACATGAAACAACCCCTTCCTGTCGGTACGATTTCGCTGCGCTCAACATGAAAAAAATAAATCCCCTCATTTTTACACTTAACCAAGAGTCATTCCACCCAAATATCTGTTTCTTTTTCGTAGACCACTATTGAATCTGGATAGATCCCCTCAAGATGATGATACCGCAGACTTTCCTTACTGATCCGGTGCCTGGACACAACGGTCTTCCACACCAATTTTTGGGGAGCGGTGATTTCATATGCCATTGAAAATTCCCGGGCGGCTCCGGGAGGGATGTTGCTGTCACTGATCTTCTTTGCTACCGGGTACCATTCCCACTCCTCCCCTATCCGAAATTCCTTTTGCATCAATTGCTTTCCTTGGCTGTCTTTAATAAAAAAACGGATCATAAAAAACCGTTCGGGGTCCCCTGTAGGCACTTTGTGGCCGGCAAAATCATTCCTGACTTTAAGGGACAATTCCAACTGATCGCCCACCGCATATCTCTCTTTGAGGTTCGCCGTCACAAATGAATAGCCAACCAGCCCTTTCACAGTTTCGTCTTTAACTTTGGGAATTCCGGAACCGGGGAAGAAATGCCGAAACCCTCTTTTGGTTTCAGGGCCGGTGATGAGCTGGCGTTTTATTTCAGGCATGTGGCAGCCGATACAATTAATACCGGCTTTTGAGAAAGGCCCGGCTTTCCATTCGTTACCCGTTTCGAAGGTACATATCAATTGATCGCTGATCTGCTCTGCAGCATTATGGCACCCGAGGCATAATGTTTCGGACAGATACTCTTTATCCACCACATGACTGTGCGGGGGCGAAACATCCGGATTGGCTCCAATGACATTCCCGTTTTTTATGTGGCAGCCCAGGCAGGTAACGCCTTCCTGTTGTAACACCGGATCGAAAAATGGGTTGGGGCGTTTTACAGGTTGGAAATAATCGCCATTTAGCATTCCGGTCACGATCTCCTCCTGTTGGTTTTGAAGCGGCAGGTGGCAGTTAATGCAAATGAAGAGATTGTTGTTTTTTTTCAGTTCTGCCTGGTATTGAAGATCAACCCAGGCATGGGCATGGGTTGACATTTTCCATTCTTCATAGATCTCCACATGGCATTTGCCACATTCTGCTGCACTCATAGATACCATTCCCATTGGCAATTCAATATTGAAAATCGGGCTTTCCCAGCTTTTGGTCAGCGCCATTGTATCCGGGAAACGGTTACTCTCGGTTTCTTTTCCCTCTTGTTGCGAATTTCCTCTTGTACAATTAACCAAAAAAATGGCAATAAAACCAGCTGCAATAATCCACCAGACCGACTTGTTCATAATCCTAAATTTCCAACGCCTGAGCACGTTTGTTAGAATGGTAAATTTATCGCAACAGCCCTGTATTACCAACTAAAACAGGATATTTATCAGGTAAAAAAAGCATCTTTAAAATGCTCGATTGTCGAATGCTGGTCACTTTGAATCAAAACGGAAATGAAATCAAATCTAACCTCCCAGTCATGGCCGATTTTTTCCATATATGCCGATGCGGCGTCCGCCATAAATTGTTCTTTCCTGGCTGTGATGAATTCTTCAGGTTTTCCAAAAGCATCATTTGTCCTTGTTTTGACTTCCACAAAAACCAAAACAGTTCCGTCCATGGCAATGATATCTACTTCGGCCCGACGATATCTCCAATTGGCTTCCAGTATACTATATCCCTGCTCTGCTAAAAAAGCCCTGGCCAGGGCTTCACCTCTTTTTCCTATTGCATTATGGAGGGCCATGAAAATTTAGGTTTAACGTTCAAAAATCGAATAATTATCCAACGAATATAAAATATTTTGCGCCACCGATCCGGCTTTAGCTTTATGAATTGGTTTTTTATCTGTGTTATACACTGCCCCCCATGGAACACAGGAAGAACAAATTTGACGAATTTAACGGGTTTTATTAAAAAAAAAGCCCCTACGCCGGGAAGCATAGAGGCCATAGTACTTAAAAAGTACACAATAAAACACTATTCAGTCAAAATCATTTTTCTCGTATCTTTCCAACCCCCTGCTCTCAACTCGTAATACATCACTCCTGTAACGCTGAGGTCGTCTTTTCCTATTACAATTTCGTTGTATCCGCTTTCATAATTTCCTTCCATGTGGTAGATCAATCTTCCGGCCAGGTCGTAAACATTCAGGCTCACCTCTCCCGTTTCAGAAATTTTGAAAGGGATGATGGTATCATCACTAAACGGATTGGGTCTGTTCTGGTACAATTCGTTTCCGCTATCCGCATCCACAGCGGAAGAAGTCAGGAATACCAGCCCGAGGTCGAGTATATCTTCTTCCAAAGTATATGCTTCGGCTTCGGTAAGCCTGGAGTCGATAAAAATCAGGTCCTGCAGTTCAGCATTGGCATTAGACGTAAAAGTCAGGCTAAACAGAACGATTTCTTTGGAATCAGGCGTTTCGCTCATCTGGTTCCAGCTGGCGGTCAGCATTCCGTGTTCCGCAGCTTTTGAACCGAAGTTGTTGGCATCCAGTGAAGGAAGATCAGCACTGCTTGCCGCAACGAATTCCAAAGCTCCCGGATCAAAACTCATGGTAAACTGGAATCCTGCGAGCTTATCCATATCCCGGGCCATAAAATCAATGGTTACGGTTTCTCCGGCTTTCACCGTTCTGTTCTCTACTGCGATCCCGAATTCGGCATAAGCACTGCGCTCTTCAGTTCCTATCAGGCTGTTCGGAGTTGCCGAATTATTGACATCCCCAATTTTTATCCCGATGAAATCCATATTCATCGCATCGTTTGATAAATTTTCAATATTCTGTAAGCCCGGAATCTCAGTGGCCCATGGGTTATCGGGTTGCGGAAAAACGAAACCGGCACTCACAAACCTCCATGAACTACTTCCCGGGGGCATTTCTTCATCTATGTGCAATACCAGTTTCCTGAGTTTAATCAGGTCTGTGGTGGTAATACTATGCGAATTATTCACGTCTGCTGCGAGATATTTATAAGGAGAATCGAATAACTGAACCCCTAAAATGTGTTTGGTGATCAGGATGAGATCAAGGGTGGTCACACCATTCAAAATATCATCGTTTTTCTCAGGGATCAGGGTATAACTATATCCTGCCGGTACATCGTTGAACTCAAAATGACCGTCGTCTCCTGTCATCACTTCTGAAGTTTCTATTCCTTGTACATTCACCATAACATGCTCGACATGTTCTCCTGTAGGGGTAACAATGGTCCCTGCGATCATATTCATTGTAGAGGCCTGCTCCGGGCAAATATTCAGGTTATCCTGCACATCGATATAGGTCAGGCAAAATTCACTGTTCCCTGATTCATCCGTTACCCACACTTCAATTTGCTGGATTCCTTGTTGTGCACAGGTAAACACCAGACTTGTATCGGTCGGTGGAGTACCATTCGATCCATCACCCATCCTCAACGTTGTTTTAATGTCTTCTACTGCCGTACAATTATCGTGTACCCCATTGAAATTTATAAAAGAAGACACATTTACACTGGCTGTTGGCACACCACCATCTGCCACTAAATCAACCGAAAGACCTGTAATACATATGATAGATGGCGCAGACCGATCCTCCACGGTGATCAGCACCGAACAGGTAGAAGCATTTCCACAATGATCAGCAACCGTAAAGGTTATCTGGGTGGTGCCTAACGGGTACACACCACTTGCATTCGCCCCGTTGGCATAAGCATAGGGCGAATTATTGGTAATGGTCAGTGAATTAGAGCAATCGTCAGCGACAATAGGATTCATGGTAACCGTCCCGAAACCACACTGAGCATCTACTCCCACGGTTACATTTTCAGGGCAACTTTCAATCACTGGCGGGTCGGAATCCAACACTTTAATGACTTGTGTATGGGTAAATTTTCCGCCCTGGTCAGGATTTTCTTCATCAAAATTACACCAGTCGATCACAGTCCATTTTCTCAATATTTTATAACAGGCCGGCATGGTTATCGTATAGATTGCATCAGAGTAATTATACACCAAATTGCTGCATTGATCTCCTGTAAAAACAGGCCCCTGATACTCTTGAGGTAAATCTCCGGGAGCCACGGCAGCTCCACATTCATAAGTGGTATAAGTTGGCGGCCAGATGATCTGATCCTCACTAAAAGGATCTTCGTTGATCAACGTAATTACCTGCACACAGGTTGCTGTATGTTCAGAAAGATCAGTAGCGGTAAAAGTTCTTACAATATTTCCTACCCCACAATTATTTATATTCTCAACCACATCCGTTTCTAAGGTATAAGTACAATTATCGATCACCACCGGGCTTCCGAAAATAGAAAGATCTGAATAATCATCGTGACAATCGATGGTCACGTCATCCGGGCAATCGGCAAAAAACGGGGCAATTTGATCCTGAACGGTGACCAGTGTTGTACACTCGTTGAAATGATTGAACAAATCGCCGCCTGGCAATTCTCTTGAAGGATCGATGGGTCCCTGCCCCGGATTTACTTCATAAACGTGTAGTAAAACCATAATGGAATCTTCTTCCATTTCCTCGCAACAGAAAATCACCTGGTTGTCAAACCATTCCTGGTAACCGTCCTGTGGAGAATCATCCCCATTGGCTCCATCACAAACCCCTGTCATTACCCTCCTGGCCTTATAAAAAAGCTGAGGGTTACAGTTATCATTACTGCCTTCATCAAAAGAAACAGCAGCTACTACCCCTATGCCTCCCGTTGAAATCGAAACCACCAGCTCATCATTACAAACAGCAGTAGGTTTTTGATTATCCACCACCGTCACAGTAATGGAACACCCTGTAGTGTTTCCGCATTCATCTACTCCGGTATACTGCACGGTATGGGTGCCCACAGGAACGTGAGTGTGGGGGCCAAAACCGGCCGCTCCATACGAAGTATTGGCGAAAATATCAGGATCGGCATCGCAATTATCCGATAACTCGGGAATCGGAAGGGATACCGTACCATAACACTCTCCAGGGACGGTGGAAACGACAAGATTCTCCGGGCATTCAAATACGGGAGCCGTTTCATCCGCGATGCTGATAATCTGTTGGTGCATCACGAAGAAGTCGGTGCAATTATCCAATACTGACCATTCCCTGACGATCTGATACTCAATATTGGAGCATACATAAACCGTATCATCTTCGAAGGTGGTAAGCAAATTACATATATCCCCATTCATGATGCTGCCCCCATCAATCATGGGTACACCGGTAACCGTTTCCGGATCTGCATCCGGATTATCGCAGCTAATGGTAATATTATTGGGAAAAACCACCATGTCAAGGGTAGGTTTTTCCAGGTAAATCATTTGTACACAACTTACGGAATTACCTGAATTGTCGGTAGCCACCCAGGTTCTCTCCACTTCTGTCACAATTTCCGTCAGGCAGTTGCCCAGGGTCACTACATCGGTATAGGTGAGACTTTCAATGCTTCCGCAATTATCCATAGCCACAGGCATTCCAATAGTGGCAACACTTGTATCCCCCATACATCCCATGAAAACATCGGCGCAGTTTACCTGGAAAACAGGATTTACATAATCCATCAGTTCTATAAAACCGATACAAATGGTATTGGTATTAATGTCTTCGATCTCCACGCTCAGTATTTCTCCTATATAAGGAGATGCATCAAAGAAAATTTGATCCACTCCAAAGGCCACGACATTATTCAGGCCATCTCTGGCGATCATATTCTTTGGACCAGGGCACTGCAGAGGTGCCTGGACTACCGCGTCGATCACCAGGGTTACCTCACAGGTTTGGTTCACAGAAACCTGTAAAGGAGAATTAAACGTACCGATACATGCCAGATTACATTGGGCTTGTAAACTAATAAAGGCGAATAAAGTAAATAACGAAAGAAGCAAAACCCGAAGATTTAACCCTCCCCCGTATTTCCTTCTCCCGGCTACCGGTGCAGAACATCCGGTTTCTTTTGACGTGTTTAAATTTAAGTGTTTCATAATTTTGACGTGTTAATAATTATTGCTGAATAGTTTAATCTGTTTTAAAATCTGGGATAGCTCCGCCTGTCTCTCACAGGTCAACACCTGTCAGAAATAATGCTTTTAATTCCGCTTTTTATTTATTGGAAAAGCTATCTGTCTGCCTGCTTTACCGGAATACCCGGTTTAAAGAAGCTTTTTTTAGACCATCTCAAAGTGAAGCTTTAATTTTTTTCCTGGAAATGGAATAAATTAAACTGTTCAGATAACTATAAGAAAATATCGTGCCAGTTTTTAATTTAATGAAAATCAATAAAAAAATAAACACATAAAACATTTATAATCAACGACTTAAAATTAAATTTAATATAAAATTTGATGAAATCAGGTTGGGGGAGCAGGTTTTATTTAAGGTGTTGTATGCTTTAGGGTAAAAATTTTCCAACCGGAGATACCTTCAATCTGGCCTTCCCAAAAGAGATGATTTTAAACGAAAAAGGCCCAAAATAAAAAAGCCCCCCTCCTGTGTGCCAGAAGAGAGGCCATCCCAAAAACCGATTAAAGTATACACTTGAAAACGGCTCTTGTGAATCACATACAATCCAATCGCCTTAAATAAAATTTACCATGTTTTCGGATAGGTGAACTGATCACAGATCAGAACCATCCAAAAACACGAAACCATCGATTCCGTGAGGAATCAATTTTTTAGAATAATCAAATAATTGATTAAATACTTTTTGTGAATTAAAGCAGAAAGAAAAAATCTGCTTAAAAGAGGTATGAATTTAGCCTATAAAGTTACTTCCTGAAGAAGTTGACACAAAGATACATTTTTTTTTGAAAAAATCTAAACCGATATGCCTATTATTTTTCCGTACAAAAGAAAAGCCCCGCTTCCTGTTAAGGAGGGGGCCTTCTAAAATTAATTGTTAAAGGACATCTGTATTTAATTCATAGTTTATTTTAAAACTTTTTAAGGTCTTTTTCTTTCTTTTCAAACTTAAACGCGACGGTGACCTCATGGGACCCCGTATTAAACTTCTGGAAATGCTGGAAAGACAAATCATAGGAATAATAAAGCCTGAAAGCAGAAAGTTTGGTTCCCAACAGGATTCCCATGGCACTAAGGGAGCGATAGGATACCCCTGCTATCAGCTGATCCTTGAGGAAGCTGGCCTTCAGGTTAAAATCCATCTGAAAAGGAACATCCCTGATTTGTCGAATTAAAATGGATGGCTCCAGTTTTACATTGTATTCGTATAATTCAAAGGTGTGCCCTAAATTAAAGGTATAATAACTAAAAAAACCTCTGTTTCCGGACGAAGTGGTTCCTGCAATATCATCGAGTCGGCTTCTGACAAGATTATTAAAGGTAATCCCGAAATAGGTGTTTTCTTTAATGGTACCGCGTACGCCCAGTGCTGCATCAAAGATGCTTTTTCCATCAAGGATTTCCGTAAGGAGATCATCTGCCGGGTCAAAGAATTCCCCCCCAGTGATAGCATTATCGACGGTCATTTGCTGAAACTCTGTGAAGAAACCTGCTGAAAGTTTGGCTGTTTCCTGTATATTGAACTTGAAAGCAAAATTCAATTGCGCCTTTAAACGGGTCAATTGTGCGGCAGTTTCAGATAATAACCCGACTCCCAGCCCAAAGGATTTGCCAATAGGCCCATTATAGTAAGCCGTATAGGTTTTAGGCGCATCCGGGAATCCGGTCCACTGTGCACGCAAATTCAAATGCAAATTATGAGAATCATCAAACCCCGCTGCTGCCGGATTAATTAAAACCGGGCTGATGTGATATTGCATAAAAATGGCCTCGTCCTGAGCGGAAAGAAAATGAAAGGCCAATATTGATATAAAGAGTAAAAATAATTTTCTCATTTTAATGGAATTAAACGGTTCTTGGAAAATGATGCTTAAGGTTTGTTTGCGTCTGCCTTTCAGCAGACGCAAACACAATTCAGAGTTGCAGATCTTATCTCACAATAGTCAGCGATCCCTTCGTCTGGATGATCCCGTCAGGGCTCTGGTATTCCAGGATGAAGTAATAAGGTCCTTCAGGCAGAGGATCACCGTTGAAAGAATTTCCTTCCCAGCTATTATCGTAATTATCCGTTTGGTACACCAGCTGACCCCATCTGTTATAGATTTCCAGGTGATTATCTGGTAACTCTCCGATACAGAAAATAATGAATTCGTCATTGCTGCCATTACCATCCGGCGTAATCACCACTCTTTGTTCTAAACAAGGGAAACGGCGATCTTCCACTTCTCCAACCACTGTACCAGACAAACTTTCGCAGCCATTACTATCGGTTACCTGGAGGTAATATGGTCCGGGGCACAATCCGGTAATTACATCCTGATTAAGATCAATTACCTCAATATTGAGCCAATTGTAATTGTACTCTCCATTTCCCCCGGTTACTATTGCTGATACAGAACCATTGGATCCACTACAATCGCTGTATCCCGTTCCCGGTTCGGTGGCAGGTTCTGCCACGATAGTCACCTGGATCGGTGTAGGTTCCACAATATTGTAACTTCTTACAATGGTACATCCGTTGGCATCTGTTACGGTCAGGCCATAATTTCCTGCAGCAAGGAAATTGTTCGCACTGCCAATATTAGGGTTACTCCACTGGTAAACATAATCAGGAACACCTCCGAAACCGGCCACTTCAATAGATCCGTCCTGCAATCCGTCACAGGAAACATCTTCCACAGCTTCCACCGCATTAAGCACGGGCGGGGCGGATAAAGTAATAACTTCCATAGCTTCGCACCCCAGTTCATCAATTGCGATAAGGTTGTAAGTGCCCGCCGTGGCATTCGTAAGGTTAGCCCCTACGCTGAAAAGGCTTCCACCGTATTCCCATTCGTAAGAGTAAACCCCTACTCCATTAGATCCTGCCGCAAGTGCTGTTCCATCTGAGGAATCACTACATTTTACGGCATATCCATTGTAATTAGAAGTTATATTCACGTTCACAGCGAGATTCGACTGCGTACCAATTTCATAGGTATTGATCAATACAGCCCCGGTCTCATCGGTGATTTCAACCGTATAGGTTCCCGGACCAAAATCAGGGAGGTCTTCATTGGTGGAAATAATCGCCGGGCTACCTTGTTTACGCCATTCAAAGGTATAAGTGTTCGCCCCAAAAGGAGACAGGTCAATTAAACCGTTCTCGTCTCCCTGGCAGGTCACATCAACAATGGATACAGAATCTGAAAGTTCTGAAACGACGATTGCTTCTGTGGCAAATAACTGGCATCCATGTGAATCTGTAATAGAAGGCACATAATCGCCCCCACATAAACCAATCGGCTGGGTGCCTCCAATGCCTGAGTTCCAGGTTACTGAATAGGGCCCGGTACCTCCGTTGATGTCCAGTACAATCTTTCCTGAACAAGCCGGTCCTTCCACATCATTCACCACGGCTGAGTTGTAGGTAATCTGATCTGGCTGGTTTATTTGACTTGAACCTCCGATAACAGTACCTTGCGCATCTGTTATCGTATAATTGACTGTTCCTGCGGATAATGTATTCACCATAAACGCTCCGGTCACGTTGGCGATTGGTGAAGGGCCTGCATCTGCTACATAAGTATAAGGAGGTATCCCTCCACTTACTGTCACAGCCAGGATACCATTGGAGTATCCGTTACAGGAAACATCGGTTGTCACTTCTCCAGTAAACGCCAGTGGCGCTGCAGGAACCATATAACAGGCATTTGTCTGACAACCGTTCTGGTCTGTAACGGTGACACAATACTGCCCGGCGGACAGGTTATAAGCTTCAAAAGTAGTATTGGAAACGTTTGGTGACCACTGATATGACAGTGGTGTTCCATTTTGGAAGTTATTCAGTACAATAGATCCATCGTTACCATTTAAAGCAGGCCCGATGGTCGCTCCATAGGTTAAGGTTGAATAATTCTGAATTTGGAAAGAACCCGTGATCTGGTTATTGTTGACATCCGAAATGGTCACTGTATAATTTCCTGCAGGCTGGTTAATGATATCCTGACTCAAGCTGATAGGATTATTAGTCCCCCCTTGCAAGGCCCATTGGTAAGTGAGCAATCCAACTCCGCCAGTCACCTCAATATTAATCCCCCCCTGAGATGTGCCAACACAAGTGTTGTTGATCTGGAAAGAATTAATAATGATATTTTCACCTACCTGAACGCAGGCTTCATCCGTACAACCCGCATTATCGGTAACGGTAACACAATAATTTCCAGGTTGGGAAAGTCCAGTAATGTCTTCGGTTGTTGCCATAAAAGTCCCAGGTCCTGTCCATGAATAATCATAGGTTCCCGCTCCGGTTCCTCCGGTTACCGTCAGGTTGACTGCTCCCCCTGGCACATTTACAGGAATCAGGCTGGTAATATTCAATGGGTTATTTGATCCATCAACTGTAATGGTAGTAGAGGCTGTACATCCTCTTGCATCGGTAACGGTTACGGAATATACTCCGGCTGCAAGGTTGTTTTGCACCAATCCATCAGGCAATCCGCCACTCCATTCAACCATATAGGGCATGGTTCCACCGGTAACGGTAATGCTTATCGATCCGGTTGCTTCATTAGCACAAACCACATCCACCACATTTATATTGGAGATCGTCAGTGGTCCAGGTTGCGTAACCGTAAAGGATGCGGAAGTCAATAAGGTAGTAGAAGCATCAACAACGGTCACATAATATGTGCCCGGCTCCAGCCCTGAGATAGTGGATCCATCCTCACCGACCAAACTCCAGAGGTAAGCGAAGGGCCCATTCCCTGAAATGGCATCAATGCTGATCACTCCATCGCCGGATCCGTTACAGGAAACCGGGGTTACCAGGAAATTGGTAATGCTAGGGGGTACTGCGGTGCCAATCGTTATAATACCTGGGTCATCGGAATCAATCGGATCAATGATATTGTCATTCACATCCACCGCTTCAATAGTAACTGGTGAGTTACCAAAAGTAAGGGCAGTGGAACTGGTTCCTATTACATTGAAACACATTTCAAACAAAGTGGAATCCGATCCAATCAGGGTTACCCCCTGTAAAGTCGGATCATCCCATGACAATACGATTTTTCCCGGATTGGTAGTATTAAAGTTTGAAGCACTTAAGCTTGGCAAATTGAATGCCCCGACGTTTAAAAACTGAAGTGCCGCTTGATCATAGTTGATCGTAAACTGAATGCCATTAAGATCAATAAAATCCTGAGCCGTTACATCCAGACAAATCTGATCACCAGGTGAAGCGCTGATATCTTCAATGAATAAGGCAAAACCTTCTGCCTGTACATTTCCCCCAATGGTCACGGAGCCATTGTCGGTTGCAGCCGGGACCTCCTGGTCATTTGTATTGATTATTTCAATGGCCACCGGAGAATTTGAAAATTGAACCGGTGTGGTCCCATTATTGAATAAGGTGGTAAAGCAAATTTCAAAAAGCGCCGTTCCATCTGCAGCAGACTCCCCCGTAAGATCCTGATCAGTCCATGAAAAGGTGATTGTTCCGGGTGATTGTCCGTTGCCTGGTGTTCCAAAATTCCCCTCGGTAAGTCCTTGTAAGTTAAAGTTTCCAACTGAGACGAAACCGAGCAAAGTGGGATTGTAATTGATGGTAAATTGCATCCCGATGATATTTGCAAAATCATAAACCTCCATGGAAACGCAAACTTGTTCTCCCATTGCAGTCGCCGACTCTTCAGATAACACTAGGGTAAATCCATCATAATTGTTACCTCCATCAGATAAAATGGTTACAGAACCATGATCGAGATTGGTTTCCACTGAAGCACCATTTCCATCAGTGATATTTATGCCCACAGGATTGCTGGTAAAACTCACGGCAGAAACACTACCGCCAGGGCCAATTACCTGGAAGCATATTTCAAAAACAGCCGTTCCATCAGGCAGAGACACTGCCGAAGCATTATCCCATGAAAGGGTAATCTTTCCAGCACTTGTTCCGGAACCCGGGTAATTGAAATCGCCCAAATCCAATCCTGTGAGGTTAAAATTGCCAATGGAAACAAAATTAAGCAGTGCTGGATTGTAATTAATCGAGAAATCCATGCCAGAGATGCTGCCAAAATTATTCACGATCATGTCCACACAAACCGTTTGCCCTGTCATAGCCGTTTCTTCTGATAATGTCAGGCTGAAACCTGCATTGGAAGGATCTACGTTTGGATCGGTTATGGTCACTGAACCGTTATGGATAGTAGCCGTTACCGGATTGTCGTTTACATCAATAAATTCAACAGCAGCCGGATTATTTACAATATTCACGGGTGTTACTACCCCTGCAGCCCCAACAGCCGTAAAGCACACTTCAAAGATTTGAGTGCCATTAGCCAAGGTCACCCCGGCAAAAGTATTGTCGGTCCAGGAGAAAGTAATGGAACCCGCAACAGGGTTTCCAAAGTTACTTGCACTTAGGCCAGGTAATCCAAATCCGCTAAAATTGCTAAATGACAAGTTCGCCGGATTATAACTCAAGGACAATTGTGCTCCGATAATGTTTGTAAAGTCATTTACGGTAATGGGCACGCAAACCATATTTCCCTGTTCTACTGATTCAACGCCTACGTTAACGGTCAATTGTCCACCTCCTGTACCATTGGTAATGGTAACGCTTCCGTTATTGGTCGTTGCAGTGACAAGGTTTTCATTTACATCAAGGATTTCTACCGGCACAGGATTGTTGCCTATGCTTACGGCGGTAGTTCCTGCGGCACCTGTAGCGGTGAAGCAAGCCTCAAAAATGGTCGTTCCCGCAGGAAGAGTCACCCCGGCAAAGGTATTGTCTATCCAGGAAAATGTCAGCGTACCGGCACTCGGGTTGGCGAAATTACTCGCGGTCAATCCTGGAAGGTTGAAGCCCTGGAAAGTCTGGAAAGAAAGCGCCGCAGCATTATAGTTCACGGTAAACTGTGTACCGATAATATTGGTAAAGTCATCAACGCTTATTCCTACACAAGCGGTCGCGCCCTGCGCCACTGTCTCGTCGGAAACATTGATCATAAAGCCGTCAACGCCACCCGTACCGCCGGTGATGGTAACACTTCCGTTGTTCGTCGTTGCTGTGACAAGGTTCTCATCCACATCAAGGATTTCTACCGGCACGGGGCTGTTGCCTATGCTTACGGCGGTAGTTCCTGCGGCACCTGTAGCGGTGAAGCAAGCCTCAAAAATGGTCGTTCCCGCAGGAAGAGTCACCCCGGCAAAGGTATTGTCTATCCAGGAAAATGTCAGCGTACCGGCACTCGGGTTGGCGAAATTACTCGCGGTCAATCCTGGAAGGTTGAAGCCCTGGAAAGTCTGGAAAGAAAGCGCCGCAGCATTATAGTTCACGGTAAACTGTGTACCGATAATATTGGTAAAGTCATCAACGCTTATTCCTACACAAGCGGTCGCGCCCTGCGCCACTGTCTCGTCGGAAACATTGATCATAAAGCCGTCAACGCCACCCGTACCGCCGGTGATGGTAACACTTCCGTTGTTCGTCGTTGCTGTGACAAGGTTCTCATCCACATCAAGGATTTCTACCGGCACGGGGCTGTTGCCTATGCTTACGGCGGTAGTTCCTGCGGCACCTGTAGCGGTGAAGCAAGCCTCAAAAATGGTCGTTCCCGCAGGAAGAGTCACCCCGGCAAAGGTATTGTCTATCCAGGAAAATGTCAGCGTACCGGCACTCGGGTTGGCGAAATTACTCGCGGTCAATCCTGGAAGGTTGAAGCCCTGGAAAGTCTGGAAAGAAAGCGCCGCAGCATTATAGTTCACGGTAAACTGTGTACCGATAATATTGGTAAAGTCATCAACGCTTATTCCTACACAAGCGGTCGCGCCCTGCGCCACTGTCTCGTCGGAAACATTGATCATAAAGCCGTCAACGCCACCCGTACCGCCGGTGATGGTAACACTTCCGTTGTTCGTCGTTGCTGTGACAAGGTTCTCATCCACATCAAGGATTTCTACCGGCACGGGGCTGTTGCCTATGCTTACGGCGGTAGTTCCTGCGGCACCTGTAGCGGTGAAGCAAGCCTCAAAAATGGTCGTTCCCGCAGGAAGAGTCACCCCGGCAAAGGTATTGTCTATCCAGGAAAATGTCAGCGTACCGGCACTCGGGTTGGCGAAATTACTCGCGGTCAATCCTGGAAGGTTGAAGCCCTGGAAAGTCTGGAAAGAAAGCGCCGCAGCATTATAGTTCACGGTAAACTGTGTACCGATAATATTGGTAAAGTCATCAACGCTTATTCCTACACAAGCGGTCGCGCCCTGCGCCACTGTCTCGTCGGAAACATTGATCATGAAGCCGTCGCCGCCACCCGAACCACCTGTGATGGTAACACTACCATTTTGTGTATTGGTTACAACAGTATTTTCAGCAACATCTATAACTTCCAGGGCAACGGGTGCTCCCAGGAAAGTAACCGGAGTAGTTCCTGCTGAACCTGAAGCTGTAAAACACACTTCAAAGAGCTGTGTTCCATTGGGAACGGAAACTCCATTAAAGGTGTTATCGGTCCAGGAGAGGGTAATCACACCGGGCGATGTTCCATTGGCCGGGGTACCAAAATTACTTTCAGAAAGGCCGGTAAGGTTAAGGCTGGAAATAGAATTGTAAGTCAATACCGAAGCATTGTACCCAATCGTGAATTGCATGCCAATAATGTTCACAAACTGAGAAGCAGAAACCCCGACACAAACCTGCTGCCCTTGCACTACGGATTCATTGGAAAGTGATAAAGACATATTACCTCCTCCACTACCGCCTGTAATGGTTACTGTTCCGTTATTCGTACCAGCATTAATAATATTTTCGCCAGCATCAAGCACCTCAAGAGGTACAGGGCTATTGCTGAAGAAAACAGAAGTATTTCCACTACCTGTTGCTGTGAAACAAATTTCAAAAATTTGAGTACCATCGGGTAAGGAAAGTCCTGCAAAGGTATTATCGGTCCAGGACATGGTAACCACTCCATTAGCTGTTCCGTTATCGGGAGTTCCGAAATTACTTACAGAGAGCCCAGTGAGATTAAAGCTGCCTACTGAAACAAAAGTAAGTGCTGCAGGGTCATACCTGACGGTATACTGCATGCCGATGACATCAGTGAAACCGCTAACGCTTACGCCAACACAAACCTGCTGCCCCTGGGCAACCGTTTCATCAGACAAGGAAAACATGAGGTCTCCCCCGCCGCCACTGCCACCGGTACCAATAGTAACGGTAGCATTGTTTGTTGATGCAGCCAGCTCATTGTCGTTGGAATCAATAATTTCAATAGCCACCGGAGTACCGGAAAAATTAACCGCTGCGATCGCGTTATCTGCCGTTACATTGAGGCATAACTCGAAAATGGGGTCTCCATCGGGGACAGTTACCCCTGCAAAGGTGTTATCCAGCCAGGACATGGTTATCGTCCCTGGTGTTTGACCGTTGTCAGGCGTTCCATAATTGCTTATGGATAAACCCGGCAAATTGAAATTGGTCAAGGAAGAATAACTCAACGCAGTCTGATCATAATGAATAGTGAACTGCATCCCGATCACGTCATTAAACCCATTGACGGTAATCGGCAGACAAACAACATCGCCCTGGTTAGCACTTATGCTTGTCATTGACAAGGTAAATCCTCCAAGGTCCTGATCCGAAAGATTGTCTGAAGTTGAATTGGAAAAAAAGGATGGGCTAGAAAATCCGAAAGACACCTGAGCCACTATGATAAACACCATAGTAGCCAGCCTTGATAAAAGGCAAGTAAAAATTCTGGTCATGTTGCTCGGAGTTTGGGATGTTAAAAAATATGTTCTGAGAAAAATATTAATTCCAGCAGGGCATGAAAAAAATTCATGATTCATACTGGTTATAATCATTACAAGGAGGCTACATCCAATTGGCACACAATTAAATGGATTCAGCCAAAATACCACTGATCGATACTTATTGATCACAGGTAATAACAAATACCATTTTAAACCTGAAACCAGGTCAAAGGTATAGTAATTAAGCTCATTAATTACTTATATGAATAATTTTTTGAGAGACTTTAAATTCTCTGGAAACCAATTCATAAAAGTAAATTCCTGCTGAAGGAAATGAGTCTTTATTTAAAATAATCTTGTGCTTTCCGGCTGGAAAATACTCATGTCGTTCTTGAACAACTTTTCCTTTCGCGTCCTTAATTGAAAGCGTCAATTGGTTTCCGTGAGCCATTTCAAAATCCAGTGTGGTAAAGGCAGAGAACGGGTTGGGGTAACAGTCTATTACTTTAATTTGATCCGGGGCATTATTAAAAAAAGTAGCATTAGGTTCAGTAACGTTAAGCGTTCCACTGACCATCTCTGATTCGATTACTCCGTTTTCGTCAGAGAGTTCGATAAGTGTTGGTATGTTTGAAAAGCTGACTGAGGTGGCGGAGTTAGGGTCTCCAATGACTATAAATTTAATAGAGAATAATACAGAACTATCTACCAAGGCCACACCAGAAAGGCTGTTATCGATCCACAAGAATCCCAGTCGACCTGCACCTACCGAATCCAAGCCAAAATTAGCTTCTTTGGTGATATCATCAATACCAAAATTTTCAACATTCTGAAAATCAAGTACATTGGGATCCCAATTTACAGAAAACTGCATACCAAGCATATCCTGAAAAGCGGATACTTTTAGGTCGACATCAACCATTGTGCCGGGTTCTACATCCTGATTTTCGAAAAAAAGTGAAGTAGTCTGCGCCAGGGAGGCGTCAAAGGAAATGAAAAACGACAGGAGGGATAGTAGGAAAAATTTTCCAGTATAATATTTTTTCATAAAATGGGATTATTGTGGAGCTCCTACCAGAAAAAAAGGCTTGGCAACTCCTTTATCTTAAAACTTTCCGCTAAGGTACTATAAAAAAAGAAAAATTACAATTAGGCTCTAATAAAAAAGGAGTGGCTCCTAGGGAGCCACTCCAAAAGTTATATTATAACTTTAGATTACTTAACCAAGATCATTTTCTTAGTAGCAGTAAAATCGTCTGTTGAAACTGTGTAATACAGAACACCAGTTGCTAAGTTTTCAGCGTTGAAGTCATAAGCATTATAACCTTTAACACCATTTGCATTAACAACTCTCAGTGTCTTACCTGTCACATCCTGGATAGTGATCGTTACGTTAGCATCCTGTGGGAGGCTGTAACCAATCTTAGTAACTCCATTGAATGGGTTAGGTGTGTTCTGATATACTTCGAAACCAGCAGTTGCAACAACTCCGTTTGTGAAGTTGATCGCTACGTCTAATGTTCCGTTGTTGTCATAAGCTTCTGCTACTGTGTAGCGTGAGCTTACTCCGATCAGGTCACTCAATTGTGCTTCTGTATTAGCTGTGAAGATCAAAGTGAACAATACTGCATTGTCTGCAGCTTCACCATTCCAGCTAGTAGTAATGATACCTTCGTTCAGGAAGGACATTCCAAAGTTTTCTTCAGTAGCTACACCGTACTCGATGTCAGACAGGCTCAATGCTGCATTATCGAATGTCAATGTAAACTGGTAACCCTGGATTTTAGCGAGATCTGCAGCAGTAAAGCTTACGCTGTACTGGTTTCCTGCTTTAACTGTTACGTCTTCAGTAGTAAGTGCGAACAATCCGTTCACATTACGCTCTTCAACGCTAGTTACGTTAGGAGTAGCAGAACCGTTAACATCACCAATCTTAGCTGAGATGAAGTTATTGTTCAAATCATCACCTGACAAGCCATCAATGTTGATTACTTCTGGGAATTCTTCGGCCCATGGGTTAGATGGATCTGGGAATACATAAGAAGCGTCAACAAATCTCCAGCTTGTGTTATTCGGGAAGTCAGTGTAAACACCCAAGATCAGTTTACGCAATTGGATCATATCCGCAGTGGTAACTGTTCCTGAAGAGTTAACGTCAGCAGAGATCAACTTGTATGGGCTATTCAACAACTGAACACCCAAGATGTGCTTGCTGATCAATACGAGGTCAAATGTAGATACTCCGTTCAATGGGTTAGCATCGAGGTGAGGAGTAAGCGTAACATCGCTACCAGTAGTAACGTTGTTGAAAGCATAGCTACCATCAGTTCCAGTCAATGCATCAAGGAATACACTTCCTGCCAACTGAACTTCAGCACCTTCTAAACCTTCAGAATCTTCAGTAGCAATTGCACCTGCAACAGTTGCACCTACAGCACCGGTTGGGCAAGTAACCCAAGCCTGAACCAATACGTAAGTCTCACAGTAATCATAGTTAGGACCACCAATAGTACCGTCTGGTTGAACAGCATATGGGTTGTACGCACTATCCCATGAGTAAATACGAATCAAAGTAGTTGCATCATCGTTACAATCGAGTACCAAACCAGTTACATCTGGAGTTGGGATCTCAGATCCGTCAGCTACGTCATCAGCTCTGTGGATAGAGTACTTGATAGGCTCTGTACAATCTTCAATATCAGAAGCGATAAAGTCGCTTGCCCAGATTGCCATAGCACAACATCCGTCTGGCTGAGGCATCAAAGTTACAGTCAATCCGTTGATACAGATTGGTGTTGGTGCTTTACAGTCAACAACATCGAAAGGAATTTCTAACCAAGTGATGTTATGACATCCATCTTCGATGTGAACACCAAAGCTGTGTGAACCAAGTGGATAGTTTCCGCTGATTGTGTAAGAAGCGTGAGTAGCATCAATAGCTACAGGACCAGAAATGGTTGCAGAACCGTCAAGAACGCCATCTGCAAATGCATCGATGAATCCTTCTACAGTGACAACGCTCAGATCACAAAGTTCTTCAACTGTGAAAGTAATTTCAACATCTCCGTAACAATCTGCTGTTTCACTGCAGAATGCGCCGTAATCAGTTACTACTGCAGTAGGAGCAACAAAGTCATAAACTTTGATCACCTGAGTATACTGCCAGTGGCCTACACTTGTCAATTCAGTATTGATATTGCTGTTTGCCCATTCTCCGTTTGGCTTAGGCAAGTTAGTACAACGTGAAGTTCCAATAAATGGATTCGTGTTGTTTTCGTCATTGTCTCTGTCTACGTAAGTAGTGTAGATTGGGTTGTTACCGTTCCAAGTAGTACGAACCAGTACCCATACATTTTCATCACCTGGATTGTTGTCACAATCTTCATCTCTTCCGATTACGATTGGGTCAGACTCGCCATCCCACTCACACCAGTTGATTACTTTATACGTACGTAAGATTTTATAACATTCGTCGCTTGTTGCTGTGTAAGGAACATCCGTTACGTTAACAGTGATCAGATCACATCCTAAAGTATTGTATGCAATTGTATCAGGGTTTGGAGTTCCACACTCTGCAGATGCATCTTTAGGGAATTTGATTTCGTAGTTGTGTACTTCGTAAACAGTAATAACCTGCTGACATGAGTTAGTTGAAGTCAGACCCCAATCATCAGTTGCACGGAATGTACGTACTACAGTACCCCATCCACAATCGTTAAGGTTGTTGTTGACAGAAATCTGTGCAGCAGTTGCATTACAGTTATCTTCAGCCCATGCCTCTCCGAATACTTCGTTGAGTTGGTCTACATCCGTCCAGTCTATGTGTAACAGTTCATCATCGTCACAGTGACGAGTAGTGTTGTGTGGAGCGTGGCAGTAAGGATTGATCTTATCTTCAATCAGTACATCTAACCAACACATATTGGTGTTACCCGCTGCATCAGTTACCATTAACTCGATAGTTACGTAGTTGTGTACGTCATCACAATCGAAGTCAACCCAAGGACCCCAAACACCACCTGCACGACGTACTTTGATAGTAACATCACTACAGTTGTCATGGCTACCTTCGTCAACATCTTCTGCGTAAACGCGTGCATAACCTTCACCACCTATTGAAATATGTAAATTGTCATCACATACTGCTACAGGAGCAATATTGTCAACAACTTCGAAAGGACAGCAAAGTGAAGCTGAATTACCACAAACGTCAGTTACAGTATAGCAGAAAGTATGTGCACCCAATGTGCTCATAGGAATACCACTTACGTATGGTCCAGCTTGGCCGGCAGCAAATGGTCCGTAAGAAGCAATTGTTTGCTTAACAGTTTCAGTACCTGTTACTTGACCCCACTGGTTGTAAACATCTTGCTCAACAAGAATTACAACAGCAACACTCCAGTTCCATGTATTACAGTTATCTGTAACGATAGGAGCAGGAATTGGGAAAGCAGCAGTACAATCGAATGGTCCGGTAGAGTATACAGGGTGGCTATCACCAATACCATCCCAATCTGTATCAACTAAGTTACACTCAATAGAAGGAGCTTCAGTATCACCAACTTTGATGACCTGAGTATAGTTGGTTACAGGTGTTGGATGACACCAGTCAACGATAGTCCAGGTTCTGATAATTTTGTAGCTGTTAGCACAAACGTTAATAGCAGGGCTGTTAACATAAGTTGCACCTAAGTTACAGTAAGTATCAGCAAGGTTATAAGTACCATAAGCAGTAGATACTGTTGGGTAACCCGTTACACTTGGAGCAGGGAATCCGTCTGCGTCAAGAGCAACAGTTTCATCACAACCGATTTCCACTACAGCAGCAGGAACGTGTACATCGCCAATGTTTGGCTTGCGAACGAAAATCTGCTGAGTACATTCGTCGGTCATAGGAGCGTTAGTACAGTTGCTATTGTAACGATCTGCTACTTTGAAGTGACGAGTAATAACGTCATAACCACAACCATCTTCACTTTCTGTTACTTCATCCCATACAGAAACACGTACCTGGCCACAGTTATCCCATACCAATGGACGTCCTGTTTCACCAAGGATGTAAGCTAAAGCAGCGCTCATAGATCCAGGAACTACCTGGCCATTAGCGTAAGTAGTATAATACTGAACACCACTGATCAGGATATGATCAATATCAGTACAGATGAATTCTTTGTGGCTTGTCAAAGAGTAAGAAGTATTGTCTGGACACTCAACTACAGGAGCAGTTTTGTCTTCAGCTTTAATCTGACCCCAACAAATGGTGAAGTTACCTTCAACACCGTCTTTCAATGCAACAGAATATCCGAAAGTACCACAACCGTCAATGGTAGATCCGTTTAGAGGATTTGAGTCAATAACGGTTACTGTGAAATCGTCTGGAGTTAAACATCCCCAGGTACCTGTGAATACGATTGAAGGATCAAGCTCTGCAAAACACTCATCATCTAAAGTGATGTTGATGAAAGCAATACAAGCAAGGTTGTCCTGTGGTGCAGGATCCTGAGTTACCACGATGTGGAAGTCTTCAGAACTTGCATTTCCAGCAGCATCAACTGCATCAATAGTAACCGTATGGTTACCTACAGGTGCATTAACAGTATAGTTATTGGTACCGGCAGCAGGGAAAATCTGTCCACCATTCAACTTAACTACAGGCGTTACATCAGAACAGTTGTCTGTTGCAGTTACGTAGAAAGTTACAGGTACGATAGGATCATCACAAGGATCCAGGTCGATATTGATATCCTGTGAAGGATATACAATTACAGGAGCCCACTGATCTGGCTGGCTAACTACATTGATTTCAGAATCTACAGTTTTAGTTGCACCATCGCTGTCGGTGAAAGTTGCATAAAGCAAGTTACCGTCATTCGCTGCAGTGAAATTAGCAGTTATTTCCAAATATCCTTCAGCATAAGCCCACTGAAGAGTTAAAGCTGGAGGAGTACCACCAAGGTATTGCTGGATTCCAACTTCCCAATTCTGAGCTTCCAATAAAGTCAAATCATCACAATCATCACTCACCTGGATAGAGAATGTCTGGTTAACAGAAGTCTCACATACAGGAATGGTAAAGTTCAGGTTTCCAGGAAGAATAACTGTAGGAGCCTGGTTCTGCTGCTGCTGGATGTTTACCAGAGGCTGAACCAATTGTCCGTCATATGTAATGTCAAAGATGTAAGGTCCGGCAGAAACCACGCCACAAGCTTCGAAGAAACCTACGTTGGTCTGGCTGTTTACATCAGCATAAGTAATAGCAAGGCCTGAGTTGTCACTGATGAATCCAACACCAGCTGGGTCAACAGGAGCACAGTCATCATAAATCTGGAAAGAGTAACAGAATAATGTTGCATCCTCACAGTAAGGAATAGTCAGGTTATCATCAGCTGCGATGATCACTGCTGGAGCGTCAGCTGCAGCTTGTTCTACAGAAATGACAACATCAGCATAACCTGTGTTACCCCATTGGTCGGTATAAGAAGCAGACCATAAAGAACCATCATCTGCAGCAGAAACAGTTACGAAATATTCAGCATATCCGTATCCTTGTCCATTACCGAAAGGTCCAAAAACATCATCTCCTCCATTAAAATAATTCAATACTTCAGTACCATTTGCATTGAAGTTGATACCATCCTGGTAAATTGTTTGCTCACAAAGATTTGAGAAGTAAACAGTAACCGTGATGGTTCTTGAATCAGCACAATGAGGAATGGTAACATTGTTGGCTCCAACAATGATAACTTCAGGATCATTGAATTCTGCAAGTGTTTTAATCAACCAAATTCCATCAGCAAACAGATCTGCTCCATTTCCTGCAGCATCTACCATATTAAGAGATACGCCAAGTACACCAGATGGCCAGTTGACATCAATCAAATAAGTACCAAATCCGTCAGGAGTTACAATGACCTGAGTACTAGGGAATAAATCATAACCAGGAAGTGGCACGCCACCTGAAGTAAATCTCCAAGTGTTTGCAGTAACAGCATTAGGATCGGTAATGAGACCATCACAGTTGTCAAAACCATATACATACCACTGTTCCTGGTAATTACATGTACCTTCTGGCAATAAATAATCTGCCAATTGAAGTACATTGTTTACTCCACCTAATACGAGATTACTTCCTCCTTCAGGAGTAAACGGATCATTATCAGAGATAATATTACCAAGGATATCAGTTACATACCATACAGGTGCTTCTGAGTCAACGCCTTCATCAACAACCACTTGAAGGTTGTAAGGAACGTTAACTGGATTACAAGCTGTAGTTTCAGTGATCAACAGGTTGTAAACACCAGGACCTGCATTAGCAAAGTTGTAGGTACCGGCAGGAACACCAGCATATCCACCTGGAAAAAGTGGGAAAGGACCATTTACTACTACGATATCGTAAGTACCGGTACAAGTCGGGCTATCACCAATAGTAACAGTGAAAGATCCGTCAGGTACAAAACCAGGGCTAATTGAAGGACAAGTAGCTTCTGTGACATTAGTAGTTACAGTAATAGGATCGTCTACGGTCTGGAATGGACCGAAAGCTGCATCGCTACAATCAAAAATGTTTGGAGCAGGGTTACCGTCACAAGTTTCAAAAATGTTCCACTCGTAGAAAGTACCTGGCTGCAAACCAGAAACAGAAATAGAAACCGCACCGGAAGCATTGTTCCAGGAAGTTACGTTTACCAATGGGTTATTGGAAGTGATTATTCCAGGAACACCAATGTTACAAACAGTAGCTGCGATAAACTCTTCATTCTCATCACAATCAAAGCCTTCATTTCCAATGTAGAAATTAAAACAGTGATCATTGATAGGAGTGTTTACGGATGTCCAGGTGAAGGTAGCAGATGTACCTGTCACGTTGGTAACCACACCGTTTACCGGAGGATTACAGTCAGGGCCTCCAACCGGTGGAGGAGCTCCTGTTGTCAATTCTGCTTCCCATCCACCGTCAGCAAAAGAAGGGTCAGAGTTGAAAGTGACAGTTAAACAACCATCAGCTGCAGTAGATGTGAAAACGAGATTAGCAGGATCCATGTCTTCAACGCTATTTGGGTCAGCACAAGCATCCTGACCTTCAGCTTCTTCTCCACAACCACCGGCGTAAATAGTTCCGTTGGCATCAGCGATGGAAATATAGTCCCAACAACATCCTAAAGGCGAAGGACCAGAACCGCTTGAAGAAGTTTCAATGTTCACAAAAGTAAAGGTAAGCGTTACGGCTTCACCTGGTACTGAGGAACAAAATGTGACACTACTAGATTCGCCGCTTTGGTAATCACCTGCGGGTCCACCAGAGTCAAAGTAAGCAAGTGTACCTCCAGAAGGTACTACCTCGTTACCGCTGCCAGGGTGGTTCACCTGGGCTTGAGCCCAGATTGCTCCAAAGGCAAGCAAGCAAACAACTGATAGTAATTGTTTGAAGTTTACATTTTTCATAAAATTACAATTTGTTAAAAAAATTAGGTTAAAAAAAAGATTATGATAATATGCTAAGTTAATTTTAGCCAATGTTAATGTGTGATCTTTTACGATGAACGGCCCACGGTAAAACGTGAACGGTTAGGTGAATCATTCGTAAAAGGGGGCGTGCAAAGTGTACGTGTGTGGTGTGAGTGTGTTTGATAAACCCGGTTGTGTTTAGGTCGTATTTCATGAATGAGTGGCTTATCAAACTATTTAGGTCGAAAAATTTAAACGAATTATAACATGTTTTTCATAAGCAATCCAAACATGCTTTTAGTATTTCAAATCAGGCGCCACATCTTTTTGTGGAGCATATGTTTTATAGTATTAAGGTCAAAATCAGGTCAAATAGCGAAAACACCTTATGTAAAAGCCCTTCAGACTAAAACATAACGTGAGCATTACCTATATCATAGGTTCAAATAAACAAACTTATTTTTATTTACAGGAGAAGAATATACAGACACCGAATGGTGCTGCGTGGAGTACCTTTTAATTATCATGGGATTAATGATTGTAAAGTAATGCTGCAAAGGTAAACTATTCAATCAATATAAGCAATAAAAAAATGGTTTTTCTCTAAAGTCGCTATTCAGGGGCAATATGCCAGTTCAATTTCTGTGTAAGTAGTAAGCCTCGATTTAGGTCGTGTAAAAGCTTATTGCTATTGTCTGTGTAAACGTCTAAACGTGAGTGCAAAGATAAATGAAAATTTGTTGAATTTCCTAGACCAAAGGAGGTATTTTTTACAACTTGTTAATAAAAAACAACAACAACCCTCTTAATAATCTGAAAACCAGGTAGTTTGGGATAAAAAATTATTCGAAAAAAAGTATCCGTAAGTGAAATAAGAGCATCCTCCTATTCCTTTATTTAAATGGCCCGCCTTTACTTTAAAGATCAACAATCCAATTATTCCAAAAACCATTAAGCCAAAAATTACACCCCATAAAAACATGAATCAAACAAGACATGAAAGATTAAATAAATTTATATCAAAATAACATTTGGTCAATTTTTTCATTGATAACAGCTACCGTTTTATCCCAGTTAAATTGTTCCCGTTGTCTTTTTCCTTTTTCGATGAGATCGGCTCTCCTCCCGGGCTGACTCCAAATCAGGTGCATGGCGCTTTGGATATCTTCAGGATTTTCAGGGTCGACCAGAATAGCGGCCTCCCCTGCTACTTCCGGGAGAGAAGATACATTGGAGGTGATGACAGGAACCTCCGCGTGCATGGCTTCCAGGATGGGCAAACCAAATCCTTCAAAACCGGAGATATAAACCACCGCCAGTGCAGAACCTGCTATAGAGGTCAGATATTCTTCAGAGAGGTAACCCAAAAAGTGAATATCCTTTTTATGAACCGCCTTTTCATAGGCCGATTTAACCGGGCCTGTCTGCCAGGCGAAACGTCCCCCTATGAGCAATTTTACCTCAGATTCAAAGTTGTTTTTAAAGCCGTCAAAAGCCGTAATGAGCCGGTGTACATTTTTGCGGGGATGCACCGCACCATAATAAAAGAAATACGGGCTGCCATTTGAAAAATTCCTTCTGACCTCTACCTGTTCGGTGCCGGCAAGGGGTCGAAAAAGAGAGCGGCTGCCATTGTGTGCAACGGACAGTTTTTCCGAAGCAATGCCATACGTATTTTCAATATCATTTTTGGTAAAGTTGGAAACGGTAATAATATGGTCCGCTCTTTTCAGATAACGTGGCACCATAAAGTTGTAATACCAACGGGACAAAAAGGGCACGTGTTCCGGAAAATGGTGATGGGCAATATCATGAGTCACCATAAGTGTCGGCACATCGGTTGCCAGGGAACAAAATCCATCCGGCGAGAAAAAAAGATCTGCTTTTTGGTTTTTCAGTCCCTGCACCAAAGACCATTCAAACCAACAGTACCACAAAAATGGATGCCTGGCCGGAGGAAAGAGTCTGACTCCGGTAACATTTTTATCAAAAATAAACTGCTCATCGAAATCACGATCAAAAAAAAAGATAAACTCATCCCCCGGTCTGAGTTTGACGAGTCGGTGCAGCACCTCATAGGTAAACCAGCCAATGCCTTCCAGCTTATTTTGCAATAAAAACCTTGTATTTACGGCAATCCTCAAAGCGCTGTTTTTGTATTCAAAAAACTGGCCGCAGCATCAAGTTCTTCGTAGAACTCATCTCCGTACTTTCTGATGAGCGGTTCTTTTAAAAAACGATACACCGGCACTTTCTCCTTTCTCCCCAACTCACAGGCGGCAGAACAGATATCCCACACATCGTAGTTGATGGCTTCAAAACCGGTCAGTTTATTTTCCTTGATCCGGATGGGATACAAATGACATGAGATTGGCTTTTTAAAGGGCACTGCGCCCGCATAATAAGCGATTTCAATACCACAGGCTACGATTCCGTCTTTCCAGACCCGATAAGCACATGGTCCACCATCGATCAGGGGAGTAGAATATTCTTTAAAATCTTCTTCGTAAACATAAAGTCCCTGCTGTTCAATCGCTGCAATACCGTCCTCAGCCAGGAAGGGTTTTACCTTTATATATATATGTTCCAGGGTTTGCAACTCCGATGCTTCCAGGGGAGCCCCGTAATCGCCTTCCACACAACAAATGCCCTTACAGGCCTTGAGGTTACAAATAAACTGTTCCTCCACCACGGCATCACTCACTAAAATGTCCTGAATGACCAACATATTTAACTAATTTAGCGTTGAAATGACAATTACTTTTTAAAGAATCAAATATACTCGAAATTTTGAGGTGCAAAACTACCATTTTTTGTACTTTAGCGTGCATTAATTAAAAACTATAGAAGTTACTTAAAATTTATTACAAATGAGAAAGGTGTTATTGTGTTTTTTTCTGGGTGCTGTCGGTTTTACGGTAACAGCACAGACTACTAATTTTTCAAACGAAGTTACCCAGGCGGTAAAAGAAATGACGGCCCTTTACAGCCTCGATGCAGCGCAGGTTGAAAAAATGGAAGTGATCCAGGAGCGTAATTTCAATAACCTTGCAGCTATTGCTCCTTTAAAAGATACCAACAGAACAGCCTATCTTGAAAAATTGGCAGCAAATCGTAAAGGGACGGATGCTTCTGTACGCATGATGCTCAATGAATCGCAAATAACCATTTTCAGAGAACAGCAGGGCCAACGCCGTGTCACAGAAGCTCAATTGGTAAAAGAACTGAAAGCGCAGGGACTATCCACTGAAGAAATAAGACTTACTGTCATTGAAAGAACGCACTAATCTTCTTTTTCTTCAATAAGTACCTGGTATAAACATGAGTCATCCCGGATTTTATCTGATCAGATGAAATCCGGGATGACTCATGTTTATCGCCATAATATTAATTTAAAGGAAAGCATATCCTGTAATTAAGGAATGGTAAACCGAATCCAATTCACCCCAAAAAAACCACTAACCCAACCCCTGAATTGTGGTATTCAATTTTATCCATCCAAACAAAACACAAATAATTTATGGATCCTCTGAAACAAAGATTTTTCGAAAAAGCAAGTTCGCTCAAAAAAGAAGTCAAGGAAATCCTCAAGGAACACGGTGCAAAAAAAATTGACGAAGTAACGCTGGAACAGGTTTTCGGCGGTGCCCGGAGTATTAAAATGATGATTTGGGAAACTTCCCAACTCTATCCGATTACCGGTATTCGCTTCAGGGGATATTCAATTCCTGAACTGCAGGAATTATTACCCAAAGGTATTTGCGGTAAGCAGCCTCGCCCGGAAGGGTTGTTCTGGTTGATGCTCACGGGAGAAATCCCGACTGCTGAACAAGGCAAATGGCTGACCGACCAATGGACCACCCGGAGCCATGTTCCTCAGCACATCTTTGATGTACTGGACAAACTGCCCAAGGATACCCATGCGATGACACAATTCAGTATTGCTATCAATGCCATGCAAACTGAAAGCGTTTTTGCCCGTCGTTACAATGAAGGACTCAATAAAAGCGAGTATTGGGATGCCGTTTATGAAGATACCATGAACCTCATCGCCCGTTTGCCAAGAGTGGCCGCCTACATTTATCGCAGGACTTACCACGAGGGAAAAGACATCGCACCGGATTTTACCCTGGATTGGGCCGGAAATTTCGCCCATATGCTCGGTATTCCGGGGGATGATTTCAAAAGCCTGATGCGGCTTTACCTTACCATTCATGCAGACCATGAAGGCGGTAACGCTTCGGCACACACTACCCACCTGGTAGGCTCAACTCTGGCAGATCCTTACCTTTCCCTCGCAGCAGGAATGAATTCCCTGGCAGGCCCTCTTCACGGATTGGCCAACCAGGAAGTGATCGAATGGATCATGGATATGCTGAATGCATTGGGTACCACCAAACCGACAAATGATCAGATCGCCAATTACGTCAACAGCACCCTTGCTTCAGGACGGGTTATTCCGGGATACGGCCACGCAGTACTGCGTAGTCCGGATCCGCGTTTTATGGCGCAGAAGAAATTTGCAGAAGAAAATATTGACCATAGTGATGTGGTAAATGTAGTGTGGCAGGTATTTGAGGTGGTGCCTCCAATACTGGAAAAACTAGGTAAGGTGAAAAATCCATGGCCCAACGTCGATGCCCACTCCGGAGCACTACTCGTCCACTACGGACTGAAAGAATACGGATTTTACACCGTATTGTTTGGCGTATCCCGCGCATTGGGAGTACTTTCTGCCATGTGTTGGTCAAGAGCCCTGGGCTTCCCGCTGGAAAGACCAAAATCACTGACCATCGACTGGGTGAAAAACTGGCTTGCTAAATCGGAGAAAGATTAAAGGGTTAATCAGCACTTTCCCTTATTTTTAATAAGGAAAGCAACTAATGATTGATTGTTAATGGATGATGATCAAAATATTACTGATTGAAACGAAAAATAAAACTAAAATACAATTATGAAATTTCCAAAGGATCTCAAATACTCTGAGGATCATGAATGGATCAGAGTTGAAGGAGGAAACATCGCCTTTGTTGGCATCACCGATTTTGCCCAAAGTGAATTGGGGGAATTGGTCTATGTAGAAGTGGATACAGTAGGAGAAGCAATCGAAAAAGGGGATGTATTCGGCACTATTGAAGCGGTCAAGACCACTTCAGAATTGTTTTTACCTGTGGATGGAACCATCCTGGAGTTTAATCCTGACCTGGATGAGGATGACGGAGATGAACCCGGGCTCATCAATTCCGATCCTTACGGCAAAGGCTGGATCGTAAAAATCGAAATGAGCGATCCTTCCCAGTTGGATGATTTGATGGATGCGGAAGCTTACGAGGCGTCGATTCCATAATTTTAAAAAAAAATTATGCTCCGTACACCAAAACAAACTTCCATTACATCTTTAATATTAATTGAGTCAATTTGAAATACTTTATCCCGGCAATAACCTGGGCGGCAGTAATTTTTATACTTTCTGCCATGCCCGGAAAAAATCTTCCTCATATCGACCTTGGGGATTTGCTGGAAGCCGATAAAATCGCCCACATTGGTGTTTACCTGATTTTAACACTTTTGTTATTTCGGGGGCTTGTCAAGCAAAAGAGCTTGACCACCAAGAACATCATTTATGCGATTATTATCACTGCCGGGTATGGAATCCTGCTGGAATTTGGTCAATATTACTTTTTTCCGGGAAGATATTTTGAATTTTTTGATATTGTTGCTAATATTATCGGCTCAATTACAAGTTTGATTTTTTTGAAATTTATTAACCATAAATAGTTGAAGATTTTTTCGCCAACTATTTATTAGCATCATTAAACCTTATCAGTATGTTGTTACTCGATATTGCCATTAGTGGTAAGGCATTAGGTCTGGCGGTTTTAGGTGTTATGATTGGCATTCTGGTCTTGATTTATCTCGTCAGAATGCGTCTGCACCAACAATCGGAAAAGGATCTTGCCTCTACCTTTGCCAGTCACCAACACCGCTCTCCCCTGGAGGGCAGAAATAAGTACCCTGAGGTAGACGCTTTTAAATACAGCAGTACCTTTTTTAACCTCGGGTTGGCTATTTCTTTAGGTGTTATTGTTCTGGCATTTGGCTGGACTCAGTACGAAAAACAGATTGACGTTTCAGACCTTCTTGGAGACATGGAGGTTGATTTGTCACAGGAAATCGTTCGTACTGCCGAACCGCCACCACCACCTCCGCCTCCTCCACCACCGGTGATTGAAGAGGTACCCGATGAATTAGTGTTGGATGATGATCCACCTGAATTTGTGGATAACTCTATTGACGACAACACAAATATTAAAAGGCCGGATCCGGTTGGGGATGCTCCTCCACCACCTCCTCCTCCACCGCCACCTCCACCACCTCCAAAAGAAGAAGAAATCTTTAAAGTGGTTGAGCAAATGCCTCGTTTCCCGGGTTGTGAAGACATGGCCGGAACACAGGCTGAAAAGAAAACCTGTGCAGACACCAAGCTTTTGCAGTTTATTCAATCGAATATCAAATACCCTGCAATCGCTCGTGAAAACGGTATCCAGGGACGTTGCTTCGTAACTTTCGTAGTCGAAAAAGACGGTTCTGTTACCGATGTTCAGTTGGTTCGTGACATTGGCGGACAATGCGGACAGGAATCTCTCCGCGTGGTTGACCTCATGACAAAAAAAGGAATCAAATGGATTCCCGGTAAACAGCGTGGTCGCCCCGTTCGTGTTCAGTTCAACTTGCCTGTACACTTCAGACTCGAGTAGTTTTTTATACCACTTAATAAAAAAGGGTTGGTCTCTCCGGAGAGCAACCCTTTTTTTGTTCCCATTCTCTCATTCCCGCATCCATAAATCAACTCCTTTTACAAAAAAAACTCCCCACACACCAAAACTCCTCCCCTGCACATCTTATAAAAAACTGAATATCAGAACATTAAAACCTTTACTTATGAACTTGTTGAATATTGCAATCGACGGGAATACCTTTGGTATGATCATTCTGGGCCTCATTGCAGCCTTCGTTATCATGATCACCTTAATGCGTTATTTTTTACACAGGAAAGCCGGCGAAGATCTCTCCGCTTATGCCGACAAAAAAACAATACCTTCCCTCTCGGAAAGGAACAAATACCGGCCCGTTGACGTGTTTAGGTTAAGTGGTACCTTTTTCAATATCGGGCTCTCTGTTGCGCTGGGGCTTTCGGTACTCGCTTTCGGATGGACAAAATTTGAAAAACCCATACATTTCGCGGATATGTCCATTACCTGGTCTGGCGATGAGGTTGAAATAACCCGGACAAAAGATCCCGAACCTCAAAAACTTCCACCTCCTCCTGTAAAACCAGAATTTGAAGTGGTAGACAACGAAATTCCGGTCGATACGGTAACATTCGTAGACAGCAGTGTTGAATATGCCAGGCCCGAACCTGCTGCTACGCCCAGGCCCAAAGCTATTGTTTTACCTCCCGAAAAAAAAGATGAGACAGAAGATATTCCGTTCCGGGTGGTAGAAGAGATGCCCCGTTTCCCGGGTTGTGAAGATATGGCGGGTTCCAAAGCTGAAAAAAAGCAGTGTGCCGACATGAAATTGCTGCAGTTTATCCAAAACAATATCAAGTACCCTGCCATCGCCCGTGAGAATGGTATCCAGGGCCGCTGTTTTGTGACTTTTGTAGTAGAAAAAGACGGCTCTGTAAGTAATATTGAATTGGTAAGAGATATTGGCGGACAGTGTGGCGCGGAATCCATGCGGGTCGTTCACATCATGGCCAATAGTGGTCTGAAATGGACGCCGGGTAAACAGCGAGGAATCCCAGTTCGGGTACAGTTCAATCTACCAGTACATTTCCGTTTGGAATAGTCCGGCAGCGCCCCCTCTTTACGCAACGAGCAACCATCATCGAGTAACCAACAAGCGCCCCTGTAATAAAAAAAGCATCCTGTTTTACCAAAAAGCAGGATGTTTTTAATTTTGAGCAACTTTTGATCAGATTTTCTGTTCTTTTGTAGTATAATTTTATGATCATGAAGAAATTGGTATTGGTATTCATTTTAGGGCTGTCAGCCATTTTTACTCAGGCTCAGGATGCCCGTCTGGCACAACAGTATTACGAGAACGGTGAATTTGAAAAGGCCGCCATGTTGTATGAGAAGCTTTACGACAAGACGAAAAGTGATTATTACTTTGAACGCTACGTCGAAAGCCTGCTGGGGCAAGGTGATTTTGACGAATGTATCGATGTCATCAAAAAACAGTTGAAAAAACAACCGGAGAACGTTAGTCTGTATGTCAGTTACGGCAAAGTGCTCGACGAAATGGATGAGCCTGATAAGGCTTCGGAACAATATCAGACAGCGATCGACAATCTACCCCGCGATCAATATGCCGTGACCCAGCTTGCCAGTTCATTTATGCGACTCTCCAAATACGATGAGGCCGCAGCCACTTATGAAAAAGGCGCCAAATTGCTCAAAGACGATAATATTTTTGCCCTCAACCTGGGAGAACTCTACCGCCGAAAAGGGGATATGTCCAAAATGATCGACAGCTACCTCAACAGTCTGGAGATGGGCCCTGAGCGATCCAACCAGATCAAAACCTATTTTCAGCGTTATTTGTCGGAAGATGATTTCGTGGAACTTCAGACTAAATTATACGAACGCATACAGGACAATGATGCCTCCCTTCCCTATGTGGAATTGTTGACCTGGGTTTTTATCCAGCGTAAAGATTATGAGAATGCCTTTCGGCAAGTCAAAGCCCTCGATCGCCGCCTGGAGGAGAACGGAGGCCGGATTTATCAGTTGGCCCAGATTGCTGCGAATGATGAGGATTATGATACCGCCATCCAGGCTTACGATTACATTGTCGAACAAAAAGGACTGGCTTCCACTTTTTATATTGATGCCAAACGCGAAGGACTTATGGTGCGCCGCGACAAACTCGTGGAAGGAAGTGATTACACGCAGCAGGAGTTGAAAGATCTGGAGGATCAATACGAAAATTTTCTTTATGAATTCGGTAAAACAACCGCTACGGCCTCGATCGTCCTGGAGCTTGCCGAGTTTGAAGCTTTTTACCTCAATGACCTCGACAAAGCTATAGGCCTTTTAACGGAATTGATAGAATATCGCGGGATTGACCGGGTATTGCTCGCCAATGCCAAAATCAGCCTGGCTGACTTCTACCTGATGAAAGGAGACCGCTGGGAATCCACCCTTTTGTATTCCCAGGTAGATAAAGAATTTAAAGAAGGTACCCTGGGCCATGAAGCCCGCTTTCTCAATGCAAAATTATCTTATTATTTTGGGGATTTCGAGTGGGCACAATCGCAGTTTGATGTATTAAAAGCCTCCACCTCCAAGCTGATCGCCAACGACGCCCTGGACCTTTCTGTTTTTATCATGGACAATATGGGCCTCGACAGCACCACTACGGCCCTGGAAATGTACGCCCATGCAGATCTTATGGTTTTCCAGAACAAATTTGACGAAGCCTTCCAGACCATGGATTCGTTGCTGACGCAATTCCCGGAGCATTCTCTGGACGACGATGTACTTTACCTAAAAGGCCAGGTGTACAAAAAACAACATCAGTGGGAGAAAGCTGCCAGCGTACTGCAGCAGGTTTTCGACAACTACAAAGAGGACATCCGTGCCGACAATGCCCTTTTTGAACTGGCCGAACTGTACGAAACCCACCTCAACGACATCGAAAAAGCCAAAACGCTTTACGAAACACTCTTCATCGACTTCTCCAACAGTACCTTTGCGGTTGAAGCCCGGAAGCGATACAGAAGATTGAGAGGGGATTCGGTGCAGTAGGGCGCTTGTTGCTTGATAGCTGGTTACTCGGTACTGGTTGCTAGGTTGCTGGTTGCTCGATGAGTTGGTGCTCGTTGCTTTCCAGGGGGGCTCTTAGAGGCCTTGCGCTCGCCCTTTTGTTCCCTAAAGGGAGGCTCTGCTCAATTTTCATTCCATTTATTCTCTGAAAAATTAAGCTAACCACATGCATGAAGTTTCACACCATGGCTACAGCACTTGATTCGGTTTTTCTCAGGAGTGTTTCTATTTGTCTGATAAAATCAGGGAGATCTGTTCCCTGTTTAAAATCCACCATTACATCGAAGGCTGCAGGGGCGTATGAAGCGATAGGGCCTGCTTTGAGGCGTGCACGACTTAGAGCCGCGATGTATTCGGTATGCCTATTGGTTTGGAGCATAGGAGCGATCAGGATGTCGAAAGGCTCATTGATAAAGGTTTCAACGGATTCGCCTTTGGTGCGGCTGGCCCAGTCAATATTTTTAAGGTTGTAATAATCAAAAGTAAAATCTCCCGTTTCGTGCTTGTTCTCAAAGAAACCGAGCAGCCGGACCTTTTTACCTTGCTTTTTCAATGAATTGCTGTAATTCAACACGATGTTCCGGGTATTCAGATCATTGGCATCAAAGAGTAATCCTATGGTGCCTGCATTGTCAAAAGTGATCTTTTTGCCGGTTGACTTTTTGTTGGTACTAAGCTTTTTATTCAAAGAACTGCGGTAAAAATATTGGCGTATGCTTTGAATGATACTCATAATATGTTTAATGTATGTGATCTTTTAATCCTCCCCTTCCATATCGATATAATCGTATTCCCCCATGGAGGCATATTTTTCAATGCGTAGGGAAACTCTCTCTTCGGGGGTCAATTCTTTCAATTCCGCGATAGTCTTTTTAATATATTTCTTCAGTGTTTTGGCCATTTCTTCAGGAGCTGAATGTGCCCCACCCAGTGGTTCCTTGATGATGCCATCGATGAGTCCGAAGGACAACATATCTTCTGCCGTCAGTTTCAGGGCATCGGCAGCCTGTTCTTTATAATCCCAGCTGCGCCACAAAATGGAAGAGCAGGATTCCGGTGAGATCACTGAGTACCAGGTATTTTCGAGCATAAAAACGCGATCGCCGAGTCCGATTCCGATGGCCCCACCCGAGGCGCCTTCCCCGATTACGAAACAGATCACCGGGACTTTCAACTTAGCCATCTCAAAAAGGTTGCGGGCGATGGCTTCCGCCTGTCCGCGTTCCTCCGCTTCGATGCCCGGAAAGGCCCCCATGGTGTCGATCAGGGTGATCACCGGGAAATTGAATCGCTCGGCCAGTTTCATCAGTCGCAGGGCCTTACGGTATCCTTCGGGGTTAGCCATCCCGAAATTGCGGTATTGCCGCATTTTGGTATTGACGCCCTTCTGGTGTCCTATAATAACTACCGTTTGCCCGTCAATATTGCCAATCCCTCCGACAATAGCTTTATCGTCTTTAAAATACCGATCGCCGTGCAATTCGACAAACTTCTTACACATCTGGTCGATATAAAAGAGCGTATAAGGCCTTTCCGGGTGACGAGAGAGCAATACCCTTTGCCAGCCGGTGAGGTTATCGTATATTTCTTTTCGGGTGCTTTTTATTTTGTTTTCCAACTCTTTGATGGTGGCAGAAACATCCACTTCACCCCCCTGTTCCACCTCGCGGATCTTTTCGAGTTGTTCGTATAATTTTTCCAGCGGTTTCTCAAACTCCAAAAATACCATAGTAAAAAATTTTGCTGAGCTTAAATTTAATAAAATGCAGTGATCAAGAATATTTTTTTTGAGGCGAAAGATGAGACAAATGCTAAGGTTTGTGTTAATAAAAAGCAACGACACATCTACCTCACCTCAACCATAGAATAAATTTACAAAAACAGCCCCATGGGGTGTTGTTTAATTTGAATTGAGCGGCGTAAAATTACTAATAATAAATGGAAATGTAACGATGAATGCGTTTTATGAAAAAAAACCTCCGGTATCCTCTTTGAAAATGAATTATTTTTGTTCCTGAAGGGCCACCTGATGCTAAATCTCTTAAATTAGATCCAAGATAACTAAAAGCTTGTCATGGCGCAGCCTCAATTATGTAGCCTGGAGAGCCGAGTCCGGTAGGTACGCCTTTTAATTTGGTACCAAAACAAAAATCATATGTTGAAGAAAAACGCATTCCTGATCTTTATACTAGTATTTAGTTCTTGTCATTTTTTTCATCAAAATAAAAAAGTGAAAACAGAATATTTAATAATTGGGGATAGTTTCATTGCAGGAGGCGGTGCTCATAACAATTCAGGGTGGGCCCAAATGTTTAAAAATAATCATCCAGCCCTCAATGTTGAAATTGCCGGGGTCGGGGGAGATAACATTTTAAAGGTAAATGAAAGATTATCTGCCCTCCCAAAATCAGCATTTGATGTGGTAATTCTTGGGGTAGGTATTAATGATAGCAGGTACAGACCCTCAAAAGACGGCTATGAAGTTTCACTGGAAGATTTTCAAAAGGGATTGGATTCTTTTGCTAAATTCTTTAGACAAAAGAATCCGGATGTCTCTTTGTTTTTTGTTGGCCTGACCAGGGTTGATGAAACAAAAGCCTCCCCTTATAAACCAGACAAATACTATCTGAATAAAAACATCGAACTATTTAATTCAAAAATTGAAGAAACCGCTCATTCTATAGGTGTCACCTATATCCAGGTACCAATGTTATACGAAAATTCTGGCAATCTGGCTGACGGACTTCATCCTTCTGACCAGGGGCACAAAACCCTTTATCGGGTGATTTCCTCCAAGATCAGTGAATTGAAACATTAACCAAAGTATCTCAAGGGTAGTTTAACAATCATACTTCAGCACATTTTTGAGCTATTTCTCATTGACCTTCCCTATTTTTTAGGTGAACGGCCCTCATCAAACGAAAAAAGTGCCTTTCTCAACAAAAACCCCCTCTAAAGCCGCATCCAAAAACGAAATTTAAACACGCGCTAAGATTTCAAATGATACGCCTGATCATAAATCCTGAACCAAATAATGAGTTGACGTAATAAAATAGTAGGATATTTTTTATTGACGAAATACTGTAGTGGCTTATTTCTTAGATGTTAAAAGCAGACCGTTTAACTTTATGTGAATCTAATCAATAAAAATTTACTACTCATGAAAAAAATCTTACTATTACTCATCGGAGTTGTTTTTTACAACTTGTCTGCCTACTCACAGGGTGACACACCTGTATTGTATTTCGATTTTGACGAAACAACGCCAACCTTTAATCCAGGAGGAGCCACCTATTCGGGCGTTTTTGACAACCCGGTAATGGATGCACAAAACGGAAGTAGCCTGGTAGGGAAATGTACTACCGGATCCAATACATGGGACGGTATTATATTTAAGTTTGAAAACACGCTGGACCTCAGCCAGGATACAACTTTCACCATGCTGGTTTATCATCCAACGCTCACAGGAAGCACACGCCTTCAGTTTGACGGCCCAGGTGCTACAACGCTAAAGCTTAATGTTGATTATTCGACTCCGGGAGCCTGGCAACTCCTGACATGGGTTGTTCCCCAGCAATATGATGATCAATTCACACAGGTGATGCTGGTATTTGCGCATAACCAGGCGGAAGCGGGTCAGGAATGGTATTTTGACGAACTGCGGGGAACTCCCACCAACCCTGTAGTGGGAGACCATTTATTTTTCGATTTTGAAGGTGATGCTGAAACCAATCCAGTATGGACGGAGAGCAGTGCTTCCTTCCTTGGAGTCGTTTCCAACCCCATGCCGGATGCCTTAAACTCCAGTGACAGTGTTGGACTGATGACTACCTCGGCAGTAGATTGGGATGGTATAAGATACGATTTCAGCCAGCCCATTGACTTATCTGGAGATACCATTTTCACCATGCTTGTATATCATCCGGATTCAACCGGAAGCATCCGTCTCCAGTTTGATGGCGCAGGCATGTCCTCCCTGAAGCTGAATGTCGATTATTCGACTCCCGGAGCCTGGCAACTCCTGACATGGCGCGTACCTTCTCAATATGATGACCTCATCACGAAAGTGCTGCTCGTTTTTGACCACAATAACGGCCAGCCCGGTGGCGCTGATGCCGCGGACGTCGAAGAATGGTATTTTGATGAGCTGCGTGGAGCGGCAGAAAATGCCCCGCCGGATTTTACGCCTGCCAAAACGTATTTCAGTTCAGAGAATTTAAGAAAAGAATGGGAGGGATTTGATGCCGCCGTTTATGGGGGTATCGTTGACAATCCTGCTCCCGATGATGTGTACGATGGTGCCCATGCAGGAAAGGCCTTTACCGGTAACAATGGCTGGTCAGGAATGTACTACGACCTGCCTGCCCCGATCGATTTTAGCGTAGAACAGACCTTTATGATGTGGGTTTATTCCGATTCCGTAGGTTACGTGCGCGTACAGCTTGAAAACCCGGGTGGAGTCACTACCAAGCCTAAATTGTCCGTTTTATACGATACTCCCGGCCAATGGAAAAAGCTGGTATTCACTGAAGCCGACAATGTTGGTGACCCTATGATTACCGATACCTATGACCGTGTCATACTCATTTTTGATGATAAGGATACCGATGTCGGAGAAGAATGGTACTTTGACAAACTCCTCGGACCGGACATTTTGGATTTAGGCCCCTACTACAATTATTTTGATTATGAATCAGAAGAAAAGACTCCAAATATCACAGCTCCTTCCTGGGGAAGTGTTGTATATGGAGGAAAAGTCGCCAACCCTCATCCTGACGATGTAAATAGTAGCGATAACGTTGGATTGTGGATTTCAGGTAATGTCAACTGGCACTATGCAGAATGGAAACTGGACAGAACCATTGATTTTAGCGAAAGTTATACTTTCACTATGAAAGTCTTTAATGCGGATTCAACGGGAAATGCCCGGATTCAACTGGATGATGCCAATGGCCTGAATCTGAAAATGAGCGTTCCTTACACCACACCTGGACAATGGCAGGAACTCACTTTCAGCCCGTTTGAGGTGATATCAAATTCAACCGGACAAGTTACGGATGATTCCTACTTAACGGTCAAGCTTATTTTTGATGATGAAGATGGTGACATTGAAGAATACTGGTATTTTGACGATATGAACGGGCCTGGTTTGACCCCAGTATATTACATCAATACCTTGTTTACCGTTACTTCCCAAACCGGAAGCACCGATTATACTTTAGTAATTGATAACGACGGCAATACCATCCAGCTTTACGATGATGGAACCAACGGAGACGTAACTGCCGGAGATAATATCTGGAGTGTTTTTGTGGCGGGACTTCCCGAAGGAGATCACGTTTATGATATTTACGCCGATGGAACTTTAATTGAAGGCGGTGATTTTACATTCAATCTGCCGATGACCAATTCAACCGTTGAAGTTCCTTATACACACATTATTATTGCTGTCACTGATCTTTCAACAACGGACTTTACGATATATCCTAATCCTGCAAAGAACATGCTGAATGTAAGAATGTCCTTACAGGATGAAGCCGAGGTTAATGTTCACGACCTCCTGGGTAATTTAATAATCAATAAACAAATTGATGGAAGCCGTCAGATATTCAGTTTAAACACCAATGATCTGATACCTGGCATCTATTTCATCAGTGTTAGTGACCAGAATGGACATTTCACTACCCAGAAGTTTGTAAAACAGTAAACAATTTTAATATTACGCAAAAGTTGTCCCGAATTCTGGCAGAAGCCAGAATTCGGGATTTTTTTTTTGCTTGTTATAAATAAATGGAAATAAACCGGGCTATCGGGATTTGCATAACAGCTTAATGCTCACTTTTTATAAATTTACGCTGACCATGAAAGTCAGCCTCCCTGTTTGTAATAAGCAAAACATAAGTACTTGCCGGCAAAGAAGATACAGGTATAAAAAAATCATGCCCTGACCTTTCGAAAGAGCCGAGCAGCTTACCTTCCATGGTAAAAATCAGACATTCTGATAATCCTTCTACCTGTGAAGGAAGCTCTACATGTAAAGTTTCACTGGCCGGATTGGGGAATATTGAAATCTCAGGCTTTGAGTTCTCTGCCATATTTGTATTGGCCGGAGTGGTATTGAATACCAGTTTCGGAGGATGTGCCCCTCCCCCTTCTTTGCTTTCAAAAACTACCGGATCTCCATAAAAAGCCGAATTCCCCCTGACCACTAAAGTAATATTACGGTTATTCTGACTGAATTGTTTTTCAATAAATTCCTTCACTTCCCATGTAAACCACTGGTAACTACTTTCCTGAGGCTCAAAAACCGCCAGTGAACCCGATCCCGGGATAATACAGTTGTTGCCACTGATATTATCTTCGTTCCAGTAAAAACCACCGAAACCCCAGACCTGAAGTTCCACAGATTCATCGGGTAGTCCATACAACTCCAAGGTGACAGAGCTGAAAACAGGAGGAGCCTGGTTGAGGTCAAACAGGAGGTAAGTCTGAAAATGTTCCCCCTCCACATTCGAATATTTCACCTTCAGATTTTCGGAATCGACTGCCCCAAAAGGGGTTCCAATAGTTGCACCATTTCCGATATAGGCATCCTGCTCAGGAATAAATTCATAGGATTCCTGCAAATCTACCAGATCCGTTCGAATGGGTAAACTTGCCGTCGCCACATGCCCTTTTCCATCACGAACCAGGACATACACCCTGAATTCCCTATCGTTTTCTGATCCGTTGAAAGATAAGGTAGCCGAATTACCGGAAGAATAATCAATGATCCCGGGAATACCATCAAAGGTCTCCCCGGAAGCCGGGACAACTCCCTCCTCTCCTGATTCAGGACGGATGATAAACTCATAGCTGAGGTCGTCACCATCCGGATCTGAAGCCTGCACCTCAAGCACATTTCCCTGGGAGTAATACAAGGTATAACTGCTCTGAAGGGCTTGTCCGCTAAAAGATACGCTGTTAATTTCAGGAGCGAGATTCACCGCTGAAGTATCTGTCCACATTCGCTGTAGCACATCGACCATCGGGGTGGTTTCCTGCCCCACAAAAAGACCGAACCAGGTGAGGGTTCCTTCATTTTTTTCATTCCACAGGAAGGCGTAGCTCCCCAGTATTTTTCCCATATTGGGTAAAATGGCATTTTGGTATCGGTTTTGGAATGTACTTGCTTTCTGTGTGCTGTTGGGTTCGATCGGGGCATCCCAAGCGGTATGAGCTGATTCCCAGGGGCCGTTTACCCCCCATTCAGTCATAACGTAGGGTTTTTCCCAATTAGAATCGTTCAGGTTTACGGCAACCGATGATATTCCTCCATAAGAATTGACTCCAATCAAGTCAAGGTCATTCGCTTTTAATGCGATGGTGTTGGCCAGATTCACACTGAGCCCCGCCGTAATGGTCAGCGTGGGGTGGTTGCCATCCAACTCGTGGATCATCATAGAGATATCATTGACGGCATCCCAGACTTTGAGATTTGAATACCCGAGATTCACCTCATTGCCAATACCCCATGCCAACAGTGCCGGATGATCTTTATACTGAAGAACGACCTCTTGAAAAGCTTCCAGTTGGGCAGCCACTGCCGCTTCATTATCATAATTAAATCCGTCGGCTTCATGGCCCACCCACAAACCAAGCATTACCGACAAGCCATGATAATAAGCCGAATCCAGCAATTCGCCGGTTATCGAGCCAGCCCCCCAGGTGCGTACGGAGTTTCCTCCCCTGCGGGCAAGTTCCGCAAACCGTTCCGGATTGCCGGTGCCTGCACCTTTGATCCAATAGGGCTCTCCCCCTCTTAACAACTGAAAAGTACCATCAGGTTCGTTCACAATCTGAACAGGGATCACTTGTGCCGATATACCTTTGGATAACAAAAAAAACAAAAACCATGATTTAAAAATCAGACCGTATTTCATAAAATTATTTTAAAAGGATATTTTTAAAGTGACGCGCTTCGATTTAATCTGTTTGAATTTGAACCGGATCAATTGCTTTTCAGGATCATAAGTCCATTCATTCGTTTTCAAAGCGCCCGGCCTGGTTGTTTTTTTCATTTTTTTGCCATTCAACATCATTTTTTTAGGATTCCCGGAAAGATGAACAAACAATTCGTAATAACGCTCTGTTGTCATTCCCTTGTAGGTGCCATGCACCGGATCAATACCGAATTCCAGGATGTTGCCCTTTTTCCAAAGGTGAAAACCAGTAGTGGCATAAACGCCCTCCTTGTAATCATTACTTCTGCCGTCGTCTTCGATCAGGTTGAATGAAGTCTCATGATCTGTGGGATACAGATGCAGGTCAAGCGTGTCATTGGTTCCCGATTCGATAGCTCTCGAATATTTTCTAAAAGGGATGATACTGCCCGCCCTGACAAACATGGGTAATTTATCCAGCGGGGCTTTAACCGTCGCCTCCTTACCTCCTGAAAAAATCTGTTCATTTTCAAAATCTATCCATTCTCCTTCAGGTAAATATAAGGTCCTTTCCCGGGCGCCCGGCTCAAACACCGGGGCAATAAGCAAGGCATCTCCCAGCATAAACTGGTGTTGGTGAACGCCATCTCCCCTGATCATTTTCTCACCGCTCAGCCTCGTCTGAAAAGCATAAGTGTAGCTGTAGGGGAACAACCTCATCCTGAGATGTGTATATTTCCTGAAAATATCCTGGGTGGCCGGAGCATAACCATAAGGATGATTGCGGGACTTGTTCTTGGCGGTTGAAAATATAGTCATGATGCTGTTCATGGCCGAAAACTGGATCCAGCGGGAATAGAGTTCATCACTTTGCTCCTCGCTCCCGAAATAGTCGTAACCGCCTGCATCGTGGGTAAGAAACGGGACCTGGTAAGTAGTTCGGTTGGGATCGGCTACCATTTCAATATTTTCCTTGTATCCTCCCATGGCATATCTGCTCAAATCGGGGTAATCAGGCTGGTTCCAGGTAATCTTGGCATCACCCGTCCAGTTGGTGGGGTAAAGTTTGAAACGCTCATCATAAATTGATGACAAATGGGCCAGGATAAAACCTCTTCCTTCATTTTCCTTTCCGAATTCCTGGATGGCCGTAAACGCCGCTTTACAGAAATCAGGGTCAGAGGAGCTATCCAGTTTGAGAAAATCAAGCCCTTTATCGAAAAAGGGTTTCAATTTACTTTTCCATAAGTCGGCCGTTTCTTGTTTTTCGAAATTTATTTTTCCTGTTATCGTATATCGATCCGCATTGTGCCAGCCATTTCTGTTGGTATAAATACTACTAAAATGATTCCCTATGTTAAATTCTTTGAATACCTCCTCATTACCTTCCTGATTAATCAGGTTCCATATCCATATTCCTGATTTTATATTCTTGTCCTGCATCGTAGTCCACATTTGGCCCACATCAGGAAAAGCAAGGGTATCTCCTACAAAATCAACGTAACCTTTGGGACCTTTCCCATTATTGAAATCCCAAAAATAAGAATCGATCCAATAAGCATCTATGGGGTAATCTCCATTGATCAGTGTGTCAATTACCTGGAGCGTTTGTTCCTGATTCGTATACCCTCCGTATAAAACACCGAATGCCCAGGCTGGAGGCAGGACAATTTCAACGGGATCCACCGGTTTTTCCTGGTACAGCGTTTCGAGAGGACCAGTGCCTTTGGGTCGTTCCTTTCCTTCCAGGCTAAGCATTAACTTATCGACATACAACCAGCTATTTTCTAAAAGCCTGATATTTAAAGTGTACATACCGGCTTTAGAAACCTCCAAAACCACGGGCTCCCCTGCCACACCTGTCCAGGAAGTCGCAAAAACACGGGGCCCTTCAAAAAATTGTTCCTGCCAACCTTGGGCATCTTCAGCAGAGAACCTTATCTCTATCTGATTACGGGCTTTTGAACTCCTCTTTTCCTTACTGCCCAGTAAATAAAAATGATATTTGCCGGGAGTGGTAAAAAATACCCGGTACTCAAGGAAGCCACTATTAGTATCCATTTTTGAGGGGATTTTCATCCCATTACTGGTATAATAAAAGGTTTCTTCCCAGGATTCCACATTATAAAAATGTTCTGCTTCTACCGATACAACGCCGTTGCGTTCTTCGTGGATAAATTTTACATTATCTGCTCCAAAAGATTTTCCTGCCAGGAAAAATAAAAAAATGATCAATTTAAATTTCATCTGAAAATGATTGTTGGTTAGACAAAAAATAGAATCTCTAAGGTATGGAATCGTCAAAACCCAACCAAGCTCCTGGTTACGCCTTAATTACTTAACATCAGAAAAGAACTACTAGATTGTTACGTCATTATATGATGTAACCAGGAGGCTAATTATCAAAAAAAAAATCAGGCTATGGAAACCAAACGGTTGCCCGGAGAGGTCAAATTTTCAGCTTTAGAGGAGGATTACAGGGAGGTAATTACATCAAAAAGGTTTTCCGAACGTTTCAGCCCCATTTTTTTTCTCAACCGGTATCTGGCGGTTTCAACCCCCCGGGTGGAAAGATTCATAAATGAAGCAATCTCCTTTGTCGTATTATTCATCTTAATAAAAATACAAAACCTTTCGTCATTTTGAGTCAGATCAGGATACCTTTTCCTGAGTTTTTCAATAAAATCTTCATGCACGGCATTAAAATGCATATCAAAAACTTCCCAGTCTTGTTCGGTATTTATTTCATTTCCTATCAATTTTATCAGACGCTTGATTTTTTTGTCTCTTGAGTGGATATCCTTTTCGTGATACATCTGCTCCATCTCCTTCTTCAATTCTTGCAATATTATGTTTTTTTGCAAAATGTTATAAGTGGAATTAGATAGTTCCTTTGATTTAAGCAGGAGATCCTTTTCAAGTTTTTCATTTTGCAGTTCAACGATTTTCTGTTGGGATTTCAATTGCTCTTTTTCATACTTTTTTCTTTTTTCCTCCTGTTCGGCTATTCTCAATTGCTCCATTTTTTCGCGTTCAGCATTAATTTTCCGAATCCAATAGACTCTAAAAAAAAGGATGAGTCCTAATAAAAGCAAAATTTTCAAGATTAAAAAACCCGTTGATCTCAATAAAGGTGGCTTTACCACAAAGCTGAAGGTTGCAGGAGTAGATTCTATGTTGAACTTATTTTTCGACACCACTTTAAAGGCGTATTTCCCTTCTCTAAGATTATTGTATTCCTTAATGTTCCGTGGCGTCCAGTCTGACCATTGGTCATCCATTCCTTCCAGGAAATATTTATACTGCAAATTTTCCTGGTCGATATACTGATTGGAAGTAAAACTGAAACTGAATGAATTTTTATAATGGTCAAAAACAGGTATGGGCGTTGAGCTGTTTTCATTTTCATTCCATTTTATTGGTGGAGCATTCGTTTCAACCCCGGTGATAAATGCGTTGAAACTATAATCTCCCTTTTCAGAGCAATCGGTTTTGTAATGGTAGAATCCATTGTCTACCCCAAAAAGAATATTGTCCTGATCAAGTACCCCTATTTTTCCAAATATTCGTGTATAGGAATCTGACAATTCATTAAAATTTAAGTACTCCTTTTTCGTATTGCCAAAATGCAGGGACAGGTAGCCAATCTCGTCGGCGGTCACAAACCATATCCTTTGAAAATCATCTTCGAAAAATTCATAACATAATTTATTTTTCCCTATGATATAATCGTAATATTCATTATTGACGAACTTCTGCTGTTGCATATCATAATGGAACATCCCTAATTCGGTTGAAAAGAAAATTTGCTTGCTGGACCCCACCATCATGACCTGCTTAAAATCCGGCAATCCCGGCGCATCCGTCATATCCTCCATATCCTTGACGGAAAATGTTTCCTGATCAATACTGAACCTGATGATCCTGCCTTCTGAAGTTATGATCCAAAAATGGCCTGTTTCATCCTGTTGAAACAACCTCGTTTTATGATTTAATCCAGACAGTTTAGCTACTGATTCAAGTACCTGATTTTTCCCTGTTTTGAGAATGTAAAATCCACGATAGGATGATTCTATAAAATATCCCGGCCAGTTTTGGATAGAATCCACTTTCCAGCATCCCCTGTTCTGATTCACCAAAACAGCCTCGTCACCGTTAATGAGATAGAGCCCTTTATGATGTCCGCAATACAGTTCCCCCGCGGCTTCAAATAAAGTCCAAACCTGGCCGGCAGTGTTTTTGACCGGCACAATGGCCGAAGTTTTGATCTGTCCGTTAATGGCTTCTTTCCAGGAAGTATAAAAAAGTCCCTGGTTGGTCCCCAGAAACAATTTGCCGTCGTGAAAGGCTGTAACATAACCGGTACCAATATCTGTCTCTGAATTAATTTTGGTCAGGCAGGAATTCAATTCGATATAACTTATCCCGCTATCAAGCCCAACCCAGAGGTTATTGTTATGATCGAGTTCCATCGAAATGATGGTATTATTTTGAAGGCCAACATTTTTATTTATATGCTGTAACAGCCTGCCCTGATGATCAATGATAAATAACCCGTTTTTGACAGTACCTATAATAAAATAACGATTATCTATCATTAGCACTTCAGAGATCAGATCCTCCGTAAATTCTTTTGAAATATCGGATTCAAAGGGGATCAGTTTATCGTTATTGACAACAAATATGCCCTCATTGTCCGTAAAGATTATTTTTTCAGATTCATTAAACTGAAAAAAACCTTTAACATTTATTTGGGAAAAAGAACTTCCAAAAGGTAATAAACGGAAAGTCGAATCGATATAAGTTCCTAAACCTTTTCCTGCGATTGAAACATACAGGGTGTCATTTAATAATGTCATATACTCAAAAAGCTGAGAATGCATTAAAGGAACGATCCTGTTATTTTTAAACTCAAAGATGACCGAACCGGATCGTAAATATATCGCCTTGTGGGATTCTAAAATATTCCATACCGTACCAAAAGTGTGAAAACTACTATCGATTTGAGGCATCAGGCTGTGATAAGAAAATTCGCCTGGAATATCTCCGGCGATAAAAAGCCCGACCTCATCTGCGCCTCCAACCAGGATGGTATCCTTACTTATGGCATGAACACTTCTCATAGCATTGCCGGGAAATTCATAGGTCTTCCAGAACTTGTCTCCGGAGACCAGTAATCCGTTATTGGCAAAGTAAACCAGGCCTTCCGGACATACACTGATGCCCCAGGTCTGTTTCCCGAAATTGTTTTCACCAGGAGAGTAATTAGAAATAAATGATATGCCGATATTTTTTATGTCAATGTTTTCCGCCTGACCAACCCCTACCGTAGCCGAGAGCAAAAAGCAACCGATAAAAAAGATAGCGATAATTGATTTATTCATCTTTCAAAGTTAACTAATTATTTTGAACACCATACCAAGGAAATACACAAACAGTACAATTACCTCCCTAAATCAAATCGTTTCCACCTAACTTAATTTTATCCATTGACGTATTCAAAAAGCCTGATCAATATGTTGCTCTGCCATTGCAAAATATGGATCCCTGCCCTTTTTTTTATTGATGTGGCCACATTTTTTGTTTGACGTATTATGCAAGTAGCCCGACCAGCATATTGGCGAGTTATAATAGTAGATTTGAGTTCAACACGTATTTTGATTTTATTTACCTTTGTTTTCACCATACAAACCATCATCTGGTTTACAATCAGGGCAAATATTTTTGCAAGAGTATCACCGAAATAAAACCTAATATATGAAAAGGATTCTACTTCTTTTATTTATTATAGTCCACCTGCTCTTCACTTTTTTAAGTTGCAATAAGGATCGCCTTTCCTATTATGACAAACCTGATTGGCTCGAAGGCCCTTTGTTCGAGCAGATCAAAGCGTCAGGTGAATTCAATGAATTTGTAAAAGCCGCTGAATTGACAGGATATGACGAATTCCTATCCTCCAGGCTTACCTTCACCGTTTTTGTTCCAACCGATGCCGCCTTTGAGGAATTTTATCAGGAAAGGAACATCTCATCAGTGGAGGATATGGATAAGGATGAATTATTGTCACTGCTCCAATACCATACCATGCAAAATTCATGGGATTCCTTAAAAATGACCGGCAAAACAAGTTTTGGATGGTGGAACGACATACCCGACAACTTTAGAACACCTTCCATTTACACCCCTCCTATCGAATATGTCGATGGAAAAAATGTGGTATACGATAATACTTTTTTCCATATATTCTCAAAAGCTTTTTTTGACAAGAACGGGTATTCGGATGTCGATTACGAAACATTCTTTCCGGGTTCACAAAGGACTGATTTCAATATTGACCGGGCAGCTATACTCGAAAACGAGATCGGGGCGGAAAATGGTTTTTATTATAAAATTGATAAAGTGCTCAATCCTCGTACCACCGCAGACAAAGTCATCGCTGAAATTCCGGAGTTTTCTCTTTTCAAAACCCTGATCGACAGATTTATCACCTACAACTATAATGCAACGAGCTCACAAAACAATATCGAGTACGATTCCCTGTTTAAACGGAAATATGCCCTGAATTTTGATCTGGCCAATGAAAAAATAGCGGATAACGCCTATGACGGTTATTACCATGTTTTCAACACCATGTTCATTCCAAGCAATCAACAAATCGAAAGCTACTTTGCTGAAAAATTCCCCGCCTATCCGACTATTGAGTCCGTCCCCAATATCATCGTAAAATACTTCGTTGAGGCACATATGGTCCCCAATAAGAAGTTATTCCCTACGGTGCTTTCCAGGGCTGACAATGAAAGAAATGACTTTTCAGATGAAATATTGTTCGATCTGGACAATGGCATACAATCGGCCAACATTTCCTCCAATGCCATCATTTATGGCGTGGATGAAGTGATTGAGACCAATGCCTTCTCTACGGTCAGCGGGCCGATCATCCGTGATCCTAATTATAAGATCTTCACTTTGTTACTGGAGTTATCCGGAGAGATCAGGTCTTTCTTTAAATATGAAATCAATCATATTGTCTTCGTGCTTTCGGATACTAAAATGACAGAATTGGGCTTTGCTTATGACGAAGGAGATCCGATCGATTTCACCGACGATAAAATATTCCGCAACAACAATGCGATGACTATTGATGAGATCAAGGCTTTTCTCCAAAATTTCATCAGTATTACTTCAAAAGAGGTAAACGGCAGTAACGAAGCCTTTATTAAAACCAAAAACAACAAATTCCTTCATATTTCAGGAAATACGGTGGAAGGATTGTTTGGAACAGCCGAAATTCTCGAGCAATATCCTTCTATCAACGGAACCGTACTGGAAATAGATAATGACCTGAGCCAGGGAACGAATTACTCCGTTGAAAACTATTTAAATGATAATAAGGAAACATTCGGCCAATTTTTTGCGCTGTGCGATAGCGCCGGGATGTTAAACAATGAAGGATTATTGGAAAAATTATCCCTTTTTTCCGGCATCACCGTCCTGCTTCCCACCGATGAGGCTGTTCAGGCAATTATTGGCAGCTATATTCCTCCGGGAGCGACCAGCAGCACTTTTAATTACCGACAACTCATCCAATATCAGGTAATTTCAGAGCGGGTAATGTTTACAGACGATGAATTCATTGAAGGCGATTACGGAACAGACCTCTTTATCGGGGGGCAGCGCTACAAAATAACCGTCGAAGCCGCAGATGGAATCATCGATCTTACGGATTTGAATGATAACCATTACCAGATAACTACCGGCCCGCAATCCAATATTATTACCTCGTCAGGGATAATCCATATTGTACCTCAGGTTTCATTATTTTAATATAGATGATAATACCTATGCACAAAACAAGACTAATATTGCTTTTACTGTTTCTCGGAAACGGCCTTAACTTACTTCAGGCACAGATTATCAGAGGAACGGTAATAGATTCGCTCAGCAACGAGCCTCTTATTGGCGCCACAGTTGTTGAAGTAGATCAAACCGGCAGATTCCTCAACGGAACAATAACTGATTTCAATGGAGAATTCAATTTAAAGGTTTCTTCGGATGAAGTGCTGCTCAGTTTTTCTTTTATCGGCTACAGCTCCAGGCAACAGGTGTGCCGGGCAAGCGAGGTTTTAACAGTGTTCCTATCCTCGGAATCGACCTTACTGGGAGAGGTTAGCATTGTTGCTACCGGAAGAACGGATGTAGGAGATGGCATCTCCAACGTACCTATCAGGGATCTGGCCACCTCCGTCGCTTCTATCGAAATGAGCAAATTATCAAAAATGCCCACCAGTTCGGTTTCCGAGGCCCTGCAAGGCAGGATGAGTGGCGTGGATATCACCTCCACCAGCGGAGACCCGGGAGCAGGCATGTCGATCATCATTCGCGGAAATACTTCCTTGAATGGGAACAGCAGGCCTTTGATCGTGCTGGATGGCGTCCCTTATGAAACGACCATCGGAACGGATTTTAATTTTGCCAATGCCGATGTGGCGGATTACGGTTCTTTGGTTGATATTTCTCCGGCGGACATCAGCTCCATTCAGATCCTTAAAGACGCCGCTTCAACGGCCGTCTGGGGTTCAAAAGGTTCTAATGGGGTTGTGGTGATCAATACAAAACGGGGACAAAACAAAAAAACGGTGTTCGCTTTGGATTACCGAAACAGTTATGTTTTCGAACCGGAACCTCTACCTATGCTGGATGGAGATCAGTACGTGAGATTAATGATCGATTCCCGGTTTAACAGAAACCCGGTTGGGATCACCCAAATTCCGGCCGAATTTCTGAATGAGCCCGGCAGCGTGGACTACTATAATTTTAACCGTAATACCAGCTGGATAGATGAGATTACGAGGAATGGTCTGACCAATGACCTCAACTTCTCCATTACCGGTGGCGGGGACAAGGCGAGATACCGCGCATCTGTAGGGTATTACAACCAGTCCGGAACAACCGTAGGAACAGACATTGAGCGGATCACTGCGAGGCTTAACCTGGATTACAGAATATCCGACAAGCTGCAGTTGTCTTCAGATTTCTCCTATGCCAATTCTAACAGGAATCAAAATTATTTCTGGGACCTCAGGTCGATGGCCTACAAGAAAGCCCCGCACATGTCCATTTACGAATACGATGAAAACGGGGTCAATACGGGCAATTATTTTAACCCCGAAAGAACGGAACAAGGTTACGGCATTGACTTCCCCAATCCGGTCGCCCTTGCCAGAGACGGGATCAACAAGGACGTCAAGAACAGGGTGCTGAGTAAATTTCTCCTGCAGTATGAAATCGTAAAAGGATTGAGATACTCCGCAGACGTTTCATTCGATTTAACCGATAACAACAATAAAAAATTGCTGCCCGAAAGCGCCACAGGAGTTCAGATCGGTAATGTCAACCTGAACAAATCACGGAGCAAGGAAGATATACAGAATATCATTCAGACGTTTAACAAACTGATTTTCACCCCGGATTTTGGCAAAAACCACCGGTTGATGTTGATGGGTATGTTTTCCACTTATGAAAAATCCTTTTCCCAGACAAGCCTTGCTGTCTCCGGAATCCCTTCATATAATCTTATCGGACCGGGGAATATCGGGGTCTCCAATGAAACTTATTCAGGCAGAAGCAAAATCCGTACCTTGTCTTACCTCCTGAACGCGCACTACGTGTTCAATGACCGTTATATTTTTAGCAGCGGTATCCGGATTGACGGGGATTCTCGATTTGGCCCCAACAACAGATACGGGTATTTCCCCTCATTGTCATTCGCCTGGCGTGCATCCTCCGAAGGATTCCTTTCTGATCTGAAATGGCTTTCTGATCTCAAGCTAAGGGCCAGTTATGGTGAAAACGGATTTGCGACCCAAGGCAGTTATGCCTACCTGGCCAAATACGTATCGGCCACAGGATATCTGGGCATGGACGGGATCAAACTGGGAAATGTCGAGCTGAACAACTTAAAATGGGAAGCTACCCATCAGTTTAACTACGGCCTTGACCTGGCTTTATTTGATTACCGGGTGACCGTCACTTTTGATTACTACGATAAATTCACCCAGGATATTATCCTGAACAACCTGGAAATTCCTTCCACTTCAGGGTTTTCCTCAATCACGGGTAACTGGGGAGCTATGACCAACAAAGGATGGGAGTTCAATTTGAGTTCTAATGTTTTCAGAGCCGATGATTTCAATGTTTTTTTCGATTTCAATATTTCTCATAACTCTAACATCATAGAAGATATTCCGGAAAATTTCACTAACGAAACATTCTCGGTGGAAAATGGCAAATATGCCCGACGGATTCAGGTAGGTGATCCGGTTGGATCATTTTACGGTTTCAGATACCTGGGCGTATTTTCAACAGAAGCCGACGCAGTAGCAACGGATGCCAATGGAGAAGTGATCATCAATCCTGTAACGGGAGAACCTTTACCCTACCTCGTAAATGGTACAGGAGTTAAAGCAGGAGATGCCATATACGAAGATATTAATAACGATGGGAATATCAATGAGCTGGATATTGTTTACCTGGGCGATGCCAATCCGCAATTTTACGGTGGTTTTGGTTTGACAATCGAATACAAAAACTGGGTGTTGTCCTCTTATTTTAATTACAAAGTGGGCCAGGACGCAATCAATGAAACACGGATGTACAATGAAAATATGTACACCACGGACAATCAAAGTACAGCGGTTTTGAGAAGATGGCGGAAAAGTGGCGATGTGACGGATATTCCCCGGGCAGTATTTGGACAGTCCAGAAACTGGCTGGGATCTGATCGTTTCGTAGAAGATGCTTCTTTCCTGAGGATGAAATCATTGACGCTCTCCTATGATGTGCCCCCCCAGTGGAGTGAAAAAATAAACGTTCAAAAGGTCAAGGCTTTTTTAACGGCCTATAATATCCTGACGATCACCAATTATACTGGTCAGGATCCTGAAATTGGATTTAACGGAAGAGACCGGTTTGCAGTCGGCAGAGATAACTCTCTGACTCCTCCTCCGGTAACGTTAACCTTTGGATTAAATGTATTATTCTAAAGCAAAAGTGAATGCTTGTTTATGAAAAAATTAATAAAATATAGCTGGATTATCCTGGTGTTTTCTTTGGGGCTGGCCTCATGTTCCGACTGGTTGGAACTAACGCCCGAAGATGATCTGGTAAGCGATGAGTTCTGGAAATCCCAAAAAGATGTGGAAGCGGTCCTCGCCAATTCCTACAACCAGTTGGCCATACAGGTTAAACCCCTCTTGTTGTGGGGAGAATTGCGTGGTGGACTGATGAGTGAAGGCCAGTCGGTTCCCAGCGATGCAAGCAGAATAATGCGTGGCGACATCACAGACATAAACAGTCTGATCAAATGGTCGGATCTTTACAAACTCATCAACGGGGTAAATCAGATCCTCAAGTTTGCTCCACAGGTGAGGGATTACGATCCTTCCTTTAGCCTTGCGGAATTGAGGCAAATAGAATCCGAAGCTTTATTTCTGCGCGCATTGTCCTATTTTTACCTGGTACGTGCGTTTAAGGAAGTTCCGTTGATTCTCGAACCCTATACTTCCGACGGCCAGGATTTTTACCCGGCAAAGTCCGACGAGTCAGCAATTTTACAGCAGATCCAGACCGATCTCAACCAGGCCCTTGACGGGGCAGCAACCTCCTTTGGCTCCATTGAAAGCAACAAGGGGCGGGCTACTTATTTTGCCATTAATGCACTGCTCGCCGATGTCTTCTTATGGCAGGATGATTACGAGCCTGCTTTGGAGCACTGCGACGCCATTATCAACAGTGGTCAATACGGGTTGATGGGCTCCAACAGCTGGTTCCAGAACTTCTACCCGGGCAATTCCAACAGCAGCATATTCGAATTGCAGTTTTCAAAAAACTGGAATTACACTTCTAACCTGTATGAGACCTTTTCTTACCAGAGAGGGAAACAATACATCATCAATCCACGTGTCGTGGAAATTTTCGGTCAGACTGATGTCCGGGGTGAGGGCGCCACTTACGCCATTGCCAACCTTGAAATCTGGAAATATATCGGCATCAATGAAACTGAAGAAAGAGGCGATGCTTTGAATGATAACAACTTTATCATCTACAGGTTAGCGGACATCATGTTGCTTAAAGCGGAGGCCCTGGCGGAGTTACAACGATTTGACGAATCGCTGGAGATCATCAATTCGCTGAGAGAAAAAAGAAATGCGGAGGCTTTAACCAGCGATCCGGCCATTAATGCTTTTGAGGATCTGATCCTCGAGGAACGCTCCCGTGAACTTGCTTTTGAAGGCAAATACTGGTTCGACCTGATCCGGTTTGGTAAAAGGGATAACTACAGAAACAAAGAAAAAGTCATCGCGGCACTTACCCTCAATGCCTCGGCAGATGAGATTCCGGCGCTTATGGCTAAATTCCAGGATCCCTACAGTTGGTATCTGCCCATTCACCGCGACGAGCTATTGATAAATAACAATCTGGAGCAAAATCCATATTATCAAAATTGATTTAAGATGAGAAAATTTTTTGTTTTTCTGCTATTTTGCTCAATGGTCATCACATCATGTGTTAAGGAGCATCTCGAAACCAGGTTTTTCAGTGAGGATGAACTGACCATTACCGCTTACCTGGAATCAAATGAGGAGGAATATTCAATGTTGCTGGACCTCCTGGATCGGGCCAATTTTAAAAACGCGTTTAACGCTTATGGCACCTATACCATGTTCATCTATTCCAATAGTGCTTTGTCGGCCTATCTGGAATCTAAAGGTTATGCTTCCGTGGCGGACATGAGTATTGAAGAAGCCCAAACGCTGGTTAGATACCATGCCTTGAATTCAGTAATCACTTCCAGTAGTCTGGGGTTTGGAAAGCTTCCGGTCAAAAATCTGGAGGATGATGAACTGGTCTCTTCTTTCGACTCAACAGGACTTCAGGGCATCATCATTAACCGGGAATCCAGGGTGCTCAAACGCGACATCGAACTTAGCAATGGCATTTTACATGTCATTGACAGAACGCTTGACCCCATCACCAACAGCATTGTGCAGGAGATGGAAGAAAAGGGAGGCTATTCCATTTTCCTCCAGGCAGCACAGGCCACCGGCTTTTACGATGTACTCAATGACATCTACGATACCCTGCAGACGGGTGAGGTTCAGCGCAAGTATTTCACCGTCTTTGCCGAATCTGATGTCATTTTTAAAGCACAGGGTATAAATGATTTTGATCAATTAAAAAACCTTTACAACAACGGCATTAACAACCCTTCCGATCCTGGGGATTCGCTATACCAGTTCATGGCCAATCATATCATCCCAGAAAAATCCATCTTCCTCAAAGATTTCAGCACGGGTAATTACCAGACTTTCCAGGGACAGCTGATCAATTTTGTGGTCGATCAGGATTTTAGGATCAACCCACAGGGCGTTGGTGATGAATACTGGTATATTACTTTCGTTGAAAACAATACTGATTTCCAGACTAAAAACGGTGTTTTTCATGGTATAGATCACACCATGGATATTTTTTACCCGCAACCGGTGGAAACCATCTGGCAGTTCAATGACCAACCGGTGGTCCGGGATCTGTTAAGGGTCAATGGCCAGGATGGAGATTATTATACCACCCTCGAGGGGTTTCCCAATATGTTTGGAACGGTATCCACAATGTTCATCCATTTTCCATGGGATAACTACGGTTTTATGTTGACCGGGGCAAAAAAATATCCCAACCAATACGGGGATGGCTTGATTTTCGGGGCCCCGGATTGGGACGTGACCTTTAAAATGCCCATAAAAATCGTCAAGGGAAGATACAAACTTTACATCGCGGCCAAAGGTGGCGGCGGCCGTGCTACCGTACAGATGCTGATCAATGGTGTTCCTGTCGGAGAGCCGATCAACCTGAACGGAACAGGTGTGTGGGCCGTACAGGAATCCTATGTAGCGGAAATAAACCTGACGGAAACCAAGGAAAATGACATCAGACTTGTTACGGTAAACAGCGGACAGGGACAACTTGATTATTTAAGATTCGAACCTAATTAATAAAGATAAAGGCATGTTCAGAAATATATTTTTCTTTTTCGCATCACTATTACTGGTAGGCAGCTGCTCCGATCCGTTGGATTCCAGGTTTGATCAGGGCGAAATACCCACAAAGACGGTCTGGCAATTGCTCACCGAAAACAATGAGTATTCCGGATTTATCGGCCTTTTGGAAGAAACAGGCATGGATTCTGTTTTAAAAAGGAATACCGCTTTTACGGTCTTTGCCGTTCCCAACGCCACCTTACCGGACATCTCGGGCCTGAGCCTGCTACAGAAGAAACAATACGCTTCCAACCACATTTCAAATTTTGTCGTTTTTACGGCTGATATGCACGATGGCTCAACCCTGAAAATGTTAAGTGGGAAAAAAGTCTTCTTTGCCCAAATGGCCGGCAGCTATTTTGTCAATGATGATGCCCGGTTGCTCTCTACGGATCACTCGGCTACGAACGGCGTTTTGCACGAGATCGATAATTTACTGGAAATTCGCCCCAGCATATTCGAATTCCTGCAAAACAACCCTGAATACTCCTACGTGGCTGAAATTTTAGCAGAAGGAACGACTTTGCTTTTTGACAAGGAGAACAGCCCGCCTATCGGGATCAATGAGGAGGGACAAACCGTTTATGATTCCGTTTGGAAACAATCCAATGATTTTTTTGACCAAATAGCTGACATCAGTTCAGAGGATGAAATTTTCACCCTTTTTCTTTTAAGCAATACCTTTCTGGATACTTTTTCGAACGGGAGTTTCAAGTTCGGTTACCTCTCGAATCTTGGTAATTTCATCATTGACGGACTGGTGGAAGAAAGCGAATTGCCGGGATCTTTTTCCGCGGTCAACGGTTTTACCCTGAACGTCAATCCAGGCAATTATGCTTTGCTTCAAAAGTTGAGTAATGGTTATGCCTACAAACTGAATGGATTTGAGAACATTAGAATACCGAAGGAATTTGAATGGGAATTTACATCAGTTTCGGATTTCGATTCCATTAGGTTTATAACGGCTACGGAATATGCGGCTGTTTACGACCAGCTGACTGAAATACTCGTCACCGACCTGAACGGTACATTTACCAATTTCAAATACGATATACTCCCCGGGCCTGTTAATAATGATTACCTGAAAATAATTACCTCCGGCGGCACCAATGCCAGGATAAGCTTTAAACTTCCGGATATTTTGCCCGGCAAATACCTCATTTCCCTGGGCGCCCAGATTCGTGTGGTCGACGCCATGGACTTCAAGGTATTTTTAAATGATGAAGAAATCGAAACGGCGGTAAGTCTTAATGGAGGAACCTATAACTGGGACAGCAGGGAAATCGGCACCACCTATATTACCAGGGAAACAGGAAACTGGATCACCTTTTCTGTCCAGGGCTCCAACGCGAGTCATACAAGAGGCTATCTGGATTATCTGAAATTTGAACCTACAAATTAATTCCATTGTGAGAAAATTAATTATCCTATCATTAATGCTTCTTCTTTCCGCCCAAACCCGGGCTCAGGAAATTATTTCCAATGACCGGAATGAAGAGTTATTCATCTTTGGAAAAGTGTATTCCGATCATGGAAGCGGAAGTAAATTGCTTGCGGAAGTACAGATCGAAATCATGCCCAACGGAGAACGGTTGATTACCGGCGAAGATGGCGCATTCAGTTTTTCATGGCCGGGTGAGGAAGTCTGGATCCGATTCGCTTATCCCGAATTTTCGACCAAAGAAATATTGGTAAAAGCGCCGGGTGAACTCAAGGTCGTTTTATTTCCCCAGGAAGTAAAATCAGTCGATCAACTCATACCGGGACCTTTTGGGGACAAACTCCTTTATAAGAACAGCGGTTTCAGCGCTATCACCGGAGAGGAATTAAGGTTTAGCGGAGAGACGAACCTCTTCAATGCCCTCCAGGGCAGGATCCCGGGGCTTAATGTCCAGAGACTTTCCGGAATGCCCGGAGAAGGAAGCACCTTTAATCTCAGAGGTATTTCTTCCCTGTTCGCTACCAAACAGCCCCTCATTGTTTTGGACGGTGTTCCTGTGAATTCGACTATTCTGGACAGCCGGATCATAAACGGCAATTATTACAATCCTGTCAGTGCCATTGATGTGAATGATGTGGAACGGGTAGAAGTGTATCCCGAGGGAGGGGCTATGTACGGCCTGCAGGGCAATCAGGGCCTGATTCTTATTAATACCCGCCAACCCGAAGTGGTCAGTACAAAAATTGATTTTTCAATTTTCTCCGGTATCACTTTCGAACCGGAATACAGAAGCCTGCTATCCGGCACCCAGTATAAAACCTACCTCCTGAACCAGTTGCAAAACAGCGGTTTGTCCGCTACGGAGATCAACCAGCAAAACCCGTGGATATCCGGAAATCCTGCTTACTATTATTATTACAATTATGACAATGATACCAACTGGCAGGATGAGGTGATGGACCCAGCTTCCGTCAACAAGGTAAATGTCACTTTGCAGGGAGGGGACGAGGTTGCCAAATTTTCCGTTTCCCTGGGTTATCTGAACCAGGAGGGCGTTGTTAAAAATACCGACTTTCAGCGTTATAATTTCAGGTTGAATTCCAGTTTGCAAATTCTCAAGCATTTGTCGATGGTGGCTAATATCGGCTTCACCTATCACGATGCCGCTTTGATGAATACCGGAACCGATTTTCATCTGAATCCCATTTCTGCTGCCCTGTTAAAACCACCGATGCTGGCTCCCTATCTTCGCGACAACCTGGGTAACCGCATCGCATTACTCAGTGATACAGACTCCTATGGCTTCAGCAACCCCGCAGCCATTGTCAATAATACGGGGTCCGGAAGTTTCGGGTCGAATTTATTTGCCGGCGTTGCCTTGAAATACCAGTTTAATGAGCAGCTGGATCTGACCAGCCTGATCAACCTGAATTTTAATAACAACAAGGAAAACGTCTTCATCCCTGACTATGGCATTGCCGATTTTGCAGGCGGAGAGATCAAAAACTATGCGAAAGAAGGGATCACCAAAATATCCGGTTTTGTCAGTGAAACACGCCTGGGATACAATACCAATATCGATCTCCGGCATTTTCTGACAGCCAATGCCGGCATCAGGATGATCACCTCAGGGATAAATTACAATGAAGGAAGTGTTTTTAATACTCCTACCGACGAATTCAAATCCCTCTCTTCCGTTAGTTCCCTCGAAGACATTTTCATATATGGTTCTGACCTTAAGGAAAACAGAAGTGAATTGTTCCTCCAGGGAGATTACCGATTCAAAGACAGGTTTATGGCCGGCCTCGTGCTCAACCTTTCCGGATCATCCAATGTAGGAAACGAGGCGGATGCTATTAAAGCTTTTGGCGGCAATTGGGGCTTTTTCCCTTCTATCCATGCGGGATGGCTGATTTCGTCAGAAAAATTCCTCAGAGGAGCCAGGAATATCAATATGCTGAAATTGCGGACAAGCCTGGGTTATTCAGGGAATGACTTTTATTCCAGGTATTCCAGGTATGCCTACCTCTCTCAACCCTATGCCACCAATTCCGGGATCGTCAGACAATACATTCCTAATCCCAGTCTGAAATGGGAGCTGCTCCGGCAGTTTAACATAGGACTGGATGGTGCATTTTTTGAAGAAAGATTACAATTCAGCGGTAACTTTTTCCAAAGAAACAGCAGCGACTTGTTGTCATACCTCCAGGTTCCGGCCATCAGTGGTTATGATTTTCTCTGGGAAAACAATGGCTCCCTCGTTTCAACAGGAGTTGACCTCAATCTGACGGGCAGGCTCCTCTACAGACCAAAAGTAAAAATTACCGGTGGAGTCAATTTAACCTATGCCAAGGTAAAACTGAGCATTCCCCAGGATATTATCATCGACATTCCCGGCGGACACGTAATCCTTGCGGACGGAGCATCCCCATTTGCCTATTATGGGTTGAAAACCAATGGCGTTTTCAGCACAGGTGATCAGGCCGAACAAGCGGGTCTGGCCAACAGCAGGGGGATTGCTTATCAGGCCGGAGATATGTGGTTTGAAGATAAAACGGGCGACCACATCATCGATGAAAAAGACCGAACGGATCTGGGCAATATCTTTCCGGACCTGACGGGAGGCTTTTTCCTGAATGGATCGTTTGGTTCATTTTCCTTGCATGTGCTTTTCGATTTTGTTTACGGAAACAAATTGTTCAACTACGCCCGTATGCAGACTGAGACCTTTTCTGGTTATGCCAATCAGAGCATCGCCAGTTTTTACACCTGGAAAGGACAAGGCAGTGAAACCGAAATACCGAAGGTTGTTTACGATGATCCCGTTGGAAACGCCACGTTCTCCGATCGTTGGATCGAAGACGGATCTTTTTTAAGGTTAAAGGAGATCACCCTGGCTTATCAACTTCCGTCAACAAAAGTTTACAAAAATCTGACCCTGTATGTAACGGGCCAGAACCTTTTGACACTGACCCATTATCTGGGATATTATCCGGCGTTTTCGTATTCAACTGATCCCGCTTTACGGGGAACCGATTATTCGCAGATCCCGGTAAGCCCTTCAGTCATTGTGGGGTTGAAAATTGGATTATAACGGGACCAGGGAACCTATTTGTGTAAGGCCTTTATTTATAATAAATTGTATGGAAAGATATATTTCATTTTTCAAAATTCTGATGATCGTCCTGGTGTTGAGCACCTATTCCTGCTCAGATTTCTTTTCACCGGACACCGAGACTTTATTGCTGGAAGAAAACAGTTATAAGGATTATCTCTCTTCCCGGGCGGCCGTTAATGGACTGTATTCCCAACTCCAGCCATTAATGACAGCCTATGTGGTTGCCGGAGAACTCCGCGGTGACCAATTGACTATTACCGCCAATGCCGGTCCGGACATTGTTGATATATATGAACTCAACGTGAGTCCCAACAATCAGTACCTGGTCTACAGGCAAGCCTACGGAGTCATTGCCTCCTGCAATGATGTGTTTACCCAACTCGGGATATTACAGGCCAAAGGAACCACCTACGATGAAGAACTGGACAACATGATCGGTGAAACCGTCTTATTGAGGTCCTGGGTATATTTTTACCTGATGAGAACCTATGGAGAAACCCCGTACATCACGGAATCATTCCAGGCTAACGGATCTGATATTTCTTATACGGAATGGATCGATCAGCAAGCAGGAGAAAAACTGACCGCCGGTCATTTGATAACGGATATTACCAACGTTATCCCGCTGCTGGATCCGGATAAGATCACCGGGTCGGGGTTTTTTAACCTCAGTTCGGGATATGCGATGCTGGGAGAGATTTATTTATGGGAAGACCAGTACGACAACGCGGTGACCGCTTTGGAACAATCCATAGCAACGGGAGGAAACAGCCGGTTCATCCTGGATAAGGATCTGGAAAACAGTAAGTGGCAGAATATTTTCAAGGGCGACGAAAGTGCTACGGATGAAATCATGACCAAAGTGAATTTTGACAAAGCTGAAAAACAAGAGAACGATCTAATGCCGATCTTTTCATCCATCGCCCCCGATGGAAACCAATTGGTTCCCGTATCCCGGGTAATTACAGCGTTAACAGGCTCAAACCGGTTCAACGGAACCTTCAAAAATGGCAATGAGGTCGGAAAATATACCCGGTCACTGGAAGATCCTTACACCAGTGATATGCCCGTTATACTTTACCGGGCGGCAGATGTTCATCTGATGTTGTCAGAAGCATTTAACAGACTGGGGGCTACCAATGTGGCCCTGGACCTGCTCAATAACGGCAGTGACTCTCTGTTCACTGCCGGCTCGAAGGGAATCCGGGGACGGGTGGCTTTGCCTCCTGTTACGGTAACCGGAGATAGTGATGAAGAAATTATGGTCAATCTAGAAAACCTGATCCTGGAGGTGCGGGGCCGGGAACTGGCATTCGAAGGAAAACGCTGGTTTGATATCTTGAGAATAGGGAAACGGCGCAACGACCCGGCTTTTATCGGGAATGCCGTCATGAGAAGATTCTCTGCTCCCGACAGCACGTTCATTCAGGATTATTTTTCTGATCCGAATAACTGGTATCTGCCAACAAACTAAATATTAAAGTGTTGAAAAAAAGATTTATAATTATTTTATGCCTGTTGGGCATCGTTCAGGTTAAGAGCTTTATGCAGGTCGGGAATCTTAAAGAAAAATCCGAAAACATAACCTTTCCAACGTTTGATGATATTTCTGACCACAACTGGCCCGATATTTTCACCCTGGTGACCATCCCTTCAAAAAAAGATGGGAACCTTCAAAAAGCTTATTTCTATGCTTCCGATTCATCGAGTCCCCAGCCTTTGATCATAAGCCTGCATACCTGGAGCGGCGATTATACCCAGGAAGATCCTTTAGCCAAATTATGCGTAGAAAAAAACCTCAATTACATTCATCCCGATTTTAGAGGGGCCAACAATCATACGGAGGCCTGTTGCAGTGAGTTAGTGATCAGCGACATCGATGAATCCATCTCTTATGCCATTGAAAATGCCAAAACAAAACCTTCCGCCATTTATTTGACCGGAACCAGCGGTGGCGGTTATGCTTCCATCTGTTTGCTTTTAAAAACAAAACATAAAATCGATAAATTTTCTGCCTGGGTCCCCGTTAGCGACCTTGAGGCCTGGTATGAAGAGAGCAAGATCAGGAAGAACAAATATGCCAACGATATCCTGCAATGTTCGTGTAGCGAAGGTGTTCCAAATTCCCGGGAATTGAGAGAAAGATCTCCCTTATACTGGAAAGCCTCGCCGAGAAAGCTAAAGAAAACAGAGGTGATGATCCATACAGGAATTTATGACGGAATCCAGGGCAGTGTGCCCATTACCCACTCCATCAATTTTTACAATAAACTACTCACTGACCTAAAGGCCGAAGAAGTATTTTTTGTTTCCGACAAGGAGAAATTATTCCTGCTGGAACACCGGATGCCTTTAGGCGATTTTGGCAGTATCGGAGACCGAAAATTGTACCTCAAAAAGAAGTACAAAAACGTCGAACTGATGATCTTTGAAGGAAATCATGAATTGTTGCCGGAATACGCCCTTTCTGAGTTATTGGGGGAATGAAAAAAAAGATTTTTTCATTTTTTTTCATTCAAATGTTGCAATATTTGAAAAACCGTTTTACATTTGCCTCGCCTTAGAAAATAAGGCATACTGGTTCGGTAGTTCAGCTGGTTAGAATACCTGTCCCGAGGACTCGGGAGGGTCGCTGAAAACCAAAACCTTAAACTAAAATTAAATTCTGCCAAAGTATTTTGGTTCGGTAGTTCAGCTGGTTAGAATACCTGCCTGTCACGCAGGGGGTCGCGGGTTCGAGTCCCGTCCGGACCGCTTAAATTTCCCACGGCATTTTATGCCAAATGGGTACAACGAATTCCAAATAGCTCTAATTCCGATTAGGGCTATTTGCATTTTAGACCTGACCAAACGTGGACAAATAGGGTCAATTAATGCCAAATCGGGTTTGCACTTGTTATTGCACTTTAGCCACAGTCTGTCAATTGATTTTTTAACCATTAAAATCATTGATAGATGAAACCAATACGGTTTAACCTGATTCACAGTTCAAAACGTAAAAAAAAGCTGCGCAAAGATGGTACGGGGCCTGTCTGGGTATGCGCATACCAGGGAGGCAAACATAAATACTACCCTACCAACGTCGTAGTAGAACCCAAACAATGGGATGCTCGTCACACCTTGATTAAAAATCATCCCAACGCCACGGCCTACAATTCGCTTTTGAGCAAAAGGCTTTCTGAACTTATTAAATATCAGGTCGATCTCATAAATGAAAAGTATGGTGAGCATGTCAGCTTAAAGGAGTTTGACGAAAAATTCCGTGTTACGGGAGGAAAAAGGCTTTCCTTTTGTGAGTTCTATGAAATGACGGTGGAGAATCGGAAAGAAATTGGAGAAACAACCCGACAAACACAGCGAAACACACTCAACCATTTAAGGCTTTCGGTTGGAAGGATTCCCTTTTCAGAACTCAATTATAATCTGGTGGATGGTTTTCACCAATATTTACTTGGCGAAGAAAAAGGGTTAACAACAATTGATAAATATCACCGACATGTTAAAACCTACATCAATTTAGCCATCAATAAAGGTTATTTGAATCCAGGCCTAAACCCCTATGACAATTTTAATTACGATAGAGGTAACGCAAAGCCAAAAGATTTTTTACGCCTTGAAGAGATTGAGTTGTTGGAACAAATGGATTTAAATCAATTGACATTGGAGGAGACAAAGGCCAGAGATATTTTTCTGCTCATGTGTTATACTGGCCTCAGGTTCAGTGATGCTGTGGCCATGTGTCCCAAATACCATTTAACTGAAACAAGGAAGGGCTTTCATTATAGTGCTTTAATGGTAAAGAACCAGCGTAGAAAGAAAAAGGAAATCAATTTACCGCTTTATGCCTTGTTTCACTTTTCTGGAGAATCAGAAAGTCGAGCTCAGCGCATTGTAAAAAGGTGTATGAAAAAGTATCATGTTCCAGGAAAAGCATTTTTTGATGGATTAACAAATACGATGATTAATGAGAATATCAAAGTTGTAGCCCATAAAGCTGGATTGAATAAACACCTGACCTGTCATGTTGGACGCCATTCTTTTGGAACAAATATGGCGGTAAGAGTCCCAGTTTCATTATTGCAGATTTATATGGGACATACAAAGATTGAAACAACAATGCAATACATCCATATGTCACGAAAGATCCAGGATGACGTGATAGAAAAAATTAGGTGGGAAAAAGCGTCAATCACACCGATCTAAAAATTCAACCATGGCCTCAAAGCAAAAAAAAATTAGTTTTTCACTCTTCTTAAACGAAACCCTTACTCCAAAGAAAGGCGGGTTTTACCCTGTGTATTTAAGGATTACTTTCAAGAGGCAAAACACTAAGATTCCCGATGTTTTGCTTAATGACCACACCCTTTACTGGAGGAAAGAAGACTTCGAAAAATTTCAAAAAGGAGATTACTCCGGATCTTATCGTGGAGAGGCTCAGATGGTCAAGGAATCAATTGAATTCTATGAAAATATAATAAGATTTGAGGATGCTCAAGATCCGGAAAATTATTCGGTAAGCGGATTGGCCGAACGAGCGAGGTTTTATAGACAAAATTTTTCTGAAAGTCTTAAAAAGCAAATCCAGTATTTATTCAACTTAGAAGCAAAATCCATTAAAAGGGAAGGAATAGAAATAAAACCTTTGAACTTTTTCACCCTGGAAGGAAATATCGGAAAAGTTGAAAACCATTTGTCTGAATCTCTAAAACGCTTAATCGAAACATACAGCCTTGTAACCGTTTACTTATTATTTGCTCATAACTTTAATGAGGACGATGAATTTAGCGGCACTTTATACCATTGGACCATTAAAAATGGAGTGAAAAATTTTAGTTTTTTCTTGGATGATTATTTCGGATCGAGAAAGAAAATAGATGACTCATTACTCAAAAATTATTTTACTGAACGCTCTTCTGAGTTAAAAACTATAGGAAAATCACTTTCAGTGATGCCTCCTGATAAAAATCATAAACAATTGTATCTGAGCGTTTTATCTAACCATTTAGAATTTATTTTAGATAGGCGGTAAAAAAATTTATTCAAAATGAGTGAATACTCACTCATTTATTTATACCTTTGTCCTGACGGACTGTGGCTAGGTGTGTCAAATGAGCGTGAATATTCATTCATTAATTGTAAATTAAAATAATGCTACTATGCAAAACATGACTAAACACATTGAAAGGCCTTTAATGATCGGCCTCAAAAACATTGCACAACTCTTGGATGTAAGTACCCGTACGGTAATACGAATGCACAAAGACGAACAAATACGGCTTTACCGGATGAGAGGAAAACTATTTGCTAAGTTCGATGAATTGAAGGAAGACCTGGATGATCTATTACAGCCTTTGCCTTCCAAAGAAAAGCAAATGAATCAGGAGTAAAATAAAAGCGTCCACGAATTCGCCTTCGTGAACGCTTATTTTTTCACTATTTAATAGCGTTATACTATGAACACAAAGGTAATAAAATTCAAGCAAGAAGACAATCTCACTTCTTTTCAGCTTACTGACAGCCAGGCAGAACTAATCATTCCAATTTTAAAGAACGTAAAATGCACTGAATACCTCCAAATTTTTTTTGAAGAGTCGGAAGCCATTTCCGATACACTTGACGAACTTTTGATCGGCCATGATTGGGATGTCCTGGGGGGAACCGGTGAAAAGTTGGCATATTCTCAAATTGTTTCTCGTCTATTGCAGAAGGCTAGGTTGTTGCAGGTTCTCAATTCTATCACTCCCAAATTGAGTGACAATGAAAAGTAAGAACACCATATCAAAGGAGTCATTACAGGAATTAGCAAAAACATACCAGGAGTGTCATGTGGTTATTCGGAGAATCAACGACCAAAAGAAAAGAGAACCTTGTATGCCGTTGAAACTTTTAGCAAAAGTGGTGGAAGCAAGGATATTGCTTTCCCTTATTCAAAAGGAAGTTGTTTTGAGGAATCAACAAGTTCCTTTAACACAAGATTAAGCTTAGACACTGATTTTCATATTTTTTTAGGGTTGAACCCTCCGGTTCAGCCCTAATTTGAAAATCAGAGCGTATCAAAAAGAAAAATTCAATACGAAAATCAGTAAACAAATTCTTGAATATGGCAGTCAGTAAATTGAAACCTATACCAATCACTCCTGAATTAATAATCCATCATCTCGAGAGCCTAAAAGGAAGTAAGTCTACAGAAAAAGAGGAAAACTCGTTTCCCGCTGAAATATTTCCAACTGCTCTACAAAAAATAATTAAAGCTACAAATGATAGCCTAAACTTTCCTATTGATTTTGTAGGAGCTTCCATGTTATATGCTGCATCGGTAGCCATAGGCAATTCCTGTAAAGTTGAGGTATTGAAGGGATACCAACAGAACGTTTCTCTGTATATCTCAATTGTAGGCCGTAGAGGAACCAACAAAAGCCATCCATTAAGCTTTTTCCTAAAACCTCTTGAAGATCGGGATGAAAAGAATTTTGAAAAGTATAGGATTGAAAAACAGGAATACGACACCAATATAAAATTATCAAAAAAAGACAGAGATAATCAACAAATTGATGACCCGATCTTGCCGATCTGGGAACAACTCCTGGTAACTGATTTTACACCAGAAGCTTTGATAGAAGTGCATAAATTTAATAAAAATGGTATTGGAGTTTATGCAGATGAATTGGCTAGTTGGTTTAAAAATTTTAACCGATATAACAGCGGCAGCGAAGAACAATTCTGGTTAAGTGTATGGAGTGGAAAACCGATCCGAATTAATAGAAAAACCAGTGAACCAATATTTATTTCCCTACCGTTTATTTCTGTGATAGGAACCATTCAACCTGCCGTACTCAAAGAATTAGCAAAGGACAGAACAGAAAACGGTTTCATGGACAGAATTCTGTTCGTAATCCCCGATGATCTGAAAAAGAACTATTGGAGTGAAACACAATTAGAACTGGAAGTGGAAGAAACCTGGAAAACAATCATTACCAACATACTTGACATTCATTTAAATCAAAACGAAAACCTCACCCCTACCCCGACAATAATAAAATTCTCACCGGAAGCCAAAGATATCCTTCGGGCCTGGCAACGAAAAATAACTGATTTATGCAATGAATCCAATGACGACATTCTGGTTGGGATATATGCTAAACTGGAACAATATTCTTTGAGGCTGGCTCTAATCCTTCAAATGTTGAGTTTAGCCTGTGGAGAAACCAAACAAACAGAAATTGGTGTAGATGCCACAAAAGGAGCTTTAAAACTTATTGAATATTTCAAAAAGACGGCTCTCAAGGTACATTCTATAGTGGGTAAAGCAACTCCGTTGGAAAAATTACCTATGGACAAAAAGAATCTATATGAAGAATTACCGGAAACTTTTACTACCCAAGAGGGGGTCAAAATTGCGGAAAACATTGGAATCCCAGAACGGACTTTTAAAAGATTCGCCGCCCAGGAAGATTTGTTTAGTAACCCTAAAAGGGGAGAATATAAAAAAAAATATTAGTGCCTGGCACATGGCACAAGCGGCACAAGTGGCATAAAAGCAACCTAATTGTGCCGCTAATGCCACTTGTGCCATGTGCCACTTAAGGTTTTTTAAAATGAAAAATTATCGTTTCAAGTTAGAAAAAAGCAGTAAAAAACACATTTGCCCTCAATGTGGGAAAAGGCGCTATGTTAAGTTCGTTAATACGAAAACCAAAGAATACCTGCCTGGAAAATACGGAAGATGCGACCGGGAATCCAATTGCGGTTATTTTCTTACCCCTTATGCCGATGATTATTTACAGTTGTCAGACGAAAATACAGACTATAAGTCCAATAAGGTGAACACGAATTCCCCAAAAACACCGCCACCTCCAGTATTCATTCCTGAAAACATTCTCCTGAAAACTCTGGAACCAGAACGATACCAGCAAAACGTATTTATACAAAATCTTCTTAAGAGAATCCCCTTCCCTATTGAATCCACAGAAGTTGAAAAAGTGATTGCCTTATACTTCCTGGGTACAGTAAATCAAGGATATATGTCTGGCTCAACTACCTACCCATTCATTGATAAAAAGGGCAAAATCAGAGCAATTCAGGTTAAGCAGTTTGACAACGAAAACCACACTTTAAAAACAAGTTTTTTGCATTCCATTATCCTAAACCATTACAGAAAAACAAAGCAAAATGCTCCGGGCTGGTTGAATAAATATCAGAACCAGGACAAAAAGGTTTCCTGTTTATTCGGTGAGCACCTGTTAAGTCTTTTTCCTGAAAATCCCATTGGGCTGGTTGAAGCACCAAAAACCGCTATTTATGGAACCCTTTATTTCGGAATGCCGGACCGCCCTGAAAACTTCTTATGGCTGGCCGTTTACAACCTCAGCAGTTTGAATTACGAAAAATGCAAAGCACTTTACGGCAGAGACGTTTTTTTATTTCCTGATTTATCTAAAGATGGCAGTGCTTATAAGTTATGGAGTGAAAAAGCAGTAAAATTAGAAGACTGGATACCCAAAACCACCTTTACCGTTTCTGACCTCCTTGAAAGGAACGCATCGAAAGCGGACCGTCATAATGGCCTGGATCTTGCTGATTATCTGGAAAAACAAGATTGGAGAACGTACAGAACATTTTACGCAGAAAATAAAAATGCCCCGCCTGGAGCCGGTAAGCAACCCAAACGAGGCATTATCTAACATAAGTTAAACACTCTAATGTATGAAAATTTTAACATCATTGCCGAGTAACAAAGATTTTTTTGATACCTACGCCCCTCTTTCCGGAAAAATTATCTGGGCGGGGATCTTCGCACAAGTCGTTAGTGGCTTAACGGAATTGGGGATCATTTACACCGGTTGTAAACAAGCGCTTAGCCCTCTGAATTTAGGCGCATGGGAACACCTGATTTCCGCAGCTGTGGCCATCATCGGAACCGCTACCATTGAAGTGGGCTTAAGGCAAACTTTTCCAAAAGCAATTGATTCCATCCTTCACGCCCGATGGAAAGGGCTGCATTTACCCATTTCAATATTTGTTTGGCTTTTGTCGATTGCCTTAATGGCTACTTCGGGAATCCTGTCTTTCAAAAACAGTAAAGTGATTGTAGAGAATTTCACACCTGAAGCGGAGAGCCAAACCAATCACCTGGCAGATAGCATCTACCAGGTGGAGCAGACCGGTTTCGGGACATCATTCAAACAGGATAGTTTACTGATCGAAAAGACCTTTAAGAGCAAAATCGATGTAACAACCGTTTCCTTTGACAAAAAAATTGATTCCCAGGAAAGGGCTATTGTCGGCTATGAAAACAAAGAAGCCCGAACCAATCGAAGTTATGCCACACGAAAAGATAATGTTCGTCAAAACATCGCTGACCTGGAAGCAGCCAAGGCCGATACCTTAGCTATCCTGGAAATGAACAAAGCCAATCAATTGATGGCACTGAACACCAACACTCAAACAGCCCTGTCACAAGCAAAAAACAACCACCTAAAAGCTGTTACAAGGGTTGTTAACAGTAATAAACAGGCTGAAACAGACCGTAACAACCTGGTTAACAATTACGGCGGTGGTTTAGGATGGTTTACAGTCGTTTGTTTGTTTCTGTTTTCTGTGTCTGTGATCTTAAACAGGATTTACAGGAAAGGTGCCGGTATCGAGGAAAAAGTACAGATTGAGGCTTACGATTTCCGTCCGTCTGCCTTAAGGGAATGGTGGTCTTCCATCCAGGAAAGAACCAATTATTTACTACACAACAAAGTCAAATCATTTGCAGACGCAACGCCACCCGCTCCCCTACCCGTTCAACCTGGTGTTTTGTATGATCTAACAGAAACGATGCAACATGTTACCATCCAGTTACAATTGAATACAAACGAAGACGGCAATAATGTCATAGTCCTGGACACCAAACAACCAGGGATCGAAAGGTTCACTCAGCACCGCCAGATCGGCTTCCAGATGCAAAACAAGTCCAATATTTCGAGTGACCTTTATAGCCCACGAACCACGAACCACGAAACCACGAAAAAGGATGCTAAAAACTCCTTTGAAACCGTTGATTTACGTCAAGCAAAACAACGCTTAAAACGCTATAAGAAGCGCCTGGGAGGACAGCAGCAAAAAGCCATCAAACAACAGCAGGCAACTGGTAAAGTGCTTAAGAGAACAGCCCATGCTATTAAGAATAATGAGCAGTGGGTAGCGTACTGGGAGGATGTGATAAACACCCTTACCAATGGCTAAACGGTTGCACTCCATTATTTATAGAAACCACCGTTTATAAGTGTTAACCTTCGTTAACAGGACGAAAAATCGTCACGGGGCGACTTTTCGCCCTCTATAGCTTTGTGTTAACGCATTATGTTTATTTGTGTTTTCATTCGTAAACAAAAACAATTCAAAATGGCTAAAGTTACCATAGGCTTCAGGACTGAACCTGAGATAAAAAATGAACTCCTGGAAAAAGCCAATGAACTGGGGATTTCCTTAAGTGATTATTGCGAAAATTTGATCGTTAACAGGCGAAATAATGTTGATGATAATGGCTTTCGTGAACCGATGTTAACGGAAGGGGATGTGGATATTATTGAGGAGGTTTTTGCGGATCAGTTGCATGAATATTTTGGTGTTAACGGAAGAAAATTCTTAAGGGAAAAGGAAGACTCAAACCCTCCAGAAGCTAAGATCACTGATTTGGAAGATTTCTTTGATTTTTTGGATTTGCCAGAGGAGAATGCTAAAAACCTGGCAAATTATCTTAAGAAAGCGGCCAAGGCTTTGGAAGTTAACGAAGCTGAGATTCTTGTGAAAATGCTGGCGTTTACCTATTCAGAATTAGCTCCTATAAAAGGAGGAGTTTTTAATCGTGGAATCGGAGGAATAAGTTCCGAAAAAATCTTTGAGTAAAAGTTTGTTGTAATTCAAATCTTTTATTAAGCTAAAACTCCAGCTCGATTACGGCTTGGAGTTTTTTATTACATATTATTTTTCTCAATATAAATCTCATCGAAGTTTCGCAAAATGTATTTTTTTTGTTAAATTGTCCAATTCATTTTTTAGTGTAATTCATTCTTCCTTGTAACCTAAAAATTACTTAAATGGACCAACAAATGAACCAACAATTAAAAAACAAAATAGAAGCAACTGACACAAGTATTAATAAACTTTTAAAAGGTCAAAAGTTTTATATAGATTATTTTCAAAGAGAATATCGCTGGGAAGAAAAACATATCAAAACTTTGATAGAGGACCTTACTAACACTTTTCTTAAATCCTATAAAAAAGGCGATAAACCGGAAGAAGTTGCCAATTACCAAAACTATTATATAGGACCTGTGGTGTTCAGTGTAAATCCAGAGACGGCAAAAAAATCAATTATTGATGGACAACAAAGAATTACCTCCATCACCCTTTTGTTAATTTTTCTAAACCACCAACAAAAGAACTTTTCAGAAGAGCAACGAATTCCAATTTCAGAATTAATTTTTTCAGTAAAACACCGTGTTAAATCTTTTAATATGACTGATAAAAACCGGGAAGACTGCTTGAAGTCCTTATTCGAAAATGGTTTTTATTCTCCAAATGAGGAGGATGATGAAACGGTCATTAATATGGTTGATCGTTATCAAGACATCCACGATTCATTTCCCGAAGAAATTGACGATAATATCTTACCATTCTTTATTGATTGGTTTATCGAAAATGTTGTGATTGTTGAAATCACTGCCTATTCGGATGAAAATGCTTACACCATTTTTGAGACGATGAATGACAGAGGACTGAATCTCACTCCTACTGAAATGTTAAAGGGCTATGTACTTTCAAGAATTACAGACCGTAAAAAAAGAAACGAGATAAATGATATTTGGAAGGCCCAAATGATAAAATTGCACGATTTTTCTAAAAATGCAGATCAAAGTTTTTTCCATGCCTGGTTTAGAGGTAAATATGCGGTAAGTATTCGCCCAGGAAAGGTTGGCTCCGAAAACCAAGATTTTGAATTGATTGGATCTCGATTCCACAATTGGTTTAAGGAAAATCATCAAGGGTTATTTAATTTAAATAGCCCTGAAGAATTTTACGACTTCTTTAAAAATAAATTTCCTTTTTATGTTAAATGGTATCTCAAAATTTGGCATGGTAGCCAAGAGTTTTCAAATGAAATACCACATCTACATTATATAAGCCAGTGGGGAATTGCAGACTCACTTCAAGAACCTTTACTCTTGGCAGCTATAAACTATGGAGAGAAAGATTCTGTAGTTCAGGAGAAGATTGATGCAGTTGCACGGTTTATTGAAACCTTTACCGTCAGAAGAAGCATAAACTACAAAAAATTTGGCCAGACGGCCATCAAATATACGATGTTCAATATTATAAAACTCATTCGTGATAATGACTTGAATGACTTGCAAATCAATTTAACAAATGAGATCAATGAAATCCAACAAGGTTGGGAAGCGATTTCAGATTTCAGGTTACATGGTATGAACAGGAAATTTATCAAACACTTATTATCAAGGATATCAAGTTACTTGGACAATTCAATAGGAAAGGATACCAACTATGTTACATATCACCATCCAAATGGCAGGCAATTTGAAATAGAACATATCTGGGCTAATAAATTTGAAGAACACAAAGATGAATTTGAGCAAATAAATGATTTTCAAAGTTGGAGAAATTCAATCGGAGCCCTAATTCTACTCCCTCACGGGACAAACCAGTCATTCAATAGTGGTCAGTATAAGGATAAACTTGAGCACTACTTAAAAGAGAACACATTCGCTCAAACCTTACATACTAAGTTTTATGAAAAGAATCCAAATTTTTTAACATCTCCGCAAATTAAAGCTTTGGGCTTTAAACCACACCCTGACTTTAAGAAAAATGATATTATTGAAAGAACTTCATTAGTTCAAAGAATTTGTGAGGAGATATGGACTACAGATTTTTTTATTAAAAATAACTCCAATAATTAGAATAAATTTTATATCAGGCATGAATTTTCACTTAAGAATTATCCGGCTACAATAAAGAAATTGTACTTGATTTACAATAAAAAATAATTACTAGTTATGATTAATGAAGGAGACTTCTGGACAGGGCTTAGTTACACCTTAGTGGCTATGTTTATTGGAGCAGTTGTTAATTATATTGCAGTTAAAGTATCGAGTATGTTAAGTGGCAATTCATATAATTTTCTATGGGTGAATAAATCAAAAAGATTTTCAAAAGTTACAAAAAAATATGGGTTTGATGAGTTAAAGAGAAGGCTTAGAATTGTCATTATAGATGATGAAGATATTTTTCCAATGTCCCTTTTTAAACAAAATGGATACAATGTAGAAAAATGGGATAAAGTTGAGGATTTTTCAAAATTGGAATCAGGATTTTATGACATTATAGTATTGGACATTTTAGGCGTAGCAAATCACTTATCTGATGATGATGGATTTGGCGTTTTAGAAAGCCTAAAATTAAGTAATCCTGCACAAATCATAATTGCTTATTCTGCTCATAGTTATGATCTAACAAAGCAAAAGTTTTGGCAACTTGCCGATGAAACGATTGCCAAACCTTCTCAATTTCTAAAAATGAAAGAAGTCGTTGACAATGTAATAATTGAAAAATTTAATCCTAATAGATACCTTGAAATCCTTTATGAAACACTCCGAGAGTTTAACATACCCAAAAAGGACATAAGAATTTTTGAACATAAATTTTTAACATCAGTAATTAATAAAAGAAACATAGATTGGAATAATATATTATCATTTACTTCTAATGAATCTCTGAAACATAAAGTAAAAACCATTTCAAAAACCATTCAAAAAAACTTCACTGAACTTGAATAAATTTCTTCTTCATAAAATATTGAATTATCCTTTTATTCATAACCAGGAATTTGTTGGTGTGACAAATCTTTCTCAAAACAAAACCTGCATGAAAAATTGCAAAAAAAAGGATTGTCTTGATTTTATACGAAAATCTAATTGTTCAGGAGAATACACCTGCTCGAAATCGTTCAACAATTTTTTATTTGTATGCAATGATGGGGATAAATTTTTATTAAATGGTTTAATTCTTGACGATAAAAAAAATCATGTGAACGCCATAAATGTTTATCGAAGGGGGCACAGAGTGACAAAATTGGAAATTGAAAAAGAATTGGAAAAGGTTGAAGCTCTAGAATCCTTCTTACAATCATCTGCTTCTGATTTGGGCCCGAGAATGTCTATTCTTCATGATATAAAAACAACCTTTGGAATTATCCTTAGTCAGGTTGAAAAATTAATTGACTTAAAAGAAGGGACTTCCTTTGAAGAGAAGCTTTTGAATTGTGAAAAGGAACTAATTGATACATACGATGCCTTAGATTTAGCAAATTCGCAACTTGGCATGATTGATGTTTTAGTTAATCCTGGGAAAATAAATTATGGTCTTAAAAGAAAAATGAACCTTTTCCAATTATTCGAAAGAGTCTCAAGACTATTTCGTTCAAAAGCAGATAAGAAAGGTATTTCAATAAATTGGTATTCTGAATCAAAAGTGCCTGATGCCTATTTTCATGAATCAATACATTTTATTCCCTTGGTTTTATTAGATAATGGAATAAAATATTCTCATCGGGATTCAGCTATAAGAGTTTATTTTAATCTTAATAATGATCAATTAGAAATAAAATGCTCTTCCTATGGGTATTTCATTCCTCGCGAAGAAAGGGAACAAGTTTTTCATCAATTTAAAAGAGGAACAAATGCAGATAAATATGTGAAACAAGGAATAGGAATCGGACTTTGGATAGCTAAACGGATTATTGAAGCTCATGATGGAACGATTTCATATTCCTCTGAGGGGTTTGGAAATGTTGGAGCAAATAATTTCATATTAACCCTAAAACTAAACTTAGAAAACAAATGAAAAATCATCAAGGATTCCTTTAAAAAACATTCAAAGTAGAGTCACACCATCAACCGCTCTAACGCATCTTTAGTCCTCCGCCAGTCAGGATAGATCTCCTCCAGGATTTGGTAGAACGCTCTACTGTGGTTTAAATGAACCAGGTGGCATAACTCATGAATAATGACATATTCGATGCTTTTCTTAGAGGCTTTGATGAGCTCAAGGTTGAGGAGTATCTGACCGTTTTGATCACAGCTGCCCCAGCGTTTTTTCATCCACCTGTATTTGAGGGTGGGAGTTCCGGAATAGAATTTTTTGGCAATAGGGACATTAGTTTCAAACAATTGGTTGAAGTGAATTTCCGCCTTTTGTTTGTACCAGTTTTTAAGGAGCTTTTCTATTTTAGATTTGTCGGCTTTGGACTGGACAAACACCTCGATCTTTCCGGCATTGAGTTTAACAAATTCTTTATCGGACTCAATTAGCTTGAGCCGGTATTGCCTACCCAGGTAAAGATGGGTTTCTCCACTGACGAAATTACGGGGTGGAGTGATGGGATGGAAGGAAAGAAAGAAATCCTGTTGTTTGAGTATCCAAGGAGCTTTCTTTTTTACTTTCTCCTTTACCTGATCCATTTGGCTGTCCAGGGGAGCGATGACCTGTACGGTTTTATCCGGATGCACACGAATACCCAGAGTTTTGCGGTCAGCAAACTCAAGGGTGTATTCGATGGTAGATGTTCCGTATTGTATTTGGTCTTTTGTCACGCTTATTGGTATTTCAATTTTGCTACTTTCATACACTCCTCGATCAAGTTGTCAATCTGGTCCCAATTGGTATCCAGCCCAAACTTTTGTAACAATTCATATAGAGCATCTCCCAATTCAATATTGATCTTACCGGTTATATCCTCATTTTGGTGCCATTCAATGATCTTTTGCCCGTTCAGGTAGATATGTTCATTAACCACTTTATCAATGGCCATGCTGACTTCAATATGAAATGGTGTTTTCAGTAATTCAACATCTTCAAAAATGGACTTGCTGAAATTGTAAAACGCCAAAGCAACCTCATTGTTTGCCAGTGCTTCCGGGGCATCATCTGAACGCCCGTGGAAGAATTTCTCTTCAAATTCTTTGGCCTTTTTTAAATACTCAGCTTCCTCAATACGCTTTTGATGGTAAGCAGCAATGGTTTCTTTGATCAGCTCGGCCAGTTTCTTGAAATACACCGGGTCTTCCTGCATCTTTACATTGATCGCCTTGATCGTTCGGCTGGCGATGTGGTCCGCCTGGGCTGCTTTACCCACGATCTTTTCCACCTCTGCATCCCTTTCCTCCTTGTCAAATATGTCAACCAGTTCTGTGATCTTAAGGATCTCTCCTTCGGTGGAAATATGCTTGTTGATCAGTTTCTGAATTTGAGGTTCAAATTCTTTATAGGCAATATCATCATTATACCTCCTGGTAACATCTACCCGGAGTTTTAGGAAAAACTTGGCGTCGTCCTTGTATGACTTGATCTTTTTCTCATCGGTATTTCTCGCAAAATCTACAGAAGAAAGGGCCATTTTCAGTAAACGGGCAAAGGCACTCAATTTCTCATAAAATCTATTCCGAATATCCTCTGCTGCCAGTAATTCCTCGTAGGCAGCAGGTTCAAGGTTTTTATCCTTTAATGTCTTGAATATATCCCATAATTCTGCATGAGCCTGGGGCAGTTTCTTGATCTCCTCATTGAGGTTTGTCCAGGTACCTTCCAGGTCTTCAGGTTCAAAATCTTCCAGGCCGGTGTAGGTACTGAGGGCCGTGTCCAAGTTTTCCAGGTTTCCGTAATAGTCAATTATGTAACCATAATCTTTCCCCGGATAAACCCTGTTCACTCTTGCAATGGCTTGTAAAAGGGTGTGCTCTTTCAATGAACGGCACAAATACAAAACAGTGTTGTTTGGGGCATCAAACCCCGTTAACAACTTTGCTACCACGATCAGTATTTCCGGAACATCCCGTTTTTTAAATTGGTTGATAATACTTTTCTCGTATTTCTTAATATCTCCGTATTTATCGATCATCGCCTGGAAATAATTATCCTCACGGGCTTTGTCTTCATTGACATTGTAAAAACCGTCTTCTGTCCCCTCTCTTTGGTCTGATTGCGTTACTACAACCTCAGAATTGACCATACCTATATCATCCAGGTACTCTTTATACAACAGTGCCGTTTTGATGGTAGGTGCCACCAGCTGTGCCTTTGGCTTGTATTTATCATTGTGCGTCTGAAAGAAGTCGGTATAATGTTCACTGATATCCCAGGCCCTGGCATAAATGACCTGGTCCGCTTTATTCAGTTCGTTAATTGTGTTGAACTTTTTCTTAAGGGCTATTTTACCATATTTAGTTAATGGTTCTGCCACTTTATCGAAAAAGCGGTTGATAGGATCCTCATTCAATGTGATCAGGTTGTGCCTGCCTTCATATAGCAAGGGCACTACCGCACCATCGGCCACTGCGTCTTTGACTGTGTAGGCTTTGCCAATATAGCCCCCAAACTTCCTGGCTGTATTTTTCTCCTTTTTCATCAAAGGAGTACCGGTAAAAGCTATAAAGCAGGCATTGGGGAAGACGAGCTCCATATTGACATTAAAAGATCCGTATTGCGTCCGGTGGCCTTCATCGATCATTACAAAGATATCAGGAGAAGTGAATGGCTTTTTACATTGCCTGACTGCTGCCTCAAACTTGTTGATGATGGTAGTTATGATTTTATCCCCACTATCATTTAATAATTCTGAAAGGTGTGTGCCGGTATTGGCCTTAACCACATCTTTTTGGCACTTTTTAAAAGTATCGGAAATTTGTTCATCCAGATCAATACGATCCGTAACGAGCAGTATTTTCGGATTGGAGATCTCCTCATTGGAGGCCAGCATTTGAGCAAGCATGACCATGGTCAGAGACTTTCCGCTTCCCTGGGTGTGCCAGATAACTCCGCCTTTTCTTTTACCGGTATTGTCAAAGCGGGTTACCCTCTTTATTGTTTCTTTTACTGCAAAATATTGTTGATAACGGGCTACCTTCTTGATCCCGTCATCATACAGAGTGAAATTCCGAATAATATCTAACAGCCTATCTGGTCGGCATAAGCTATACAATAATTCATCCTGTTTGGTGATGGGTCTTTCTTCCAGTTCCAGCCCATCAAAGTACCAACGGGCATAACTGAATCCTTTCCCATTTTTTCTTTCAGAAAACAATGTAGTTTTCTGATCATCTTCCAGGGGCTTATTTTTCAGCTGCTTTAAGTGGTGCCAATAGGACGTTTCTGCTTCCCTGTTAATAAATTGTTCCTTCCATTTTGACCAATATTCTTTACTGGTGCCAGTGGTAGCATAACTTCCGTCATTAGAAGCCAGGCTTAACAACAAATTGGAATAGACATACAATGACCTGATGCCTTCTTTACTGAAATTCCGAATGTGTTGCTCAATGGCCAACTCAACAGGTTCCTTGGTCCCTCCAAGGCTAGGGCTTTTACATTCGATGATCACTGTTGGAATGCCATTCACAAAAAGTAATACATCCGGCCTGAAGGTATCGGTTCTTGCGGTCCTTAATACGCTGAATTCTTCTGTTACATGGTAGATATTATTTTCCGGATTTTTCCAGTCGATATATTGGAGGGTATGGCTTTTCTTATCTCCATCAATACTTTGTTCGAAGGCTTTGCCAAGGGTCAAAAGATCATATAGAGCGGCATTGGCATTGAGAAAACCATCCTGTATGGGAAGGTCCTTGATGGCAAGAATAGCTGAGTTGATATTGGCATCCGAAAATTCATAGGCTTTGCCCTTTCTGTAAATTGTATTGATTTTCTTTAGCTGGTTTCTTAAGACTTCTTCAAATAACACCTGTGAAGTCCTGTCTCCCCGCCATTCCAAGGCCTGGGATGGAGTTACATATTGATAGCCCAAATTGATCAATAACTGAATTGCCGGAATTTGGGAAATGTGGTCCTCTAAAAATGACGGTGTACTCATGGCTTATGGGTTTACGGCCACTCTGATCTGACCAGTTAATAATTTTTGCATTAAGCCTTTCTTTTGCAATTTCAAATTATCTAAAAATTTCTCATAATATGATAATTCCTTATCTATGGTATCAAAAAAATTAGAAATTGCAACTTGTTCATTTTTCGATGGAATTTTAATATCCAAAGTTTCAAAAACATTCCACCTCAAACCGCCTCTCCTTGCAATAGAGCCAGACATATTACTTTGATATTGATATATCATTCTATCTGTTTTTAACAGCCGATAGAGAAATGAATCATCTACTAGTTCATTAGTCTTAAAAACAGTGTACATTGGACTAACAAGGCCTTTTTCTAATATGTCTTGATATCCGATAGAACCTTCTTCTATATGATTTGTAGCGTAAGCAAAATACCCTTTTGGCACGATTTTATATTTTGATAAATCGTCTCCAAAAACTTTCCGTCCAAAATAGTCTAGGGATTTAACTAACCCATCATATTTGGTACACGATAATACCTCTATCTTTTCATTATTAGAATTTTTTTGCGAATAATGTGAAGCGACTTTCCCTAAGGAGACTTTTTTCCACTCTCCACTAAACCCCTTCAACCTTTTCCTCCCCGTAAGCAACTGCTGCATCAATCCTTTTTTACGCAATTTGAGCTGCTCGATGAGGTTTTGTGTATGGTCAATGGCTTTGTCCGAGTTGGAGAGGATTTCGGCTATTTTTTTTTGTTCAGGGAGAGGGGGGATTGGGATTAACATTTTAGAAATCATTTCCATTCTCACTGAATCAACCGAATTTTTGGCGCTTAACCTTATAGCTCTTTTATAAAAATGTTGCGAAAAATAGTGATAAAAGAATTTCCCAGAAACTTGTTGGTAAAATCCATGAATATTATAAACCCGTTGATGGAAATCAAATTTGCCATTGATATAATGATAAATTTTCCCAACACCAACACCATCACCAGATGTCAATACAGCTTCCCCATCAAAAGAAAAAGAATTTATTCTTTCAATTGTTTGAGACCGAACGAAAAAAGGGTATTTACCTTCTTCAATCTTGTTTTGTGTATCTTTGTTTCCTGTTTGTATTTTTGCAATTTCGCCAATTTCCTTTAGGTCCCAATTTCTTGGAATAATACCTATTTTTGAATCTTTATATCCTAATTGTAATATTTGTGTCTTATCCATCCTTAAAACCCTAATTCAGTTAAATAATCAGCCATCTGCTTTTCCACCTCGGCAAGCTTCTTTTTCAATCTGGCTATTTCTTGTTGCGTAGCCTCAATATCCACTGGTTCTTCTTCCTCAAAAGTATCTACATACCGGGGAATATTAAGATTGAAATCATTTTCTTCAATCTCCTCAAAGGAAGCCACATAGCTGTACTTTTCTATTTCCACCCAATTGTGGTAAGTTTGATAAATCCTGTCAATGTCTTCTTCTCTAAGTTTGTTTTGATTCTTGCCATTCTCATACTCGCTACTTGCATCAATGAATAGCACATCTGTGTTATCCCCTTTGTTTTTGTCAAAGATCAAGATAGAAGCCGGAATACCTGTGCCAAAGAAAAGGTTGGCCGGTAAGCCAATCACTGCCTTAAGCAGGTTCTCTTCAATGAGTTGTTTTCTGATCTTACCCTCAGAACTCCCCCGGAACAATACCCCATGAGGCAAAACTACACCCGCTCTTCCATGTTCATTAAGCGTTTCGATCATGTGGGTAATAAAGGCATAATCTCCTTTGCTTTTAGGTGGTACTCCCCTGTGGAAACGGTTATACCTGTCGGCAGGAGCATTTTCCGCTCCCCATTTATCCAGGGAAAAAGGAGGATTAGCTACCACTATATCGAATTTCATCAGGTTGTCATACTCCACCAGTTTTGGATTATTCAGTGTGTCTCCCCATTCAATCGTGGCATTGTCCATTTCATGCAGGAACATATTCATCCGGGCAAGAGCCCAGGTGCTTCCGTTTACTTCCTGTCCGTTCAAAGAAACATTTTTGCTTCCAATCTCCCTGGCCACCTTCAGCAAAAGAGAACCAGACCCGCAAGCCGGGTCAGCAATCCTATCTCCATCCTTCGGCTCTACTAATTTGGCCAGCAATGCAGACACCTCAGAAGGCGTGTAGAACTCTCCGGCCTTCTTCCCTGCATCAGAGGCAAAATTACTGATCAGGTACTCATAGGCATCACCGATCACGTCATTATCCTCCAGGTTGGAGGGCCTCAGATCCAAGTCTGCAAAATCACTCAGCAGGTGTCTTAGTCTCCTATTTCTGTCCTTTGTCTGTCCCAGGTTCGCTTCTGAATTGTAATCAATATTCCGGAACACCTTTTCAAGCTTTGTCCTGTTGGCATCTTCCAGGTTCTCCAACCCAATATTGATCAATTCTCCCAGGTTGTCTTCATTCCTTTTCTCATACAAATAGTCAAAGGAACTATTCTCCGGCACTTTGAACCGCTCATGCTTCAGCGCCCTTTCCACCCGCTCAAGGTCTCCATTATACTTCTTTATGTAGGCTTCTTTCTTCTCCTTGCTCACATCGGTAATGTATTTGATAAAGAGCATGGTCAGGATATAGTCCTTATATTGGGTAGCATCGATCGTTCCCCGGAAGGTATCACAGGCTTTCCAGACTTGCCGGTTTATTATGTCTCTGGTTATTTTTTTATTCATAGAAGAGGTGTTCTAATATTTTTAGCTATTTTAAGGCCAGTTAATAATGAATTTAAAATTTGCATTCTAAGTTTTTGGGAGTTTCAGGCAATCCTTGATTTTTTCTATATAAGGTGTCCCAAATACAGGTTTTTGAACTTATAATATCAGAATCTTTGACTTTAGTTCCATATGGTCCATTGTCATTTATCCATGTTTGAGCAACATTTTTAAATATTTCTGAATCTAAGGGATTCAAAGCTTTTGGATTATGAAAAATCCTTACCCCTTCTCTCCATGTTTCAGGAACAGGATTTTCCCCGACTGTATAACTGAATTCAATTGCATGTGAATTTGGGGCTGGGTTTAATTTATAGCCTGTCCTTTGCATAATTATATTTTCAGTAAAATAATTATTTTCAAACCCCATCCTGTTAAATTTCCAAAAATCACTTGTATTCACAAAAATAACAGCACTAACATGCTCACTATTCGGGAGATTGAAAAAATTGGAAGGAATCTCCTTTTGCCCTAGATGGTGGCTTTTTTTATTAGAAATACTTGGCAACAACTTGCCAGTTGAACTAATTTTTGCATTGATTTTTTTACCGTATAGGTATTCGAAAAAGAGTAAATCAGGGATGTCTTTTGTTAAAAAATGATGATGAACTGCTATAGCAATTAAAAACGGTTTCCCTTTTACCCAATCAAGTTCCCAATATTCTTTCTTTTTTTTATTCTTAGATTTTCCACGATTGACCTTTGATCTAAGGACACTTCCCAGTTTAATTGAATAATGTTCTTTCGAATCATCTAATTTTTGATAATCTCCAGATGCAATTGCATTTTTCAAAGATAAATCTGAAAAACCCTCCTCATCTTTTGAAGGGTTAGAAGTAGTAGCTTCTATGAAAAATTCCAAATTGTCCTTTTTAAGATGGAAATCAGGATAAGCGTATCCATTAATTATCTCGATCTCTTGTTCCTTTATAAATTTAAAAAGAAAAAGTTCAAGAAGCCTACCCCAGAATCCACCGGATTGAAAAGTATCTTTAAAATTACCATCCTGATCTCCCATTTCCTCGAAAATTTTATTAATCAAATACCTTCCAGGCTCATAAACTCTATGCTTTTGGAATCCAACAAAATATTTATTTAAATTTTGTGATATGGTTGGATTAAATAAATCTTGCATTTTATGAGGTTTTAAATTCAAAATGATAACTCTTGATACAAAAACTTATATAATAGCTAATTTTATAAGCTGATTTAAATTTATTATATTTTATCAAAGAAAGCTTTCCTGTTTATAATAATAGAAGAAGGTCTAATTTGGTCAAAAATAATTCTTCCAAATAAACCCATACCTAAAAATAATTTATCTGATTTAATGCTTTTATCCTCTATTTTGATACCTCTATTATCAAAACTAAACACCTCTTTACTTTTAAAGGGAAGGCTCTGAAGCAATTGGCTTAATTCTTTTTTACTCGACCAATCAGCCGGTAATCCCAAATTCTTACAAAGCAAAATAAATTCATCATAATCAATACCAATATAAATCTTTACCCGATCAAATACGATATCAAATATGTCTTCTTCAGGAAATGGTTTTAAAAATACCGGTTCACTTATTGTAATTCCTCTAGCTGACATTATATCATGAACAGGGAAGTTTTTATTTAAGGCTTTTAGGGCATTTGGGCCCCAAAAACGCATGTTATCACGATACACCCCTATATTTACTATATTCTCTATAATGGTGTAAGCAAAAGTTTCAGTTTTTGACTTTTGAATCAATTCTAAAATTATGTCATGGTATTTTTCCTCTGGATAAATACTATTTGGAAGATTTACATCAACATTATCGTGTTTAGGGTCCTTTCCTTGATCCTTTGAGTGTAAATTAATTAACCTTTCTCGTCTCTTATTTTGTTCAACCACACGAAGTAACTGCTTTGAAAAATTTTCATCATATTTCCCTTGTATGGTTTCCTGTGTTACTTTCATTTGGTTTACTTCATAAAACTTAATAATCCTTTTGGCTTCATCATTTTTCTTTCCTGTTTTAACTTCAATTACTTGAATATTTTTTCCAGACACAACTAATAAATCACCAATTTGTAGGTTACTTGTTAAATCTAGAATTAAACCGAATTGAGTTGGGTATGAATTTATTTTTCTCGCTTCCGCAATAATTGCATCGAACCCAATTCCTGATAACTCCTTTTCTCCAGCGTCTTCTGTATAAAACCTTGCAAGAATCTCTCTTTTGCCTCCTAACATCTGCCAGGCCATCGAAAAGGCTAAGTTCCTAAATAAATCATTTTGGTAATTAATTTCTTCTATTTCATTCTTTATCTCTTTTTCTTTTTCCTTGTCCACAAGTCCTCTTACTTTTTTAAGGGCATTTTTCATTTTCTTAAGGTGAATTTGATTTTTTTTCAATTCCTTAAGAATCATATTTTGTGCTTCTTTAAACCCTGCATAACATGATTTTAAAAATTCATATTTATTGAATGGGCCATCATTTGGAAATTTGGCCAAATAAGTTTCAGCACCGTACTGACAAGCATAGAAAAAAGCTTTTTTAAGTTCTTTTTCATAATTTTCTTGGATCATTGGGTTGTTATTTTTTTATTAGCTAATTAATTTCCTTTGGCCTTAAATACTTGAGAAAAGATATGAAAATTAAAGCTTTTAACATTGATTTTACACATTTTTTTGCACCAAAACCCACACCAAACCAATCAAAAACACATATAAATAATTGACAGACAACAATATAAGTAAGATTCAGCACATTCCCGTCCGGACCGCTTAAAAAAAAGCTCAAATACATCATGTGTTTGGGCTTTTTTTATTCACCAAAATTCAACCAAATGTTCTATGTTTACCTCCTTCAAAGTCAAAAGGATCAATCCTTTTATATCGGGTACACTTCCGACCTTCAACAGCGACTTTTTAAGCACAATACGGCTAAAGCAGGATATACTTCCACCAAACAACCTTGGGAAATAGTTTATTCCGAAACTTTCGATTTAAAAAGTGATGCGATCAAAAGGGAGCGTTTTTTGAAGCGACAGAAAAATACGGCGTTTTACCAAAGACTCATTCGTGGAATTTAAGAGATTTACACAAATTACCACAGTGCCGTAGTTCAGATGGTTAGAATACCTGCCTGTGCCGACACCTCGGCATCCGAGGACTCGGGAGGGTCGCGGGCTTGTTCAGACACCTCGGCATTCGAGTCCTCCCGAGGTGTCGGAACAAGCTATCCGGACCGCTTAAAAAAAAGCTCAAATACATCATGTGTTTGGGCTTTTTTTATTCACCAAAATCTAACCAAATGTTCTATGTTTACCTCCTCCAAAGTCAAAAGGATCAATCCTTTTATATCGGGTACACTTCCGACCTTCAACAGCGACTTTTTAAGCACAATACGGCTAAAGCGGCACAATCAATTGATGTTATGTTTCTTTTTTCTTGCCATAGTAGTTTCATTAATTTTCATCGGATTTTTTCAAAATGAAAAAGAGCCTGTTTTCAAAGTTTGTTAGTTCATTCTTTAGTAATGAATTATTTTGAGGTCACTCCCCACATCGGGGCTTTTTATCGGACGGCTTTTATTGGGGCTACGGATGCTATTTTTCCTAAGAGTAGGATTCAGACGGATTCAGCGGAACGGATTATTTCAGCGCAGAAGCGGGTGAATGCTGCTTTTCGGGAGGCTTTGGAGCAGGGGGATGGTGGGCATTATGGGTTGTTTGTGAGGGTGAGGGCGTAAGGGAAAAAATCCCTTTAAATCTGATTTCCAGAAGTATTAGACAGTAGTCTTGTTTATGTAAAGAGAAAACTTATCAACATAAAAAGAAAACTTATTAACAAATAAAAATGACTTATTAACATGTGGATAACTTTTTAATTCAATATAATCATTTAATTAACAGACAATTACAATAGTTTTCCACAATTTGTTAATAACTTTTTATATTACTTTGTTTATTCCCCTGTATTTTTGTAAAATAAAAAATGACCTTCACATTATTAAAACATGAAGGTCATTGGATATTTTTTGTAACTGAGAAGATTATTCTCAAGGGTAAAATTACGAAAATTTTGGTTAATACCAAAATGTCTTTTAAAATAAGCATTTTTGTAAATCCTTTATTTGAGTGTTTATTGCGTCTTGAAATAGCCTTCTCCTAAAATTTCACATATGTTTTTTAATTTTCAAAAGGCCCTAGTGGTCTTTCGAAGGGTTGCTGCTGCAATACCTCGAATTAAATGGATGCGCATAATGGAGAATGCGCTAAAACTCCTTCAAGTTATTTATTATTTAATAAGGATAATAGGGAAAGGAAGGTTTTAATCATTTGGGAGCCTGCGAAATACTATTGTCGCAGGTTCCCATATTTTTTTTAATGACTATATTTTATTTTAAAACAAATCTTTATGGAAAGAATCGACCATTGTAAAAATCTGATACATTTTACGAAGGGTAAAACATCATTAACATCATATGAAGATGCCTATGAAACATTTTTAACAATAATTAGATCTGGAAGTTAAAGGGAGGAAATGGTTTTATTTTAGGTAAGCACAACTGTATATGCTTTACAGAAGCACCGGCAAAATGCTTAACAAATAAAGGAAAAATAAATCCAAAATATTTTTCCAGATATTCTCCCTTTGGTTTTCAATTTACAAAAAAATACATTTTTAGTTTGTCAGGAAGACATGTTATTTATGGTAAGCGGGAAGAATATGAAAAATTTAAGAAAAGTGATGATATTAATTGGCGTTTCGTTTCGTATGATCCGGCTTTAGATGGACGGCTGGACTTTTCGTGGGAAAGAGAATGGCGGATTAAAAAAGAAGATCTAATTCTCGATCCAAATAATGTTAAATTAGTTTTTCCAAATTTCCAATGGGTGGATAGGTTTATTAAGGATCATGAAAAAGATTATCACACTAATGAAGACGGTTATTGTAAAGAATGTTTTTGTACAAGAAAGGCTACCGTATTAAATTATTCTGATTTTATGAGTAGGGAAAAATGTGAAAATTTATCAGGAACTTGCCCAGATCCAGATATGTTTCCATGGGTTTTAATTAATTTAAATGAAAAAATAATTGGTCGTTATAATGTTTAAACTGTGTTAATTGCAATTAAGAATCTCAATGATTTTTGCATTTCTGCCTCATATAGGTTTAAATGAGAGGTGAACCAATTATTCTTAAAAGCTTTCTCCTTATTTAGATCAAATATACATTGTTATAAAGTTTGGTTTTTTTTATTGCTTTTGGTAACATAAAGTCTTATAATCCGTACGAAATTAGACTTATCACTAATGAGGATTTTCTTAACTCAAAACCTATCAACCAATGTGGAATTTTTTTAAACCGAAAAAGTCTATTCAATCTGAGATCCAATCAGATTTAAAAAATGCAAATCGATCTATCAAAGTTGCCGTTTCCTGGCTTACGGACCCTGTTCTAATCACAACATTGATTAAAAAAGTAAGACAAGGAGTTGATGTTAAGATTCTTCTTTCTTCTAATGAACTAAACATTTTAAGGTTTGAATTATTTCGAGAAATTCAAAAACTAGGAGGAAAAGTTCAAAAATGGGGGAATGCCGAAACGGAGAAAGGAGGCTTTATGCACTATAAGTTTTATGTAATTGATGATGCGTTCGCAAAATCAGGGAGTTATAATTGGTCAATTAATGCTACTACTAATGCAGAGGCATTGGATAAGGTCGAAGTGAATGAAAAATTAGACCAATTTAATGATCTATGGGTAAATAGTAAAGATTTTTTTTATCAAATTGATAATCCAGAACAAAAAAGAGCTGAATTAGAAAATATCCGAACTTCTCGAAATTTAACTATTCTTAGTCCTGAAACACTTATTGCTGTTAGGGCAGCTGAACAAGAAGTGAACAGAATAAAAATTAAACATGATGCTGAAAAACGGCAAAGAGATCAAGACAATGAAACACTAAAGGCTCAATTAGAAATAGAAAAGAAAGAGCGCGAAAAATTAGAACGTGAAAAAAAAGCAAAAGCAGAAGAAGCTCAATACAAACCCAAAGAAGGAGTAAAAACAACAACCCTACCACCAACAAGTTATGGATATACAGGCAAATGATTTAAACTTTTATAACAATTTTTTTGGAAGTTATTCTGATATTAAATTAGTTAAAAAGTTTTCGTACGAAAAAAAAATCCATTCGTTTAATGGAGAAATTAATTTGGGTTTAAGTGGTGTTGAAACCTCATTCAAAGTTTGTATTCCAGAAGATTACCCTTTTAAAGAAATTAAATTTTATTGTAAAAATCATCAAGGGTATCCCCATCAAAATTATGATCAGGCGGTATGTTTAAATACTACCTTTGTCAATCATCTATACACACGGCTAGAACTTGATGTCGAAAGCTTAAAAGGTTGGGTAAGTAAATATATTTTAGAAAATGAGGAAGATGAGTTTTACGAGTATATCCCTGGAAAATATGAAGGACTAGTCAATTTTATTTTTGAAGAAGGTGAATTAAAGCCAGATAGATTTTTGAAGGAGAAGTTTGGAGTAATGCAATATTCTGTATTAAATTATCAGACCAATGAAGAAAATAAAATTAGTAACATAACAGCACTTTGTCAAGAAGTAGGCAATGTTAAAATGGAGTGGTCAAACGCTTATCAGGATAAAGAAAAATTTCTGGGATTATGGTTGTTTTTGGAGCAGGAGCCAGTTGTCAAAAAGAAAGAAAGATTTGAAAATTGGAATGAACTCCTTCCTGTTTTACCCGAAAATTTTCTACTCTACTTAGAAAATTTTCGTAAAAAAACGGCTAATGCCAAAATAGGAAAAAAGACCTTTAGAAATAATATTCTTATTGCTGTAGGATATAAAATTCCATCGAATGAAGGACCAGATAAATTCGAGATTCATTGGGATCTAGTTTTGTTTTCTAAAAAGGAGTTTCCTAAAAAGCGAAAGTACCTCCGTGATTTGAAGGATTATAGTGGAAAGATTCATTGGGAACAGTCATATAATGCTTCCTATAATCGATTTTTTGGTCGTGGGGCTCTAACTAGTAAAATAACTGCCGGCAAAATTTTAATACTTGGCACAGGGGCAATAGGAAGTACTTTAGCTGAAACATTAGTGAGAGGAGGATTGAGAAAGTTAGATCTTGATGACACCGATATTGTAGAGCCAGGGAATATATGTAGAAGTAGTTATTCTTTTTCACAAGTTGGAGGGCCCAAATCATCATTGCTAAAACTTCTATTAGAAGAAATCTCACCTTTTATTGAAATCAATGCATCTGGTGTTATCCAACCTATTTCTAAAAAATCTAAAGATTATCTCGATTTAGAAAAAAAATTAAACGATTACGATTACATTTTCGATTGCTCTGCAAATAATGGAATCATTCAGATGTTGTCAGATATGGATCTGAAATCCAAAGTTTATTATATCTCCATGACAAATAAAGCGAAGGAGATGCTTTGTATTACAAGTGGGGATTGTCAAAGTATGATCGAAAGAAGGAACCAGATGCTCTTTTCCCTTAGCTCAGCTCATCAACCAGAATTTAGAGAAGGTACTGGTTGTTGGCACCCCACCTTTGAAGCAGCTTTTTTTGATATTAATCAACTTTTAAATTATGTCATAAAAAAAATAAACGTTTCAGAGGCCTTGAATTTACCATCCAAATCATTTTATACCTTTTATAGAGATGAGGTTATATTAAGCTCATTTGATACTAAATATTATCAAAAGGAATTAGGACTTGTGTTCACGATTGAAAGTAATTGCTTGGATAAAATTTATGAATTAATTTGGGATCATTATCCAAAAGAGTTCGGAGGCATTATGATTGGAAGTTATATCAATAATAACAAAGAGGTGATTGTATCTGACATCATAGTTCCTTCAGACTATAGGAGCAGCTCAAGAGGATTTCAGCCCAATCCAGAAGACCTAAATCTAAAATTAAAAGGTATTGATGAAAAATATGATGGTAAATTATTTTATGTAGGGGATTGGCATAGCCATCCTGGTGGGTCCAATCAATTTAGTAGCCCAGATTTACAATCCATAACAAGAGTAGCAAAATCTTCAAAGGTTAATACACATAATCCTATCCTGCTTATTGCTTCATTTGGAGAGAATTACTTTGATCCAGGAGTATATGTTTTCTTTAAAAATCAATTGCACAAATATCAAAGAGAAAATTAATGTAGTTAATATTGAGGCTAAGAAAATAGTGATAGAATGATTAAAAAACAAGTATAACAATGTTAGATTAACCCAAAAATTCCCTATTATTACTCCCCATAAATTCAAGTAACCCAACTAAAAACATTAATGCAATAATCCCGTATACATACCACACAACCTAAAACCAACCAAAAATGAAATTCAACGAAGACTCAAGAGTGAAAATCCCCTCCATTTTACATTTGACCAGGTTGGGATACGAATACCTTTCTTTGAAAGGGGCCAGTTGGGATGTTGAAACCAATATTTTTCCAGAAATATTTATGGATAGTGTTGTTAAGATAAATGACGGACTTGCGAAAGAGGACGCCAGGCGTTTATTGGATGATGTTTCTTTGATGCTGGATAATGAGGATTTGGGTAAGGCTTTTTATGAAAGATTGGTGGAAAAATCCGGTGTCAGACTCATTGATTTTGAAAATTTTGAGAATAATACCTTTAATGTTGTTACCGAGCTGACTTACAAAAAGGATGACGAGGAATTTAGGCCGGATGTTATTCTGCTGATCAATGGGATGCCTTTGGTTTTTTTGGAGGTTAAGAAACCTAATAACTTAAATGGAATTTTAGCGGAGCGGGATAGAATCAATAAACGATTCCAAAATAAGAAATTCAGAAGGTTTGTCAATATCACCCAGGTGATGTTGTTTTCGAATAATATGGAGTATGATGACGGTGCCACTACGCCCATTCAGGGGGCCTTTTATGCCGCGGCTTCCTATCAAAAACCTATTTTCAACTATTTCCGGGAAGAAGAGAAATTGGATTTATCTCAATTGTTGGATGCTGAAAATGAGGCCATTGAAAACCGGGTCCTTAAGGACAATAATTTGGTCGGGATAAAAAATTCAGAGGAATTTACGACCAATAAACATCCGGATACACCTACCAACAGAATTTGTACTTCCTTGCTTAGCAAAGACCGTTTGTCCTTTATCCTTCAATATGCCATGACCTATGTGAAAGAGGAAAAGGGAATCGAAAAACACATCATGCGATATCCGCAATTGTTTGCGACCAAGGCGATTGAACAAAAATTGAACGAAGGCATTAAAAAAGGTATCATCTGGCATACGCAAGGAAGCGGAAAAACGGCCCTGGCTTTTTATAATGTTAAGTTTTTGACGGATTACTACCAAAAGCAAGGCATTGTCCCCAAGTTTTATTTTATCGTCGATCGATTGGATTTGTTGATTCAGGCAGGCAGAGAATTTAGGAGCCGTGGACTCAATGTGCAGAATGTCAATTCCAGAGATGAGTTTGCCCGCACCATAAAATCTAAAAAGGCGGTAGAGAACGATTCAGGAAAACCTGAGATTACGGTGGTCAACATCCAAAAATTCAAAGATGACCCTAATGTTATCCGCTCGACGGATTATAATTTAAACTTACAACGTATCTATTTCCTGGATGAGGTGCACCGCAGTTACAACCCCAAAGGCAGCTTTTTGGCTAATTTAAAGGAGTCTGACCCTAATTCAATAAAAATTGGATTGACCGGCACGCCACTCCTGGGCGAGGATTACAACTCTAAATTGCTTTTTGGGGACTACCTCCACAAGTACTATTATAATGCTTCTATCGCCGACGGATATACCTTGCGATTGATCAGGGAAGATATCGAAACGAGTTATAAACTCAAACTCAAAAAAGCCCTGGAGGAGATCGAAATATTAAAAGGCAAAGGGGACAGGAAATTAGTATTCTCACATCATCGATTTGTAGAACCAATGCTCGATTATATCGTGTCCGATTTTGAGCAAAAAAGGATTGCTACCGGGGACAATAGCATTGGTGCAATGGTGGTTTGTGATTCTTCGGATCAGGCAAAAATGATGTTTGAAATCTTTAATAAAAAGTATGGAAAGTCAGCCTATACTGAAGTTCAGGAAGCCCTTCCAATGGCCGCCGAACCACGATTGGGTTATGGCGACCTAAAGCATTCAAATTCAAAAGTCACCTCCGCCTCCCTCATTTTGCATGATATTGGCACCAAAGAATCCAGAAAGAACGAAGTGGAAGCTTTCAAGGAGGGTAAAATTGACCTGTTGATGGTTTACAATATGCTGCTGACAGGCTTTGATGCCAAACGATTAAAGAAACTGTACCTCGGTCGGGTGATTAAATCGCATAACCTTTTGCAGGCCCTGACGCGGGTCAACCGGACGTATAAAGATTTTAGATTCGGGTATGTGGTGGACTTTGCCGATATCGAAAGCGAATTTGATAAAACCAATAAAGCCTATTTTGACGAGCTGCAATCGGAATTGGGGGACGAAATGGAAAGTTATTCCAACTTGTTTTTAACGCCCGAGGAAATTGATGCTCAAATCAGGGAGATCAAAGAAGCTTTATTTTTCTTTGACACAGCCAATGCTGAAAAATTCTCCCGACAAATAACACAGATCGAAGATCGAAAGCAAATGCTGGAGATTACCAAAGCCTTGAATGAGGCAAAAAATCTATACAATCTGATCCGTTTATCCGGTAATTATGATTTACTGGACAAACTCGATTTCCGAAAATTGACCATTCTTTCCAGGGAAGCCAACAATCATTTGGCACTCATCAATACCAAGGAGGCTTTGGAAAACGATGTGGACAATACCAATTTATTGAACATCGCCCTGGAGGATGTGATCTTTGCTTTTACCAAAGTACGTGAAGAAGAGTTGATTCTGGCCGATCAATTAAAAAATATCCTTCAAAGAACCCGGGAAGGTTTGGGTGGCAATATAGACCAGACTGATCCTCAATTTATTTCTTTGAAAGAAGAGTTGGAACGCTTGTTTAAAAAGAAAAACCTAAATGAGGTGACCAAAGCCGAAATGGAAAAGAATATTGTAGCTTTGGAATCCATTAATAAAAGATCCAAAGAACTGGACCGCAAAAATGAATTGATCCGGGCGAAGTATGAAAACGATGCCAAATACGCCCGCATTCACAAGCGGTTGATGGAAAAAGGGGATTTAACTGACAGCGAAAGCCAGTTATTTGAAGCTTTGAAAGGACTGAAAGAGGATGCCGACAACCATATCCTTCAAAATGCTAAAATGCTGGAAAATGAAAGTTACATTGAAAAAATGATGATGCGTTTGGTGATCAATCAATTCAAAACAAAAAATCATATCCCTTTGAATACAGAGAAATCCAAATTCATCAATGGTTTGGTGGTAAAAGAATATTTTAACGAATTTCACGGAAGAGCAATATGACAACAGTAGATTTTCAACATAAAACAAAAGCCCTAATTGACGACCTGAAAGGCGTTTGCGCCAATTATGGCCTGGGTAACGATGGCAATGAATTCAAGATTATAACCCAGGTTTTTCTCTATAAGTTTTTGAACGACAAGTTTGCCTATGAGGTCAAAAAGATTGATGAAAGCCTTAAAAATGTCCAAAAATGGGAAGATGTACTGAAAAATTATGGCCCGGACGATTACGAAATGTTGCTCATGCAGGTGAGTGAAGGAACGGCCCTGTTACATCCCAAACACTTTATCGCTGAACTCTACCACCGGCAGGACGAACCCAATTTTTCGCAAATATTTGACGATACTTTATCGGATATTGCAAAAATCAATACGGATATTTTCTCCGTTAAGGAAGACAGCGGGGCTAAGGTTATTTTGTTTGATCGGGTAAGTGAATTTGTTTCCGCTTCCAAGCGGGATGCTTTCTGTAAGGCCATCATCAATAAACTCGTCAACTTCAGTTTCGAACGTATTTTTGAAGAGAAATACGACTTTTATGCGACCATTTTTGAATACCTGATCTCCGATTATAATAAAGACAGCGGTGGCAAATATGCGGAGTATTTTACCCCTCATGCCGTGTCGCGTATCATGGCAGCCTGTTTGGTCAATGAAGGCGTTCAAAATGTAACCTGCTACGATCCTTCTGCCGGATCAGGGACTTTATTGATGAACCTGGCCCATGCCATTGGGGAAGATAAATGCACCATTTACTCTCAGGATATTTCCCAGAAATCATCGAGTTTATTACGATTGAATCTTATCCTGAATAATCTCGTTCATTCCATTCAAAATATCATCCAGGGTAATACCATCCAACACCCTTATCACCGGGACGAATATGGAAAGCTGGCTAAGTTTGATTATATCGTTTCCAATCCACCCTTTAAGCTGGATTTTAGCGATTACTTAAACGACCTGGACACCAAGGAAAACAACGAACGTTTTTTTGCGGGGTTGCCTAATGTACCTAAGGCGGCCAAAGATAAAATGGCCATTTATCCTTTGTTTATACAACACATCATGTATTCGCTGACGGAAAATGGTAAAGCTGCCATTGTAGTACCCACAGGTTTTATCACCGCACAAAGTGGGATAGAGAAAAAAATCAGACAACGAATGGTCGAACAAAAAATGCTGGCCGGAGTGGTGTCCATGCCGAGCAATATTTTTGCGACGACCGGTACCAATGTGAGTATCCTTTTTTTGGATGTCAACAATAAAGCAGATGTGGTCTTATTGGATGCCTCCAAACTAGGAACGAAAGTGAAAGAGGGGAAAAATCAAAAGACATTATTGAGTAAAGAAGAAGAGAAAAGAATTATTGATGTCTTTAACAAAAAAGAAGTAGAGGATGATTTTTCAGTAGTAGTATCCTATGATGAAATTGAAGCAAAAAATTATTCTTTGAGTGCGGGTCAGTATTTTGAGGTGAAGATTGAGTATGTAGACATTTCCCAGGAGGAGTTTGAGGATAAGCTTGAAAAAATTGAAAAAAATATAATTGAACTTTTTTCAAATTCAAGGATATTGGAAAAGGAAATTCAGGAAAATTTAAAACTGGTTAGATATGAGTGAATTCCCATATGTGTATTTGAAGGAACTATGTACAGTGAACCAAGGACTGCAAATTCCTATTTCAAAACGTTTTAAAGAATCAGGCGAAAATCGTTATTTCTACATTACAGTTCAATTCCTTAAAAAAAGCCATACAGAGAAATATTACGTTGAAAATCCTCCACCGTCTAGCATTTGTTATGAAGATGATATTATTGTAGTTAGAACAGGAAGTACAGGTCAGATATTGACTGGAATCAATGGTTGTTTTCATAATAATTTTTTTAAAGTTAATTACCATAGCGAAAAAGTATTAGGTAAATACTTGTACTACTGTCTAACGTCTAAGGAAAAACAGAATGAAATGAAAAGGAGATCAGGGATTACAACAATCCCCGATTTAAATCATTTCATGTTTTTAGATATGAAAATTCCTCTACCTAAATATGGGGAACAAAAGAACATAGTAAAATTACTTGATAGTATAAATTCAAAAATCGCCCTCAACAATCAAATCAACGCAGAGTTAGAAGCTATGGCGAAGTTGTTGTATGATTATTGGTTTGTGCAGTTTGATTTTCCGGATGAACATGGTAAGCCTTATAAGTCTTCGGGTGGTAAGATGGTGTATAGTGAGGTTTTGAGGAGGGAGGTGCCTGTGGGGTGGGAGGATGGCCTTTTAGATGATTTAGGTTCTATTATTGGAGGAAGTACACCTTCACGAAAGGAACCAGATAATTTTTCTGATAATGGCATTCCGTGGATTACGCCTAAAGATTTATCTTTAAATTCAAGTAAAAAATTTATAACAAAAGGTGAATTAGATGTCAGCGATAAGGGATTAAATTCCGCATCTCTAAAGATTTTACCAAAGGGAACAGTTTTATTAAGTTCTAGAGCTCCAATTGGTTATATGGCGATTGCCAGAGAAAATTTAACTACAAATCAAGGGTTTAAATCATTTGTTCCCAAAAAAGGGTTTTCTACGCCTTTCATTTATTATGCTGTTAAAAGTACCATGAAAGTAATTGAGCAAAATGCATCTGGCTCAACATTTAAAGAAATCTCTGGAGGGGTATTGAAATGCATTTCTATTTGTCTTCCAGAAAGGGAAATTATTGAAAAATTTACTAAAAAAGTTGATTCGATTTTTAAAAGACAAGACCTTCTTGAACTAGAAAACCAACAGCTCGCCGAGTTAAGAGACTGGTTGTTGCCTATGTTGATGAATGGGCAGGTGAAGGTGGGGGAGTGATGGAATGCTTTAGAAGCAAAGGATCTTCGTAATGATACAACTTTGACTACAACAAAGCCAACCAAAAAATAAACATGAAAGACATATCCGAATTAATTCAATCCTTTCTCAAATGGTATCAAAACGATACGCATAGTGACGAGGAGGATGCTTATAAAGATTCCATTACATTGGAATGCATTGAAAAGCTATCTAAGGAAGCCTTCATAGAATTTTTTTATCAGTTTGCCTATGATGGAGGAAAGGTACAATCGCAGGGGTACCGGACCGCTTCAAATTTCAAATCATCTATAGAGCTCAACTACCCAGAATTCAGAAAAAGGATATTGGATGTTTTTTCTCCTTCTTTCGATCTTGCTGAATGGCTGTCCTGGACGGAAGGGTTTAAATACTTTGGTCAGGGGTTGGTGACCATTTTTTTAAACAGGGTAAATAAACACCAATACATCATTGTAAACACTAAAAGTATCGGTGCTTTGAATGCCCTTGGATTTGACATCAAAAATCGCAAGCTCCAGGACACCTATTTTGCCATCCACGCTGCGGAGCAACAGTTGATAGATGAATACCCAGAATTGGATAATTTTTATCGGGTAGATTCCTTTACTCATTTTTTATTGGGTACTGATGAAGGGAAAGCATTACTTAAAAAACACAATCAGATGGAATTTTTCACACAAGAAGAATTGGAGTCTTTGAAAAAGTGGGCAAAAACCAGATGCAACCGAGAGGAAAATGTTGAGCATCAAAAAGCATATAATCAATTATCGGAATTGTATGCCAAAGTTCAGTATTGGGCTCAAGAAACCCTTGCAGCTTGTTTCCCTAAAGGAAAAGAGAAAACAAGAAAAAGCCCGACTAACCAGAGAAGTAATTTTGAAGAATATCAATGGTCCAAAATTTACCCTACTGAGAAAGATTTTAATGACAAATGGTTAGCTTTTGCCGTTAGTGTTGATATCGATGGTTTTTTTGAGGTAAGAATTGATACAGTCGGGGAGGGAGATGAAACGGAACTAAGAAAAGCTTATTTGGAATATCGAGGCGAGTATGATAATAGTTCACCAATCATCCAACGATTTACACAAGAAGAAATTTTATCAGGCAACTGGGAGGATTTGATTGCAAAAAGTAAAGCAGTTGTTGAGGAGATAAAAGACCATTACGATATAATAAAAAAGCTAATTGGCACAGACGGCGTTGAAGAGTCGGAGGAAAAATACAGGTCGATAGATCATCCCCTTAATACCATTTTTTATGGCCCTCCAGGGACCGGAAAAACCTATCATACGGTCTTAAGGGCCGCTGAAATAATTGAAAACCGGGTTATTGAAGATTACAAGGAAGCCAAAAAGATATTTAATGAAAACCTACATAAAACCATTGAGTTTATCACATTCCATCAAAATTACAGCTACGAGGATTTTATTCAGGGTTTAAGACCGGATGTTGAAAACGGAGACAATTTGATCTTTAAAAAAAAGGATGGCGTTTTTAAGGAATTGGCAGATACGGCATTAAAGAATCTAAGAGAATTCGAACAACCTAAAATTGTCAAAAAACCGTTTTTTGAAGTTTTCAATGAGTTTATCAGACCGATGGAAGAAGGAGAGCAGGAGGAGATTGAAGTAAAGATGAAGCAGGTTTCTTTTCATATTACCGGGGTGTTAAAAAATTCCATCGAATTTCGAAAAAATAGTGGTGGAACGGGCCATAACTTAAACATCCATACCCTTGAGAAAATGTATGAGGCAGAATCCATTATGGAACAGCAAGGACTCACTTCTTATTATACACCATTGCTAAACAAACTTTTAGCCCTTGGAAAGGATCAAAAAGGAAAAATAGAAAAGGTAAGAAAAAAGAACTATGTCATCATTATAGATGAAATAAATAGGGCAAATATTTCTCGTGTGTTTGGGGAGTTGATTACGCTTATAGAGCCAGATAAAAGGTCGCATGGAGACATTCCTTTGGAAGCTGTTTTGCCTTCAGGAGATAAGTTCAAAGTTCCTTCGAATTTGTATATCATTGGAACCATGAATACCGCTGACAAATCCATCGCCCTATTGGATATTGCGTTAAGAAGGCGGTTTGAATTTGAGGCTATGTATCCTCAATATGAAATAAATGGACACGATGTGTATGACCAAGAAATATTACTAAAGATCAATACAAAAATCATCAAATCCAAAGGGCATGATTTTCAAATTGGACATGCCTACTTTATGGGAGAAAATAAGGACCTGGTTCACCGCATGAATAAAAAAGTAATTCCGCTTTTGTTGGAGTATTATATGAATGACGACAATGAAGTGAGATCTATTTTGACCGAGGCCGGATTGGAAGTAGAGGAAAATTCCTGGCCTTTAAAAATAAAAGGAAAACGTGGTTAATTTATTTGAGTATCAAAACAAAGCCCCTATTCCGGATTCCTTCCACGGACTTGAAGCCTTTCTTGATGACATTTGGAAGAACCGGGAAAAATCATCTTACTATTTTGATCAGGAAGAGAACAAAGTAGAAAGCCAGCGGTTTCTCCAATTTCTTCATAAAACAAATGAAATAAAATCCAATAAGTATGTGGGCGTAATCCATTTTGAAGGTCACAAAATAAACTTGTTACCAAAAATATTTTACGACTCTGGCAAAGATTATTCTTCAAGCGAAATTCACCAAATTCAAAATCATATTCTCTGGTGGTTAAGCTATTGCAGGAAAATAAAATTTCCAAATTACCAGACTTCCCTGGGCAGTTTAAAGAGTGATTTTTTTGAAGTATTAATTTATCTCTTTTCAAAATATACCCGGGAGTTACTTTCCAATTCCATTTACCAGCAATATGAGGAGGTTAATCGTGAATTATCCTTTATCAAGGGGCGACTGGATACCACTAAATATATCAATCAGAATTTAAGCACAGGAAGGTGGCATAAATTGAATTGTTCTTACGATGCCTTTGTGTTCGATAATAAATTCAACAGAATTATTAAGTCGGTCACCAACCTTTTATTCAAGGTTACTAATAGTCAGGACAACAAAAAACATTTAAGAGAAATACTGTTTATTCTGGACGAAGTTTCAGATTATTCGGCAACGGCTGAAGAGTGTGCCTCTATTCAATTTAATCCCATGTTTGGTGAGTTTGAAACGGTAAGAGATTACTGTTATTTATTTTTATCAAACTCCATTTCTTTCAACTACAAAAGTGATTTAAAACTATTTGCCTTTCTGCTTCCAATGGAATACGTTTTTGAGGATTTTATCTTTGGCTTTATTGATAAGGAATTGGATTCGGTTAAAGCAAAAGCTCAAAGGAGTGATATTTATTTAGATGAAGCGGAAAACTTCAAACTGAAACCTGACTTGTTTCTAAAAACTACCAGCAAGTCCTTAATAGCTGATACAAAATATAAGATTGTTTATTCCGATGAGAAAGACCCTAAAAAGGGGATTTCACAGAGTGATTTATACCAAATGCTTGCTTATGCTGTAAGATTCAAAGTTGATGAAATAATTCTGTTTTATCCCAATACAGTGAATCAAAATCAAGAAGCGTTTACTAAAATAATTGTTAAAGATGCTTTGGCTGAAGATCGATCGATTACCATTAAAGCATATCAATTACCCATCATTAATATTGATCTTTTGGCAATGAATTTAAAACCTAACATGGACTTTTTAGAGCTTTTTGAAAGTACAAAAAGTAAATTGAAGCAAACGATTATTGAGATTTTGGAACCTATTATTTGAAATAGTCACGATAAAATCTGACATCCTCATTCAATTTCTTGCGGCAATTCTTTCGTCTCCCAAAATCTTTCCAAATTTGGATATTGAGCATAAAAATACTCCCTGGTCTCCCGTACAATATGCTTGACAAATTCGGCTTTAAATTTTTTGTCCGTATATAATTTCTGAATGGTTCTTTTGTCATTCAAATTGATCGCGAAGCCTTCATATGCAGGTATTTCTTTTGCATTGATCACCCAGCGCGAAATACTTAATTTATTTGGTAGATTAGCGAATTTAGAGTCATGCGGGGGAGGATTTAAAATTCCTATAAAAAGGTTCCCTCCAAAATGACCTTCACCGCTAAAAGATTCAAGTGTGAATTGAAGTAATCTGTTTTCACTTTTCTGATCATCTCGTCTTATCCATATTTGGGCGTTTTTATGTGAAATGTCATTTCCTTGTTCAACAATAATTCCGGATAAATCTTGAAATTCTTTTTTAAGATCGTCCAATACCAATTTTTGAATCTCTGCACAAAGCGTTTTCCTTGCCTCTCTGGCGTTTGCCGCAATAGTTTCAGCTGCTTCGAAATTTGACAAGATAAGATTGTGCAATTCTTCTTTATGTCTATCGTCCATTTTTCCGGTGATTTTTTTTAATAGATTAGAATATTGTTTTATGCTTTCCCTCAAAATCGGATTGTCAAAAGCTTCTTTTTGACATTTAGCCAGCCATTTCAGGATATGGTCCCCATACGTGATTTCTTTAAAATCTACATCAGGTTTTAAAGTTGATGTACTAGCAGCACTAGGTGTTTCCCCACTTGAGGTTAAATAATAGACTTGATTTTTTCCTTCTTTATAGTTCCAATATCGAACTACTTGTAGCTCTTGTTCGGGAGCATTTATCTTATTCTCAATGGATATAGCATTGCCCTTATGGTCTTCAAGGTAAATATCGATACGCCCCCCAGTGGATTCTAGAGGTTCCTCTCTATTGATAACTACGGGGCCAATGTCTTTTTCAAGCATCACCCTAGTTGTGTTAATATCTAGGGTATTGTCCTCAATTACATCAAGAAACAATATCAAAAACTTATTTCCCATCAAATGACTTCCTTTGGGGTTCAGAAGTTCCCCTAAAAAAGCGGAATGAGTTCCATTTTCTTTTGTCTCCAGATTCAGAATAGAAAAAATATTAAAATTTTCCCCTTTTAATCTTTTCTCTATTCTTTCGTTTTTGACAACAATTTGGACCGATCGAAGAAGGTTGTGTATTTGTTGTAATTCCATATTATATTTTTTATTAAGTCCAAGCCACCAGTTAGATGTCTCCAGGAATCCCGATGATGCAGGCTGCAATTCTTTTGTCTAGTGGACTGGTAAGTTTGATGGCATTTTCAATATTTTCCAACTGCAGTTCTTTTGTATTCATTTTCTTTAAAACGTTGAACATTTTGCCAAGATGAACCAGTCTTCTTTTAGCTTTTTTTCTTTCTTCATTTAGAATGGGTTGAACAAAATCAATCCAATCAACAGCCAACTGGTAATAATCCACGCTGGAATCTTCTGCTTCGTTGTTTAAATTTAAAATTTCGTGCAGCCGTGTCAATCTGGGTTTATCATTGTGATCCAAAAAGCTTTTTTTATTTAGTTTTTCTTCAATCAGTTTTTTTAACAACTCCAGGGCGCGTCGCTTCTTGTTGGGCAAATTTTTGATGTACCTTTTTTTAAGGATACTAACAAAACCATTCATCAACTCAGTAATATCCTTAGTCCAGCTATTTTGATTTTCAGATTCTGACAGGTATACTCTCAATTGCTCACAGATGTATGTCAAATCAGAAGAAACATTTTCATTTTCAATCAAAAACCATCTAGGAGCTGTTTTTTCTGTTCCTTTAAGTGCAAAAAATCCAAATGGTTTTTTGGACTTCACTAAACTTACATGACTAAATACATTTGCTTTGGAATTACGGATTTGTTCATATGTGTCAGCATCAATCAAGTGATTATCCCCTTCTTTTAGATCTCTTACCTTGCGGAATGCATCCTGAATACCATCGGAATAACGTTCTTCATTTTCCTGTTTGTCCATATGTAAGGAGATCGCATCATCTGCCTTCAAAATGAAGTCACTAAATTTCTCTGGCAATTCGATATTGCTACCGATAATTTGTTTAACGGTTTCAGCTGTTTCGAAGAATTTCCTATCAGTTCTTAGTGCAAAAGCATCATGATCATCCACCCAGTAAATCTCAATGGCTTTGTGCGGGCTATCCATTCGATCTATTCTGCCAATTCTTTGCTCTGCCAACCGCATGACACTGGGCATATCAAGAAATGCAAGGGCCGAAGCTCTTTGCATATTCACACCTTCCGCCATAGCGTCAGAGCAAAGGCCAATCCATCCTTTTTCCTGAGATTCTAATCCAAATTTAGTCAAAGCAATATCCTTTTTGTCTTTTCCTCCTTTTCCAGTTACAATAATGGTTTTTGCATCTTTTTTTTCTTGATGAATTAAAGCATTGATGTAACTCAAAGAAATTAACCGGCTATCAAAGGCTAAAATCATCCCATGTTTTTCTAATAATTTAAGGAGTTGTTTTGCTTTTGCTATCTCCCTGTCTGCCGACATCTTTTTGGTTAATACGAGTATTTTGTTGTAAATCAGAATCTCTTTATCAATAGCCTTTTGATAATCCTCAAGTTTTGTCATCCAACCAGGTAAAGGAACCGTAACATTTGTTTTAGGAAGTTTTTCGCGGATTTTTTCAAGTTTACTGAGAATGTTTCCATTTTCGTGATCATCATCAATTTGTGTTAATTTCAAATCAACAAAGGCTTTTGCTGCTTTTGTCCCCTTTAAATGTTCAATCAGTGCTATCCTTGAAGACCGGATACGATTTTGGACATAAAAAGCTGAAAGTCCTGCAGAGGCCTTTATCCGGCCGGCTACGATTTTTGATTGTAATTCTTCATCTTCCAACTCAAATTTTTTGAGCCAGATTTGTTTGAGCCAAATCAAACCTTTCAGTTCTTTCACCAATTGATTAATCTCCTCCATCAATATAATATCCTTTTGAGATTCATTCAGAGGATAGGTAATACAATTGTGTTTGGGAAACTTGCATTTATCTCCCAAACGATTTCGGTATTGATCTGGGTTTCTTTCAATTATTTTATTAAGATCTTTTTTTGTTCTTCTGATGGTAAAATTCCTAAGAACCTGACGGAATAACTCAATGGTTTTGTTATTCATATTTTTGTTACTCCGCCTTACTTTTTCAAATTCACTAATTACCTCATCGGATAAATTATCCACATCCATAATTTCAATAAGACGGAATAAATCCTGTTCTTTTTTATTTATTGGCGTGGCGGTCAGAAGAATAATATGGTCTGCATTGTTCAGTGTAATATTTTGGCTTCTTTTCGATCCTGGTCGGAGAAAGTTGTGAGCTTCGTCAATGAAAAGGATATTGGTTTTAGTCAATTGGTTTCTCCAGGAGTCTGACCGTGAATTCTTCCGGTCACTCACTTGAGCATGAGTTATTATATTCAAATTGTTATAATAAACTTGGTCAGCTTCATTCTGCCAATTGGTTTTCACTGAGGACGGAGAGAGCAAAAGTGTATTGCTTCTATGACCTCTCCCGTTCATCCATAGCCTGTTTAAAATTGCAAGTTTGAGCGCCACCCCTAATCTTGTTTTCCCTGCCCCTGTTGGGTCAGCGACTAAAAGACTCCCATGATTATCCAAAATATACAATGCTTGTCCAATAGCCTGGATTTGCACACCCCACAAATTCATGTTATACAAATTGGAGAAAGTCTGAGGGTACTTTTTAATCCAATCCCCTTCGAGTAATTCAGCAATGGCCCTGGAGAGACTTTCCTGCCAGGAGACGCACCTAAGGAGGCTCTCCAGCAGTTCTATCATTTGCTTATTGAAACCTTTTGCTAGATTGTAATAATGTTCTGCAATAGACTGGATGCCATCATAGTCTTGTGTGCCTTTTTTACAACGTTTATTGGCCTCCAGCTGTCTTTTCATTCCACTCCATGAAAAATTACTTGATCCAATTATGGCGTTTTTTTCTCCGACATAAAGCTTGCCATGAAGTTTGTTTAAATATCGAAACTCAACCACACCTTCTTTTATTAATTCAATCAGGGAAATAATCTTGCCTCCATAAATAATCGAAACTCCTTTATCCAACCAATAATCTTTGATTTCCTCATCCAAACGGCCTTTAAAGAACTTTTGCCTGCCTTCACTTATCATTGGTTCATTACCCAAAACAACCCTTATTTTCTTAGCCTTAAGGCTATCAGGTTGATAAAAAAATTGGATGAGATAATCGAGCGAACTAAACCCGGTAATGATCAAATAATGCTCTGAAGTAGCAAAATCATTCTTTAAATATTTTTCAGTAACCTGGTCTTGTCTTGGGCTATTGATTGGAAACTCCGAACTAGAAGGAAGGTTCAGTTCTTTAAATGTCATTGTAATTTGTTCTATCTTCTTATCTTTCATTTGTTAATATCTCATCAAGAGATAAAAAGGAATTCCACAATTTCAAATCTATGTATTTAGATTGTTAAGTTAAGAAAAAAAAGGATAAACTGGAAATAAAACCAAACTTAAATGAAGTTTTTTGTAGATCTTAATCTTGGCTGGGATTATATGTATTGATCTCTGACTGGATATTCCGGCCATACTACTGCCCCCCATTCCGATTTATACTGACCCCGTCATTCCGGAGGTTTCCCCCCCCTGTTCAAATAGTGGATACATACGTTAAAAAATCCTCATGTTCGCATTTCAACAAAGTAAATGCGGATGGGGAAAACAAAACGTATGGATCAGGTAAAGTTAGTCATTGAAACTTATTTAACGACTCATTCCTTAAAAGCAACGGCTCGTCGGTTGCAGATTTCAAAGAATACTGTCAGATTTTGTCGTGACTACTTCATCTCAATATCAATCGATAGTCTTTTTGTAGAGCCCAAGAGCAGCATCAATGCCGTTCCCCCCTTAAACACAAAATCTAATTTACTTTCTACCAATCCTTCTAAAAGCAATAATGCTCGTATTACCTTTTCCACTAAGCCTGGATCTGCTTTTCCATTATTTTTAGATACTTGTTTAATCCATTCGGGACTCAATGATTGATTACTTATCATTTTCAAATTTTTGACACTAATTCAAATTTAGTGCCGTTTTATAGAAATTATCATTTCTCTAATCTCGTCTTTCTTTTTTCTCCTGTCGGCATATCTTAGGAGCTTACTTTCATTTATGGTGTATTTCTCAAAAGCTCGTTGAAAAATATTTTGCAACTCCGATCCTTGCAAATAAAAAAACAAGTTTTTCTCACAAAAAAGATCCACTAACAGCTTTTCTAAGGTTACCGTTGTTGTTTTCTGAATTTCCTGCAATGGTGCTTGCGAAATAAGATTTTGAATTACTATTACGTCCTTCATGTGTAAAAGAAGATTTTCAACCATATCCTGAGTTGGCTTTAAGTACACCTTTGAATAATTATCCTTCAAAAAATGAAAAACAGCCTCGACGCTATCCCGATCCACCTCCACTATAATAAATTTCACCCTGGAGTAATGCTGATATAACTCCTGGATAGCATCCGTTGTCCAAATACTAAAATCACTAAAAGGGAAATGCTTTTCTAACTGATCCGTAATAGAAATTTCTTTCTTACCTAAGAATGGCTTGAACTCAACCTGAGCTCCTGCAATATATTTGCCTCTTCCTACCCTACTTATAATACCACTTTGTACTAACTTATAAATCCTCCAATTGACGGTATTATTAGGAATTTTTGGTTCCTCCTCTGCATAGAAATTTCTTACATCTCTGGTGGTAAATATCCCCTGGTGTTTAAATTTCTCTAAAAGAGCTTCTATTTTGAGTTTGTTATTGATGATAATTAATTTGAAGTAAAGATATCAAATTATTGGCACTAATATTAAAAAAGTGTCGGTAATTTGATTTGAAAGTAAATTAATGCAGTGTGATATTTAACTTACGGAGATAATTTGATGAGCATATGGTATTTAAGCGTGACGCTTAAAACATCGGGGATCCATACGTTTTATTTTTCCCATGCCATAGCCTTTAGTGAGCTACGAACATGGTTATTTTATCCGTATGTATCCACAAATTTGAGGGGGTCAAACCTCCGGAATGTTATTAACATCCCCTATTGAAAAGGGAGGGGGCAAGCCTCCGGAATGGCGGGGTAAGACCAAATCAGATTAGGGAGGGGCAGAGCGGTCGGAATATCCAACTATATCTCTTCCTTGCCCCCCAAATACAAAACCCTAAAATATCGTCCTCCCTCAATCAGCAATCCTTCTGATTTTTTATGGGGCCAGTTTTTCTGGTAATCTTTGGGGTGTTTAACGTCTATGCCTATGACTTTTCCATCATATTGCCTGTTGACTTTTGACTGGATCGTATGGCCCACAACAATCGCCTTTGCCTTGAAGTTATGCATCGTTTTGTCTATCTGTTCCTGTGACAGGTCCTCTTTAAAATAACCTCTGTACCAGCAGATTCCGGTGCGGGTAGAAAGTATTAATTCATCATCACTGGTTTTTTCCCTTTTCGGATAATAGGGTTGGTAATAATTATTCCTGTTGATTTGATTGATCTCTTCTAAGCTTAGATCAGTATCCGCTACATCAGGATGCAGGCCTCCATGGGCAAAAAGATTCCCGTTGATTCGTTCTACCGTATTTTTGCTGGACATCCATCTGCCTAAAAAGGAATTATGGTCATAAAGTTCATGGGGCTGTTTTCCTAAGATGGCCGCAACGCCGTAGTATTTAGGGGAAGCGGCCTCATATTTCCCTTGCATATTTTTTAATTCGTGGTTGCCCAAAATATAATGAACATACCCTCCGTGTTTTTCAGCCTCCTGCTCCAGTTTGTAAATAAACCAGAGGACTTGAGTCGTGGAATAACCTCTGTCAACAAAATCACCCACCAAAACCAGGTGGCCGGTGCCAAAGGTCCAGTTCAGATCGGGGTCAATGACTTTATTGTTGATCAGAAAATCGCGAAAGGTTTTATAACCGCTTTCAATATCCGAAAGGGCTAAAACAGGACTGTTGTCCTGATAGGTGGTGGATGGCGTTTTAAATTGCGAACTGATGGAAATATCAAAACTTGTGGAGTCCAGGGGGAAATAACACTTTGCGTTAATTGTCGAGTCCGTTGAGTAAGTTTGTTTGTCCAGATAAAAGCCATCCGTTTTATTTCCCCGGATGTAGTTAACGTTTAAAATGCTGTCATTTTCAAAAAAGAGATAGGGGCCTTCCTGGTCCAAATTTCGCATGAGCGGATGGTCGCCGTAATGGACGGATCCGCCCAGATTGAGTAAAACGATCACTCCGATGAGGAGCAATGTTATGATGGTAAGTAACAGATGTTTTAAATAGCGCAGAATGCTTTTTTTCATGGTAAATAAGTGTTCAAATTAATTTATTGTGTGAATCAAGGGTTGAACCCACTTTGGGGTTCCTTTATATTCTCTTGAAAATAAACTGGTTACACCCGCGGTTATTCCTATTTAATCCTTTCAGGATAAAATGCCTAAAGTCCATGTTAACCCTTTTGATTTGATAGAATCGTTTTTCCTTTTTCATAAATGTTGCCCAAATGTAATCACAAGCTTAAGGGGTCGCTAGTAATTGTGACAAACAGAAGTCTCCCAATGATGCATAAATGAACCATGATGACAAAGTGACTTCATCACACTTTTGCCGGAGTAGAACCATCGTAAAGGGTTGTTGATCAACTTATTTTGCAGGCCACCGATATCCCCTTATTTTTGCAGAATGATTACAAGAACAAATAAAAACAGATGGCAATTCATTACCCTGATTGCTTTGGTCACGGCGCTCATCCCGGTTTTAATAACCGCTTTTGAATTGATCACGACCCAAAAGCATTCTGTGGTATTTTTGGAAAATTACCCTCCAATCGTCAGCATCCTTATCATTTCTTATTATGTCTTGTTATTGGTTTTGGGCATAACATGGCTGGTAAAACAATTGATGGCCTTCATCAAATTGAAAAACGAGACGGTAAAAAATGAACTGCAACACCTGCAAAGTCAGGTCAATCCCCACTTCTTTTTTAATATGCTCAACAATTTATACGGATTGGTGGAAAAGGATGCCAAAAAGGCCCAACAGCTCATTCTCAAACTCTCTGACATGATGCGCTACAGCATTTATGATGGTCAGAAAGAAGCGGTTACCATAGCGGAAGAAGCCGACTATTTGAAAAATTATATAGATTTACACCAAATGCGCTATCATAAAGACATTGATATAAAATTTGAGCCGGATATAAACAATGAACAATTGAAAGTAATGCCCCTGATGTTTATCATTTTGTTGGAGAATGCTTTTAAACATGGTGTCGAACATTTACGTGCGAATGCTTATGTGCATATCGAGCTAAATGCCACAAAGGATTCTGTTTTTTTTACGGTAGAGAATAACTTTGACCCGGAAGCATTGAGTGAACATAAAGGAGTCGGATTATCAAACCTCAAACGAAGACTGGACCTGGCTTATCCTAAGAAGCATACCTTATCCGCCCAGCAAACAGGTGATGTTTATATAGCGCAATTAACATTAAATCAATTATGATCAGGTATTTAATTATTGATGACGAACCTATCGCACAGGATATCATAAAAGGGTATTGTGATTTACTGCCCAACCTTCAACTGGCCGGGCATTGTTATGATGCCATCGAAGCGCTGGAATACCTTAATGAACATGCCGTCGATCTCATTTTTCTGGACCTGAACATGCCTAAGTTAAAAGGCTTTGAATTTTTAAGAACCTTACCCGCCCCACCGAAAGTTATTGTAACCACAGCTTACCAGGAATATGCTTTAGAAGGCTACGAACTAAACATTGTTGATTATTTGCTGAAACCTTTCAGTTTTGAACGCTTTTTGAAAGCCGTTAACAAAGCAATCAATTCCAATACTAAAACCCAACCTTCGGGCCCACCGGATAATAACAATACCCCAAAGAGTATTTTCCTGCGCAGCGATAAAAAATATGTGCAAATAAATATTGATGACATTTTATACATCGAAGCGGCCGGGAATTACACCAAAATAATTACTGCCAACCCTACCGTTTCCATTCGGGAAAAATTTTCCGACCTGCTGTCCACCCTGAATCAGGAGGACCTGATACAAGTACACAAATCATTTGCCGTATCAAAAAAATGCATTACCAGCATTGAAGGAAACCGGTTATTTATTGGCGAGTTTATTATTCCCATTGGGAAGACCTATAGGTTAAATGTTGTTCAGTTATTGGGGTGATGGGAGAAAAGCAGGGATTCATTATTAAGCCCTGATCAGGACTTAATCAAAACCCGCCAACCCGTCGACCATGTTAATTTTGTTTTAAAGTGATCCTTAGTATCGTGTAACAAAAATAATCGCTTTAAATAAAATTTCTTTATTCAAAAAATATAATTAATCTTTTGTTACACAGTACTTAAGGGAAGCCATCGGGGAAGGTTTTGGCCACAATTTAAAATACTTGAAGATAAAAAGAGTGCATAACAAAACCAGGGCGCAGGTCTCCAAATGAAAGGCATCACACCTCACACCTGGACTATTGGGGCAGATGCTGTTTTGTTATACACTCTTTTCAATTGCATTTAAAAAAATGTCGCATTGGGTTTTGGTTGATCGTTCAAAAAGTTTATTAATGAAAAATCAGTCCCGGCATAAGAGCACTGTAAAACAATGACCTTTTCCAGTCAACTGCCAAGTGCTGCTGAATACTGATCACTGATCATTCATCACAAAGATTCAATGGCTTCTGATAATTTCATTACCTGTTCGAAACTTACATTGTTGGCCTGGGCTAATCTTTCCTGGAAGACACTGACAATTTCCTTGGTAAACTCCCTCCATTGCCTGTCTTTCAAAAGGTAAATTTCCTCTTTGAGGTGTACGTGAGGAATTCTCATTCCACCGGGAAACGGGCGAGGCCAAAGTTTTTTTGCTTCAACTTTTTTCTTTGCTCCTTTTTTCTGAAGACCAGCTTCCGCAGCGACAAAAGTATTATCCTTCATAAAATAAGACTGGTCGATCGGTGCTAATTTATGGGCTTTGATGATTTTGGTAATAAGTGCTTCATTTTGAAGCCAAAAGTCATACGGTGGCATGCCATACCTCCATATTGATAACTTTTCCATATTTACTTCGAGATAACTCATGATATATATTTTTATTTAGTGAAAAAATAAGACATCGAATAAGTGATTAAACCGGAGATGCTCTTGTTATTTCCATGGTGAATTATTTTGGTTATGAATGTTAGACTAACCCATCAATTATAATGTTCAGACAAACTGTTGGTCATTAGTTTGCCGGCGGCGTGTTCGTAAAAGGTAGGGCCGAGTTCCCTCTCCAAGGTTTGAAAAACGTTAAAAGAGGTTTGTATGGCGGCTTTTTCAGACGCGCACATAAAGGGACTCACGCGATTATAATATCCCGAGGCCATATAATTGGAACAACCGCACCAGTTCATGCAATAATCCTTTAAGCCACAGGACATACATGCTGTATTCATTTCTCCGTCAGCTGCTTTATGGCACGACATATGAACCTGATCAACGCCCTCAAAAACGCTTCCGATGCAATGGTCGTTTTGGCCATTCCCTACCAATCGTTCACAAGGGTAAATATTGCCCTTTGGCGTAAAGGCAAATTCGGCATCCCCCATCCGGCATCGTTCCGATTCGCCGTAACCGTTGCGCAGGATTACCGTTATTTTGCTATCGATCAGACTGATAAAATGGGGATTGTCCTGCCGGTAATATTTTGAGTAAAGCTGGCCCACCTGATCATAAACCCCGGGCAATGCTTCGGCATCTGCTTTTGTCCAGGCCGCGGAAAAGTCGGGATTGAGGTAGATCTGTTTGATCCCCAGGGATGAAAAATAAGCAACGGTCTCCGGCAAATATTTTAGGGTTTCCGGTTTATAAACCGCATTGACCATCACATTGGGCAATGCTTTTTTAGCCCGTCTTATATTTTTCTCGACGATATCTGATGTTTTGTTTCCGGATACCAAAACCCGGAATTGGTCTTGTATCATGGGAGGACCGTCACAACTTATGCCAAAACTGACATCATTCTCATTGATAAATTCAGCAATATCATCAGAAAAAATGGTTCCGTTGGTGACCACCGATAAATTCACCTTCACATTATGGTAAAACGGATGGTTTTGAATCAAGGAAGTGATCTCTTTGATCAACTCAAATTCAAGCAGCGGCTCCCCGCCAAAAAACCCGATATTGATTTCTTCCTGCCCGATTATCGACTTTTTAAAAATAAAATCAACGACTTTTTTAGCTACGGAAACGGTCATCGTTTCCTGGTGTTTATCGATATAACAATAGGTACATCGCAGGTTACATTGCTGGGTTACAAATAGGGTAAATTTCATAATATTGAATATAAATAGTTGATTGCCAACAATTTGAAACAATTATTCATCTTGCTTTTTTAAGTGGAAAATCCGGTAAGCTTATGTACCCTGACCTATACTATCCGGGACTAGTTTTTGAAAATCGTGAGGTAAGAAAACAGATTGGGCCTGAAATTAAAAAGTACACCATGATACCGAGTTTTTAAGAGAAAAACACACAAATGGGTGCACGGTATTAAGATACGGGAATAAGGGACTAAAAGCAAATTTTTAACGGAATATTTGAGATGGCTATTGGATAAATTGGCAGTTTCCTTTTTTTCCTGATCTGTTTTTGAAAAGTGACGAGGATAGATTTGATTTGCCCCTTTACCCTGATGGCCGATGTTTTTGACCTAAGATTGAAAAAAGAAACCCATCCTTATCCTAAATTTGCCTATATTAACCCAAGTGGTAATGCAACTTGGGAAAAGTTCAAATTACAAATTACCGTCCTCAAATTGGTGATTTTTAGTTGATATCCCTTTGAGAATTGGGATTTGTATATTAAAAATTGCCAGGTTGTCGATTTATCGCAACCTGGATTATTTTAGTCAGGATCGATTGTATTTTTGACAATCAGTCAAACAAAAATCAGGAAACACTTTTGAAAGTTAACCGCATTTTTAAGATCTTCAAATATCTGGTCATCGGCATCGTCGTTCTGCTGCTGACCTTGATGCTGTTATCACAGGTCAAATCGGTACAAAATGCGGCGGCACAAAAAGGGGTCACATGGCTTGCTCAAAAAACAGGCAGCAAAGTAGGGATCAGAGATTTCCGCTGGCGTAAGTTGCGGCGGCTCGAGGTAAATGGTTTTTACATGCTTGATTTGCAGGGAGACACCCTGCTGGCTATGGATAAGTTACGGCTTGTTTTTAGCCCCTCAGCATTATGGAAACGAAAGGTGGTGATCAGTGAATTAGATTTGTCTGATGGTTTGCTGCGCCTGAGAAGCGACGAGCAAGGCATTACTAATTACCAGTTTATCCTGGACGCTTTTGCCTCCGACGAACCACCAGCCCCAGGCAAACCCTGGGAAATAGATCCAAAGGTATTGAACCTGGATCATATTCACTTTGACTATCTGGATGAACAAACAGGAACGCAAATCGTGAGCACAATTGATTCCATGGCTACTGATATCGACCACCTTGACCTGCTAAACCAACAAATCGCTATCAGGCAGCTCGCCTTGGTTCATCCTCTTGTTCATTACCTGTTTGATACGCCACCGGCACCTGATGTTTTACCGGCGACACCCGTTAGCGAGGTTAACTTTCCTGGTTGGGGATGGAGGATATCCGTTAAAACCCTGGGCATTCAAAATGGCGAATTCAAGTACAGGAAAAAAAACAATCACCAAACTGCCCCGGCCTTCGACCCGCAAAACATAGCCATCAAGGATTTCCAATTGGACGTTGGTGCTATTGAAATTGGCCCCGCTGAAATGGGTATGGACCTTAGATCCCTTGCGTTAAAAGATCATTCAGGGATAGAGGTCAAACAGCTAAGCAGTCAAATGCACTTTACAGATAAAATCCTCCATCTGGATGATTTTGACATCCATACCAATGATTCACAGGTTAAACAGTCCCTTCAATTGAGCTATCCGGATTTTAACAGCCTGGTGCATATTACCAGCCAGGATAGCAACAGGAACGCTGATTTCCAGGTGCAATGGGTGATCAAAGAGAGTCGTATTGCGCCCAAAGACATTCATTTATTGCTCCCGGAGGTACTGCTCCCCGATGATTCCCAACCCATTACCATTGATGCCGATATACAAGGTTCCCTGGCAGCACTCTTTATCCAACAATTGGACATTACACAGGGAGCGGATTTGCGCCTGGCAGTAATGGGACAATTAAACCATTGGTTAGATAAGGAACGGCTCAATTTTGAGCTTGACCTTAAAACCTTAACAGCCGATTATAAAAAGATGCAATCAGTTTTGCCCAAAGGCACCTTGCCTCCTGCATTGGAAAGCTGGGGAAACATGCAATTGTCAGCCTTGATCAACGGACGATTGGCTGATTTTCAAACCCAAAATATTAACCTAAAAACAGAAAGCGGCCCTCAACTCCTTTGTAATGCTCATATTAAAGGACTGCCGGATTATAAAACGGCCCTCTTTGAGATACAGATAGATCATTTGCTGACCCATCCCGACCAGTGGAAAGGTTTTGCTTCAGACAGCTTGCCCGCGTTTGTGGATGACCTGGGAAATATGGCTTTGACCGGAACCTATGCCGGAAGCCTGACTGACTTTACCACCGACCTTCTCCTTCGATCCGACATGGGTCAGTTACAAGTCAATGCCGCTTTTAATTTTACACCGGATTATTCCAATGCTGCTTATAAGGGAGATATTGCCCTGAAGCAATTCGACCTGGGAAAGGTCATCGGAGATCCCCTGTTGAGTACGGTCACGCTTATCGCGAATGTAGAGGGAAAAGGGTTGCTGCCTGAAGATTGGGACACTCAATTATCTGCCATCCTGAGTGACATGACCTATAAAGGATATACTTATAACAGTCTTAGCATAGCCGGTCGATTGGAAAAATCGGTCTTTGACGGCCTGGCTCAATTAAAAGACCCCAATTTAAATTTCACCTATGAAGGCCTCATCTCGCTGGCGGATACGGTGCCCGCTTATCATTTTGTTTTACAGGTGGATACCATTGACTTTAAGGCTCTTGGTTTGTCTGAGGATCCTCTTGGTTTGCACACCCGTATCGCAGTCAATTGTTCCAACCCCAAGGTGGATCAACTGGAAGGCGACCTATTTATTGATTACCTGACCATTTCTGATGCTGCTGTCCGTTATCAAACCGATTCCATAATCGTCAGCAGCCATTTGGACGCCCTTTACGAAAGACAGTTGAAGGTACAAAGTGATTTGTTGTCCTTTGGCCTCACCGGAACATATGAATTGAGCCAGCTTCCCAGGGTAGGCTCCACATGGCTGGACACCTATTTCCTGAATTCCAACCTGCTTTTTCGGGATCGGCCCGATGAAAAGGGCACAGACAGGGATACTTTGCTGCCCTCGCCGACCAATATATCCGCCTATCTGCATCTCAATGATCCAACAGCGTTGACGAGTATTTTTTTACCGGATTTAAAAAAACTGGAGGCCCTGGATTTGACCTTACAGTTTGATAATACCCGTGATATCTGGAACATCCAGGGCGTGGTACCGAATCTGGAATATGCAGGCTACCGGATAAATGGCCTTCATGTAAGTTCCCGGGCCAATGCTGATGGGCTGCAAACCCTCGTTTTTGCCGATAGTTTACATAATGGGGCCGCCAGTTTAATCTCACAACCCCAATTGACCCTGGTGTTACAAAATGACAGTTTACAAACAGACCTGACTTCTTCGGGTCCGGATACGATTTATTCGCACATTGGCGGAAACCTCACCCAGGAAGCTGGAACGCTTGTTTTTCGGTTTAACGAAAAAATACTATTGGACAGGGACGACTGGACCATTGCGGAAGACAATCAAATAAGGTATGACAGGAATCAGCAATGGATCATCAGCAATATGGCGTTCCAAAAACAAAAAGAAAGCATATTTATCGAAGGCCAGGGCGACCTCTCCGACAGCACCAGTCTGATCAATATTTCCTTTGACCATTTCGACCTTAATTACATCGGCATGTTACTGGGGTATCCCGATGGTTATACAGGAGGGATTTTGGATGGGAAGACCACCTTAAGTGATATCCAGGCCAACCTCCATTACCGGGCTGATCTGAATCTACAGGGATGGAAACTGGATACGGTGTTGGTCGGCAACCTCAATTTAAAGGCCACCCAATTGATCAATCAACCACTGATCCATTTGGAAGCCAATCTTGCCGGCGAAGGATCGACTATCCGGGCCAATGGCCAATATGATATTGACCAAAGACAATTTGATGCCGTGGCCGAAGTGGAAAAACTGGAAATGCGTGTCCTCGATCCTTTTGTAAAGGGATTGATCCATGACAGCGAAGGGTATCTGAATGGACAATTCAGCCTCAAAGGAAGTCCGGACCAACCTGTTCTAAACGGTACTTTAGTCCTGAATAACATAAAAACAGTCATTGATTATGTCAATACCACTTATCAAATTGACACGGGGTTCATTATTTTCACGGAGGATGAGATCGATTTTGGAACCCTGCAAATGACCGATGTGACTAATCAGGTATTGACATCCACCGGCAAGGTCAGTCGTCCGGTGGCTATTTTGAGTGGCAAAGTAAGGCATCAGTTTTTCGATCAAATAGCTATGGATTTGCGATTTAAAACCGATCGTTTTCAGTTTCTGAACACCACGGCAAAAGACAATGAGCTTTTTTATGGCACCTTACTTTTAAAAACGGATATATCCATCAACGGCCCGGTAGCCCAACCCGAATTCAACATCAACGCCCGCACCGAACCAGGCACCAAATTTTTTGTAGTGCCATTGACCGAGGAGCAGTCCATTTCTAAGGAAGATTTTATCGTATTTGGCCAACCGGCACCGGATAGTTTGGGCAGGGATACCAATTACGTAAAAAACTATAAGCTGACTTCTCCAGGCATTGATCTGCAACTCAACCTGGAACTGACCCCGGATGCCGAACTCCAGGTTATTATTGATCCGCTTACCGGCGACAAACTGGTGTGCCGCGGCCGTTCTGCCCTCACGGTAGAAATGGATCAGGCCGGAAATGTTTTGCTCAATGGAAATTACAGCATCACAGAAGGTACGTACACCTTTAATTATGAACAGTTGCTAAAAAGAGCATTTAAAATTTCCGAGGGGAGCAGTATTGTGTTTAACGGAGATCCACTAAAGGCGAAGCTCGATATTACCACCCTTTATGAAACCCGGGCCAATCTGACTGACCTGGTCCCTGACTACCCTTCTGCCCTCAATCAACGGGCAAATGTACAGTTGCAAATGAAAATAAAGGGAGACTTAATAAACCCGGTTTTGACCTTTGACATCCTGTTGCCAGGCAATACACAGGGATCCCTGGCGGAGGCCGCCAAAACACGGCTGGATCAAATCCGAAACAATGAAACTGAATTGAATACCCAGGTATTTGGTTTATTATTGTTCAACAGTTTTTTGAGCAGTGCCAATAACAGTGGTTCTGTTTCCAATGCAGGAGAAGCCGTCTTGCTGTCCAGTGTGAGTAAACTAGTCACCAGCCAGCTGAATAACTTTGCCAATAAACTGATCAAAGGAGTTGACCTTACCCTGGGCGTGGAAGCTTATAATCCCGGCGATGATGTCAACATCAATCCCGGCGTATCCACAGAAGTGCAGCTCGGCCTGTCAAAACGCATTTTTAATGACCATTTAGCGATCAAAGTGGGCGGCAATCTCAATGTTGGGGCTTCTGGTGAAGACAGCCAGGTATTGACCGCTTTTACCAGCGACTTCGCATTGGAGTATTCCTTAACCCCTTCAGGCAATTATTTGCTCAGGGTGTATCGCCAAAGCGATTATGATGCCCTGAGCGAAGGCAATGTTACCCGAACGGGAACAGGGATTTCTATCAGGAAAAAATTTAAAAACAAGGAGCGAAAACGAAAAAAATGATGGCCGGTCAAAGATACATACTGCGTCAGAACAATATCATCCTGTCACTGCTTGCTTTGGTGCTTCTGAGTGCCTGCTCCCCAACGCGCCGTTTGGAAAAAGGCTCGAAATTATTCGAGGGAGCAACCGTTACATTTACAAAACCTTCTGCGGTACAAAACAAAAAAAATTTAAAGGAAGAGCTGATTTACCAGGTTCGCCCGAAAGCCAACAGCGCCCTTAAACTGTGGATATTTAACCAATTCAAAGTCCCCAAAAAACAAAAAGGATTAAAATATTGGCTCAAGTATAAAGCAGGAGAAGCCCCGTCCATTTTTGACTATGACCTGTTGAACCGAAGTAAACTGGTTATGGAAAAGTACCTGGGCGATATCGGATATCTTAACGCCAGCGTGACCCTGGATACCATTGATAAAGGAAAAAGTGTACAAGCCGTTTACACTGTTTTCGCGCCGAAAAAATACCGGATCAATGAAATATTTCTGCCGGCAGGAAAGTCGGTTTTGGATACCTTAACCCGTAGGAACCAACAACAATCCTTTTTAAAAAAGGGAAGCATTTATCGCACGGAAAACCTGAACAATGAAAGAACCCGGTTGGTTAATATCGCTACCCGGAATGGTTATTATGGGTTAACACAAAATGATATTTATTATTATGTGGACACCACGCAACAGGATGATCTGGTCAATGTATATTTGGAATGGAAGCCATCCAATGACAAGGAAGATATTAAACAGTCCCGGCTTGGAACGACCACCGTATATGCGACTCATTCCCTGTCAAATGTGCCCGACCAGACCACCGACACCATTGAATACAAGGAGTTGACCATCATAGAAAATTACTATTATTTAAAGAACAAGCTGTTACGACGATCCATAAGCGGCCAGCCAGGTGAGCTGTATAACAGTCAGCAACAACTGGGCAATATCAATTACCTGCAAAATTTAGAGGTTTATAAACTGATCAATTTACGTTATAAACAGAGGACGGTCGACGATCAGCTTTATCTGGATCGCTATTTTTACCTCATGCCTGCCCAGGTGCGGGATTTGCGGTTTGATTTTGAGGCCAATACACGGTCAGGTAGTTATTTTGGCATATCCACTGCTATCAATTATTCCAATAAAAACTGGCTTGGAGGAGCAGAGCGGCTGGATTTGAGTTTTTCCGTTGGAGGAGAAACGCAGGTGGGCAATAGCTCAAAGTTCATCAACACCCTGGTCGTTTCAGCGGCGGCCTCTGTATCCCTTCCCAATTTATTGGTGCCTTTCAAGATAAAGCGATTATACAGGGGCGCTGTGCCACGCACCCGGTTCACCTTGTCGGATGCCTACCAGGTAAGGAATGGTTTTTTTACGACCAACGGGCTCACCGGCGAAGCCATCTATGACTGGCGGTCCAGTAAACAATGGCAGCATTTATTTTCGCCCGTTTCCATTAACCAGACCACCACTTTTAATATCACCGAGGACTTCCAACAAGAACTGGATGCCGATCGGCGACTGAGGGAAAGCTTTGGAAATATCTTAATCCCGGGAGGAAGTTATCAATTCAATCATTCCACCCAGGAACTTAATAAAATACAACCTTATCATTATTGGTCCGGCTCGATTGAATACGCGGGCAATATTCCTTACTTACTATCCAAAGCGGTTAAACCCTCCCAATCTACCTATACCCTTTTTGGAACTCCCTTTGCTCAATTTATAAGGCTCTACTCGGACTTTCGTTATTACCAACAGCGCCGATCACATACCTGGGCCTTTCGGGCAAGCGGAGGACTGATCGCCGCTTACGGAAATACAACGGTTGCCCCTTACTCCAGGCAGTTTTTTATTGGAGGATCCAACAGCCTCCGGGCTTTCCGGTTGCGGGAATTGGGTCCTGGAAGTTATATCAACCCGGTCGCCAATGATAAAAATTATTTTGATCAAACCGGGGATATTAAGATTGAGTTTAATGCGGAATATCGTTTTGATATCGCCTCCTATTTAAAAGGAGCGGCCTTTGTAGATGCCGGCAATATATGGTTGCTTAATGATACCATTGGAGCACAGGCCGAAGGAAAGTTTAACGGCTCAACATTTTACAAGGAGATCGCCGTAGGAACAGGGATTGGTCTGCGCATAGACTTCGAATATTTTGTGATTCGCCTCGATGGAGCTTTCCCCATCCGAAAGCCTGTTTCAGAACAGGGTTTTCAATGGACCTTTAAGGATTTGAAATTTTTAAATGCGGGCTGGCGTTCCGAGAATGTAGTGTTTCATTTGGCTATTGGGTATCCGTTTTGAGTGGTTTTGATTTTACTGCTATTTATTCTATTAAAATGATTATCGTGTAACAAAAATAATCGCTTTAAATAAAATTTCGATTGCCCAGTGCTTATTGAAATTAAATAATGAACCGCCGAATTAAAATTAGGTGCAGAGCACCTTAATCTGTGTTGGCAAACACAGATTAAGGAGATTCAAGGTGCAGCGCACCGCAACCTAAACCTTCGAACATCGAAAGAATGTTGCGGTGCGCTGCACCTTAGATAGATTTTTTAATCTTTTTACAACAAATTTTTCGGTGCTCTGCACCTATTATAATTTTCTGCGGTTATTAAATCAAATTCAATAAGCAAAGGGCGATGGAGGGCCTTTTTAAAATTTGATTCCCAGGAAAAATATGTAAAATTTCCCTATTCAAAAACTATAATGAATCAAATCTCTTCCAACATAACCTTCACCCCGGGTTTCGGCGTCAAAATAACGCGATGATCTGTTTCGAATGGCTGTCCTTTTACCAGTGAAAATCTGAAAGTCTTCAAAATCATAGGGACTATGATCAGCATTTCTATCATGGCTAAATTTTCCCCGAGACATTTTCGGGGTCCCATGCCAAAAGGAAAAAAAGAATAATCGGTCGCGGAAAAAAAATCACGGTTTGGATAAAAAGATTCGGGATTTTCCCAAAAATCGGGATTTCGGTGGGTGGTGTAAGGAGAGGTAATAATCGTTGCTCCGGGTTCGATTTCATAGCCCCCGATTTCATCGGCTTCCACTGCACTTCTCCAAATGGTCCAGCCAGTGGGATGGAGCCGAAGTGCCTCAAACAGGCAGTTAGTCGTTTTTTTAAGCCGGCTCATTTTTTCATAATCAAAACTGCCCTCACCCCAAACCAACTGGCATTCATCGTTGATTTCTTTAATATGTCCGGGATTATGCCCGAGTTCAAAAAACAACCATGCAACAGCGGCAGAGGTCGTCAGATAACCGGCCGGGGTCATGGTTTTAATTTCTTCAACGATCAGCCGGTCAGACAGGCCCTGACCGGTTTCAGGGTTTTTATACTGAAGCAGGAAATCGAGAAGATCCCCGCGTTTGCCGATTTCTTTCCTCCGTTCCTGAACAATGTTCAGGATCAGATTTTCAAGCTTTTTATTGGAAAAATAAAAGGTTAGATTAGCGTAGGTCGGAAGCCATTTGGAAAAGTAAAACGGCACCGGCGCCCCCACGTAATCAATGCCCAATTCTGCCGGTTTGAACACCTGGTCCCGGATTCCGTCTGTGGGATAACCAAACAACACCCTCCAAAGCATATCAAGGGTCAGGTTTTGCATTTCACTGTGCACCTCAACGAATTCACCGGCACGTGCCTTTGCTTTCCATTTTTCAATTAAATGCTCCGTTTGGGACTCAAGGATATGAAAAACATTTTCCAAATATTTTTTTTGAAAAACAGGGCTGATGATTTTCCGCTGCTGCGCCCAAAGGTCCCCTTCAGCCACTACACTTCCATTGCCGAATAACGCCCTGAATCGCCTCGAAACGAAATCCTGTCTGACAAAATTAACGGCATGGTGAGACAACACATATTTCGCATAATCGGGATGGCTCAATAAATACATTGGCCGTACAAACGGGACCTTGCAGCGAACGATCCCTCCATATTTTTTTCGCAAATCGTTGAAAAAATCAGGCGTTGTCTGCTTAACCCCTTTGATAAATTCCATCGTTGTGGGACCGGATGCTTTCATAACTATTATGTTTTGTTTTCCAAAGGATTCCCCTGACCCTAAAGATAAAGTTTTCCGTATATAATTTTATCTTTGTTAGGAGAACAAAATGGAGCCCTATGCTAATAACCAAAATACCTGTTCACAAGGGAAACAATTTCCTGGGCATCTCTACCGGTTTTCTTCGCAACCCGGCATTGTTTACCATAGAAGAAGGGCTGGCAAAGGGAGATTTCTACAAAGTGACCCTCCCAGGTTACAATTTGTTCATCGTTACCGATCCCGAAATTTTACATCATATAATGATCGCCAATGAATCGTCTTACGAAAAAAGTAAGATGTATTGGAAACAACTTCGAGCCATTATTGGCCGGGCTATGGGAAGTCTGGAGGGGGACGATTGGTTGTTTTTGCGCACATTACAAAGTCCGTTTTTCACCAAAACAAAAGTCAGGGCATATCTTTCTGACGTGGCGGAAATATCCCGCAAACACCTGGATCACTGGCAGGTAGGTGAGGGAAAGGAAATAGATGCGCTCCGTCTTTTTTCAAGGATGAATACCGAAATCATTTTGAAAACCATTTTCGGATTGGATGCAGCGGAAACTTATGAGCAAATCGCAGTGAAAATTGGTGACGGGCAGGAGACCATTTCATGGAGAAGTCAATTCCCCTGGCGACCGCTGACGGGTTGGTTGAACGGGCGGAATCAACGGGCGCAAAAGCATTTGCTTTTCTTTGACGACTATTGCGCAAAAAGTATTTTAAAAGCAAAAAGCGAGGAAAATTTTAAAGCCGATAAAAACCTACTGAACCGGTTGATCGACGAACCAAATCTTTCACAAAAAGATATTCGAAACGAGTTGATTGTGCATCTGGGCGCAAGCACCGAAACGGCAGCGGTCGGAGAAGCCTGGGCCCTGTATCTATTGGCACGTCATCCTAAAGTACTGAATAAGGTCAGGGCTGAAATCAGCCGGGTAACAGGTGACAAAGCATTGAAAGGAGAGCATACCTATCAACTAAACTACACAGAACAGGTAATTAAAGAGTCAATGCGATTATATCCGCCAAGTTATGCTTCGCTTCGGGATTGTATTGAAGAAGATGAAATCCAGGGGGTTAAAATTAAAAAAGGAGATTCATTTTTCATCAGCCTTTTCGCCCTGCATCGTCATCCGAAATATTGGGAGCAGCCAGACGAATTCATACCGGAGCGATTTGATCCCGAAAACAAAACGCCTGTTCCGTCCAACTGTTACCACCCCTACGGCGTTGGCAAACATCATTGCATTGGCCGGTATTTTGCCACGCCTATGATGGTGCTTACGATCGCCCAAATTTGCCGGCATTTTGATTTTGAATGGATGGAAAAAGGACATAAGCACCCCCTTTCCCTTTCCACACTGAAACCAAAAAACGGCATGGTGATGCGCTTTACAAAAAGAACTTAAGGATGTCCGTGACCCCATATTGGACCATTATCAAAAACCTTCAGAATTTCCATCCAATGAAAAATACTAAAACGCCAGAACCCTACCGACATGAGCTTAAAGAAAAACTTGAGGCCCTTGGGTTGAATGCTGCTTATACTCGTGCTGAAGGAGATTCCCTGTACCAATCCGTCGATGGTACTGAAATTGAAATAACCGATTTCGTCGGAGCTTACGGGGCAAATTTACTGGGTCATTTTCATAAAAAGCTTACCCCCGTTATTGCTGATTTTTTCAGACAACAAGTTCCGATTTTCGTACAGGGCTCCATCAGGGAGGAGGCTGATCAATTGAGCAGAAAGTTGCAGGAAATGTTTGGCGATTACACGGTTATCCTGACGAATACCGGTGCAGAAACGGTTGAGTCTGCCGTAAAACATGCTTTTTTGGAAAATCAAAAAACCCGGTGTTGGGCACTTAAAAATGCTTATCACGGCAAATCCCTGGGTACACTGTGCTTTTCAAAAATGCATAACACCCCTTTTGAAAGAAATGATCTGCAAATAGATTTTTTGGATCCTGCGGATCCGAAAACCTGGCAGGAGGCCCTGGCGACGATTGATGACGTTTCCTTTTTGATCATCGAACCGATACAGGGAGAAGGTGGTGTGGTTCCCCTTCCTTCCACTTTCGTGGATTGGGTAAATACCGTCACCCAAAAATTTAACATCCCGATCATTGCAGATGAAATTCAAACAGGATTGGGACGAACCGGCCAATGGCTTGCCTCTGATCAGATCGGTTTGCGAAAAGATTATATCTGTTTGTCTAAAGCCCTGGGCGGAGGCATTGCAAAGATTGGAGCCTTACTCATCAACGACAGGCGATTTGTGAATGAATTTTCTATTTTGAACACCTCAACCTTTGCCGACGACGGGTTTAGTGCGGCCATTGCAAAACGGGTCCTGGAAATAATTTCAGAAGAAAACCTCGCTGAAAAATGCGCCCGGAAAGGATCTTATTTCTATGAAGAACTTTTAAAAATTCAAAATGATTTCCCGGAGGTCATCAAAGAAGTGAGAGGGCGAGGCCTGATGTTAGGCATAGAATTTAAAAAGCAACAAGCTTCTTCTTCCAACCTGCTTCGTATTTTTTCCGACACAGAATATTTTGGTTATGCCATTGCCGGGTATTTGTTGAATGAACATAAAGTGCGGGTCATGCCCACCCTTAGCAGTCCGAATACTATAAGAATTCAGCCTTCAGCCTATATTACGAAGCCGCAGGTTCATGGCTTCCTGAGCGGTTTGAGGAGTGTTTGTGAAATTATTTCAAAAGCAGATGCAGGCAGTTTCCTGGGTTTCCTGGCGAGTCGGAAACCGGATAAAATTACGGATTATCGTTCCTCGAATATTTTTAAACACGAATCTCCTGCCGGCAAAAAGAAAGTGGCCTTTTTAGGTCATTTTATTTCGGCAAATGACCTGACCCTTTGGGATCATTCTTTTGAAAACTGGTCTGTGTGTGAATTGGAAAAGCTGATTAGCAGAACGGCGAAATTCCTGGATCCTGTTATTTTCGACCAGGTCAACGTGGAAACACCCGAAGGGGATAGCGTGCACCTCAATTTCATCGGTATGTTTCTGGACTCTCGCGAGATTGAAAAAGCATACCGCTCCCGAAATTTCCAATGGATCGTCAAAAAAATTCAGCATGCAGCCAATTTAGCTGAAAAGGCCGGTTGCCAGGTGCTGGGTCTGGGTGGATTTACGTCTATTTTGACCAATAACGGGAAACGACTCAAGACGAAAAAACTCAAAGCCACCACTGGCAATTCACTGACGGTTGGCATGGGAATCGAAGCCATTCGCCATGCTGCGGAGCATTTAAATGTGGAGATCAAAAACTCGGAAATCGCCATAATCGGTTCGGGTGGAAACATTGCCAATACCTACGCAGAAATCCTTTCCACCCTGGTAAAAAAAATGATATTGATCCCCCGGGTACTCCCAAATCCGGCAGTGGAGCAGCTGAAGCATAAACTGCTTCAAAATAATCCCTCCTTAATGGTCAAAATCACGGGCCGCATTGAAGCGATAAACTCTTGTGAAATAGTTATCTCCTCCTCCAACTCGAGCCAACCGGTAATATTTCCAGAACACCTGTCCGGTAAAAACAAAATCATTTGCGACATTGCGGTGCCTCCCGATGTGGACCAATCCGTCGCTTCGGTTTTTCCAGAGCTGCTTGTAATAAAAGGAGGGATTATACATCTTCCGGCAGGCAATGACTTTATCATAGGAGGGATTCCGCTTCCCAGCGGTCATGTTTTTGCCTGTATGGGCGAAACATTGGTCATGGGACTGGATGAACACAAAAATTTTTCCGGCTCCATTGGTAGTATTAGCCAGGAAGGCGTGTGGCAAACGCTGAAGTTATCCAAACAATTTGGATTTGAATTAGGTGCTTTAAAAATGGAACAATCGTTCTGATCGCATGCTTAAAAGGCCATGGCCATGGAAAAAAACCGTTTATCTTTGTGTTTACTCAACACCTTTTACACTAGAGTCCCCTCTCATAGATCCGGTACTTTTTAACCACCTTTGCCCCAATCTCCTGTGCCCCCTGGTTCATATCCGGATTATTTTCCACGACCCATGACAACTCTCCTCCTTCGTAGTTTTTTTTGCCCATTCTTCTTTGTAGTTCTTCATATAAAAGAACCCCCAATCCGAGATGCCTGTATTTGCTTTTCACCCCGACATTCAATACCCGGATTCGTTTTATTTTTTTGCTGTAGTACAAGAGCTTAAATAATCCGAAAGGCAATAACCGGCCGTTTTTCAAATGGCGAATGGCTTCATTAAGATCGGGCAGGGCCAGAATATATCCGGCTATTGAACCATTGATGTAAATAAAGAAAAACAGATCTTCATCAACAATAGCTTTTAATTCATAGGCCATGTAAGTCACTTCTTCCAATTCAAAAGGAGTAAATCCCCAATGCCCTTCAAAAGCATCGTTGTAAATCTCAAATACCTTTTTGGCGTCTGTTTTTATTTTACTAAAATCAATATTGACAAATGTTATTTCAAACCGGCTTTCCAGCCAGATTTTGACCTTTGTCATTCTGGGAGACAATTGAAAGGCAGATCTGTCCAGGTTATAAGCATAAAAATCAACGGATTTTTCAAACCCGGACTGTAAAATTCGTTGGTTATAGTATTCCGGATTATAAGGCATCATGAACTTTGGAAACCTGTCAAAACCATCTACTAGTACCCCTAATTCGTAATTTAAACTTGGATTAAGCGGGCCGATCATTCTGGACACATTGAATTCCTTCAACCATGCAGCACAACCCTCAAAAAGGAGTTTAAACACCTCTGCGTCATCCACAGCATCCAGGAACCCAAAAAAACCCGTTTTTTTAGTATGAATGGAATTATACCCGGGATGATAAACCGCGGCAATACGTCCAAGCATTTGCTTATCACGATATACAATAAACAACCTGGATTCCACAAATTTCCAAAAAGGGTTCTTGGTGAGACTGAAATTTTCTTTTATCTGAACCCTTAGGGGCGTTATCCAAAATGGAAGATCCTTAAATAAAACATTGGGAAGTTGAGTAAAATCCTCTACCCTGTTGTCCTTTAAAGAGAAATGTTCTATCTTTAGATTACCATTCATAAGACAAAAATAACATTATTATGCCTAAAAAACCCAAGGTTCTTTTGATAAGCCCAACTTGTCTGGATAAAAGTGGAAAACCAATTGTTCAAAATAAAACTTACCTACCGGCATTAACATTGGCTCAACTGGCAGCATTAACACCCGACACTGTCGACGTTACCATTATCTCTGAAACCTCCGAAAACATTCCAAGAGATGAACACTGGGACCTTGTCGGTTTGTCGGGGATGGGAGGCAGTGGCGTGGTTCGGGGGTATCAACTGGCCAAAGAATTTCGGGAGAGAGGAAGCAAAGTGGTTATGGGAGGCATTGCGGTCAGTCTTTTTGACCCCGAGGTGACGCTGGAACATGTGGATACCCTTGTCAAAGGCGAAGCCGAAGACCTCTGGCCTCAGGTGATCGATGACTTTATTAATGGCCGGCTCAAGGATTTTTATAAAATGAAAAGCCCACCGGACATCACTAAATTTCCTATCCCTGCCTATCACAAAATGAATATGAAAAATTATGGGTTCTGGCGGCCTGTACAAGCCACCCGGGGTTGCCCTTTTCCCTGTTCATTTTGTTCAATTTCCGAATTTTTTAGCAGGGGATACCGCAAGCGGCCCATAGACCAGGTTGTTCGTGATGTAAGGGCAGCAAAGGCCTCAGGAAGCCGTTATATCGCATTTATCGACGATAACATCGGCGTGGATTTTAAATATTGTAAAGCCCTTTGGGAAGCCCTTATTCCTGAAAATATTATTTGGGTAAGCCAGTGCAGCCTTCATATCTCCGAAAATGAAGACATGCTGGATCTTGCTTATCGCAGTGGGTGCAGAATTCTTTCTTTTGGTGTTGAAACCATCAACAAAGATAGCTTAACCCATATTGATAAGGAATGGAACCGCCCGGAACGCTACCAGGAAGCATTTAAGACCATTCGGAAGCATGGAATTGAAATATCTTCTGAAATGATCCTCGGGATGGATGGAGATGACGAATCTGTTTTTGAAAAAACATTTGATTTCATCATGGAAAGCCGTATAGCATTGCCGAGGTTATATATCCTAACCCCTGTTCCCGGTACGCCCATGCACAGAGAGATGAAAGAAGATGGACGAATTTTCAACACTGATATTACCAATTACCAGGGTGGCGCGGCAGTTTTTCATCCAAAAAATATGTCCGCCGAAACTCTTGAAAAAGGATACTGGAATACTTACAGGGAGCTCTATAAATTGAGCAATGTCTACAAGCGCATAAAAAGCAATCCGGCCGATCTAAATGCCAGAATGCGTTTATTTGTAATGGGCACTAATATGGTTTACCGCAATCATATCAGCAGAGAGATCACCCCTGGAATTGTCTAAAATGCATTTGAATTTATTTTTTCATGCCTCATAATTTGCACCTATGAAAATCTTACTCGTACGACCTCCTGTCCCCCGACATACCATAGGCCTCAAACATATCATGATTTGCGAGCCCCTGGAATTGGAATATATTGCAGGCAACCTCCACGATCATGAAGTCATGATATTTGATCATTTGGTTGAAAACGGTTTTAATCGTCGCCTCAAGACGTTCGCTCCCGATGTTGTCGTAAGTAGTTGTTACAAGACCGGCACCAATGAAGTCATTAAGCTGTTCAGGAAGGTAAAAACCTGGAATAAAGATTGCCTAACCATTGCCGGCGGTGTACATGCAACACTGGTTCCTGAAGATTTTGCAGATGTGGCTACGGATATCGTCGGCATCGGGGATGGTACATTCCTGCTGGCCGAAATCATCGATTGCCTTGAAAACGGGAAGGATCTAATGGACATTCCGGGGGTGTCATTTCCTATTGGAGAGGGCCTTTTGTTACAATCCGAAAAAAGGTCTTATATGCCCAAAGCGGATACATTGCCCCTGCCAAGAAGGGATTTGATAGCACACCTCAAAGACAAATATTATTACCTCATGCATCAGCCGGTGGCCACTATGAAAACCACCTGGGGTTGCTGGTACAAATGCAATTTTTGCTTCACCTGGAAAATAACCGACGGACATCCTTACAGCCGTTCCCCTGAATCCATCGTAAGAGAAATAGAAAGCATTGAAGCAGAAGACATTTACATTGTCGATGATATTTTCCTGATCAATAAAGACCGTTTAAGGAAAATCGCCGACCTGCTTTTGGCAAAAAATATCAGGAAAAAGTATTTGGTATACGCAAGAGCTGATTTTATTGCACAAAACGAAGAGGTGATCAAAGAATGGTCAGCATTGGGGTTAAGGGCTGTTTTTATAGGCCTGGAAGCCACCACGGATGAGGAATTAAAAGGAATGAATAAAGAATGTGATGCCGTGTATAACAGGAAGGCCATTGAAGTATTGAAAAAATATAAAGTAGATACATATGGTTCTTTAATACCCGGTGCCGAATATGAGAAAGAAGACTGGGAAAAGCTTTGGCAATTCATCGAGGATTCCGGATTGTATTATATCAACATCTCCCCGCATACACCGCTACCCGGAGCCGATATCTGGCCATTATTCAAAAATCAAATTACAGTACCTGAAGATGCTCATGGACTTTTCGATCTGTCCCATATGATATTGCCGACAAAGATGAGTCTAAAGCAGTTTTACCGGGAATTGTTAAAACTATACAGCAGAACCATTCTTAATCCCAAAAGAGCGAATCAAAATACCTACCGGACCTTGCCCAGTATCTGGTCGCTCAAGTATTTACGCATGATCCTTGGAACATTAAAGATCAGACGGCAGTTTCTCCGTGCCCATAAACATCATAGTCCACAGGAAATTGCTTTAGCCAGATACAAAGGTAAAGAAGTAAAAGACCTAACATTTGAATATAAATTTACCAAGGCCTCTTTTCCTTCATCCATGACGACCAGGCCCGTTAAAGTCCTTTGACAGAATGAGTTCAGGTCTTTGGACAAATGATGGTAGCCTTTTACCAAAACATTGAACCAACCTACTTTAACAAAGCGAAAAAAGTTTATGTCTGAAAAAATCAACCTGCTTTGCCATGAATCCATCAAGGAGGTTCCCCCTGATATTTGGAATTTCAATAACATGGAAGAAGAACTATTTCATTCTCCTGACTTTTTGGAGGTCCTTGAAAATGCCAAAGTGGAGGACAGTAAGATGTGGTACTTAATGGCAATTAAAGAAAAAGAAGTTGTTGCCACGGCGGTATTAAGCCTGTTCAAAATCTCCCTCGATCTTTTCATTGGTGAAAATGCAGCGGTAAAATGGATCAATAAAAACTTCCCTGGTTTTTTTAAAGTTAAAATATTGTTTTGCGGCACTCCGGTATCCATCGGTCATAAAAATCTGAGCCTGAAAAATGACTCAGAAGCTCAATTAATTTTGGGTTTAATTGAAAAAAAGATGAAAGACATCGCCGTCAACAATAAGGTAAAACATTTAATTACCAAAGAACTGGACAATTCAAAACGGATTTCCTGGGGAGAGCAATTGTTAAAACTAAACTGGTTTGAGGGATTCAGCATTCCCGATGTCAAAATGATTATTCGCTGGAAAACCTACCAGGAATACCTGAAATCCATCCGAACCTCTTACCGCAGACAAATCAAGAGTTCCCTGCTTAAAATGAATAACGGACAAAAAATAACCGATCTTGAAAAATTAATCACAGACAACATCCAGATTCTTTCGGCCGGGGAAGTTGATGTAAATGAATTTTTTGAGAAATATATGGCAGTGATGAATCGGGCTACCGTAAAACTAGAAACGTTGAATCTTCCTTTTTTTGAAAACTTATTTGAAAAATATCAAAAGGATATTCGAATTTTCTCCTATACGAATGCAAATAGAGACCGAAGTTATTTTTTTACCATCCATAAACACGATACGCTCTATTTCCTATGGACTGCCCGCTATGAAAATAAAGATTCAAAAGACATCTATTTCAACCTTTACCAGGCCATGATCAGTTATGCCATTCAACATAAAGTCAAATTGCTTCATTTGGGTCAAACAGCTTATTATGCTAAAATGCGTATCGGCGGAGTACATCATCCACGTTTTGTTTATTTCAAGTGCCTGAATCGATTCCAACATTTGATCCTTAAATCTTTACGGTTACTTATTTTCCCTGAATTAAAACTGGAACAGCTAAACGTTTTTCAATCATTGCCAAACCCCAAAACAACACCTTAGCATAAATAATAAGGCCAGGGGTGGAATGGCTTTAGAGCTTGTCTAAATTTCCATGATTGAGCGAAAGTGAGCAAATTTTATTCTGATCAAGGCAAAAAACGCAGGCATACCTGGAAGGTAAGGCGAGGCTTTTTAACGCAGAGCAGGATGAAATTTGCCGCTTGCAGCCAATTGATGGAATTTTAGACAAGCTCTTAGGGGAAATCAAATTAAAAAAATGATGATGAAATTTATTGGAAATACACAGCGCCCTAAAGAGATAAAAGGACCAACACCCTGTTCTATACTTTTCTGTAGCCCCAAATCACTTCTTTGGCCATTTCGTCCTCATTGATTTTAGGGTTTTTTAATAAACTTTTTCCTGGGATCCGGAAAGGCTTCCTCTATATACTTCCGCAATGCTTCTTCCAGGCTCCCCATCAACTGTCGCTCAAAATCCTTTTTGTCCAATGAGCCCAGGTTGAGCGTTATGCGATCGATACCCACTAGCTGATCCGTCGGGTTTATGCCGGCAAGATATTTTTCCAAAAGCCTGGTCAAATGAGTATGGGCGACGTTGCTTGTTTCCTTAAAAACAAAGTGAGCCATTTCCTCGGAATTCAATTCAAATTCAAAAGTCAGACGATTTATGTGGGTGGGTTTTCTTTGCATAGCATATTCATTTCAAGTTAACGGGCGATTACAAACGGAAATATTTCTTGACTTTTCATTGCATTCTTCCTAAATCCTTATCCTCCGATCATCACAGTAGGACATCCTAACACAATGGTTCCTCCATGGGCGGTAGGATCTCCCATCCGGGCAGCAGGCTTCCCACCTATCATCACGGTAGCCGATCCTTTCACAATGCTATCGGGTGGTCCGACACAAATCACCATGTCTCCCATCACAGCAGCCGGCAGGCCGCCAATGAGAACCGTAGGCTCTCCCGGCCCGACGATGGGTCCGCCCACATGAGGGATCGGAGGGAGTCCGGGCGTTTGCATCGGACAAGTATGCATATCTGTGAGTCGTGCAGCTGGTGGCATAATGTTGAGTTTTATTTTATAATATTATTTACATGGACAAAATTAAAGGAATATTGAATTATTTTCAGCAGCGCCGACCTTATTGAATTTTCCACTAACAAAGGCCTAAAGGCCTCGATTTATTTGGTTTGAAACTACACCGACCTAAAGGTCAGTGTAGCTGAGTATCTAAGTTTTATTCGTTTAATTTTGTTTAAGTACCTATTTAATACCCGACGAATGAAATTTCTCCTACGACCAGGCATATTGAATTTTATTTAATAACCGACAAATTTGGTTGAGGTGCAGAGCACCGCAATATTTGTTACAAAAAGGCCCAAAAATAATCAAAGGTGCAGCGCACCGCAACCTAAATTTAATTTATGGAGAGAATGTTGCGGTGCGCTGCACCTTGAATCCTCTTTCCCTTGTTTGGTGACAAAGATTAAGGTCTTGCCTGGCTGCCAGACAGGTACTCTGCACCTGATTGTATTCGGCGGTTAAATGATCAAAACCAATAAAGTCCGGGTTACAAGCCTTTCCTTCCTACAAAAAGTACTGCAAAAAGCTAAGCTCAAATTAGTTAATAATAACCACCGCTCCTTTGACCGTCGTTTGGCCTGAAGCTTTCAATTCCGCGGAGGCGTTGCCTTGAGCCGAAAAACTGCCCTTGGCTTTGGCCTCAACATTTGTTCCTTCCAGCGACACATCTCCTCCGGAAGTTTTGAGTACAATGTTTTGGCCCGCCATGAGATCAATGTTACCGGGTGCCTTGATGACCACATTTTTGCAGCTTTCCATTGAAATGCCACTGCTGGTCATGGTTATTTTATTCTTCTGCTGGTCTGCTACGGTTATGGATTTATCTTTATCCGACAAAACAAAGCTGTTCCCTGCCGGCGTTTCAATGGTCAGTATTTTATCCTTATCATTAAATTCGATCTTTAACTCGCTGTTCGTAATGATGGCTTTGATTGAATTCTGCTGATCTGAAGTGTAGTGCGGCGGGTGATTACTGCTGTATAAACTGCCGAGGATGACGGCATAACGCGGATCATCATTCAGGAAGCCCAGCACTACTTCATCTCCCACCTCGGGCCGAAAGAAATGACCTTTGCCGGAAGTGGCATAATCAAGGGCCTGCCTGGCCCAGATGCCTTCCCCTGAAGTACCCATCACAGGAACCTGCACGAGGATGCGATGCTCGCCTTGCGGATCATCATCAATCTTTAAAACGATCCCGTTTTGCAAACCGTGGATGGCGGGAAGCAGCCCTCCTGCTTGCGGAGCATTTATATTTCTGGTCTCATGATACCACTCCGGATCCAAACCAAAACCGATCGTGGTTTCCCATGTCCCGGCTTGGATCAAATGCCTCACACTGCTGATCAAAGCTTTTCCATTGAACCGGTTTCCAAATCCTCCCAAATCGATGATTTTATTGACCTGGGGAAGGGCATTGCCAATGAAGGTCACTTTCCCTCTGAGGGCAGCGAGACGGGCTCTCAGCAAATCTGCTTGCGCCCAGAGGGCCAGTTCGGGTTGATCGACAGGCCCGGTGGTGTTTATTTCGTATGCCGAAAGCCCCGGGACATCGGCCAGTTTTTTCCCGGAGATATTGCCCTGATCATGGATGACCGGCTCCATAGATTTTGCTTCCTGCAACTTTTGATCCTCAACATTCCAGGAATGAGCCGTCACCCCGGGCATTTGAAACCGGGCATCCAACTCCCCGTTAAAACTATACACATCTTGTCCAAAAGTCAGTACCAATCCGCAGGAGTCGTCAATGACCGGTTTTTTGACATGGAGTTTGTCGTTCTCAAAATAGACCAGCATTCCATTGGCCTGGGCGCGGGTTACGATAAAATCCCAATCGATGGCCTCATACTGAACCAGCTGCTGGTGTATAAAGCCGGTAGCATCCACGGCTGCCGTCAACCCACTGTCATTGATGATCCCCGCCAGGAGGTCGCTTTCTTTTTGTGCCGAATAATACCTGCTAGATCGACCGAGAGTCAGTTTAACGGCCTTATCACTGCACTTCACCTTCAATACCGGGAGCGAACCAGAAGTCGCGCTGATGCCCTGGTTGACAATAATGCCTTTGAAAATATATTCTTCCTGGGAGTTATAACCGGCTTTGATCGCTATTTCATTCCCGGGAACAAAGTCCGGTCCTTCGCTGATTTCAAAAAGATTATGCTCTTCAGGATTATAAGGAAAGGCAAAAATAATCGTTGCCGTTGATACCTTATAAGCCTCCTTATGTACCTCACAGGATATGATCTGATAACTATCATGAATTTTTTTGCCCTGCACTAATATAGTAAGGGAAACAATGTCCATTTCGGAGGTGATGGGTGATTTTGCCATATTGTTTAATTATGTGTTCGAATTAAGCGCAGTTGAACGGAGTTCATCCCGTGCATATAATGCCGGGGCGAAATCGTACCGTAGGTCGGGGTTGTTCAAAGGGTTCAAAGGGTTCAAGGAATCACTTTTGTCATTATTAAAATTCTCAAAAACCGTTATCACCTCATTTTTTTGTTTTCGAGCATTTGTTCGATACGATCCTCGCTTTCCCGGATCATTTGTTCCATACGGCTTATACACTCCTGGATGATTTGTTCTTTCATCTCATTCAAATCCTCCTGACTGAAGGTAGAGGTTCCGCTTACAGGTGGATTTTGATCCTCCTTATTGAGTTTGGCCAGGACGATCAGTTCTCTTATTTCTATGGGCATGTGTTCATTTTTTTGAATGAATAATCGGAATCGAAGATGGAATCGGCCCTTGATCTGCCCCGGAAAGGTATGCGCAAAAATCGCGGAAAAAATCGTTCCATCCCATGTTTGATAGTCCAATTTAGTCTTTTTTTTGGTATTTTAAAACTGTTTTGTTTTTGGTAAGGATTGCACTGAATAAGGAATATCCTGAAATCAGGCCCCTTTTATCCTTTTAAGCGTTGTGTTTTGTATTTTGGAGACTGTCATACTGGCAATTTTTCACCACCTGAGTTATTTAAGCTGAATTTTGATGAATACGCGGATGCTCAACGAAAGGATCAAACTATTTTACGACCAATCCACCCCGCTATGGTTGCACCTTTGGGGGGAGCATATGCACCAGGGATATTATGGTATCAAGGCCGGGCAAGCAAATAAAACTTATGCAAAAGCTCAGGAGGATTTGGTAGAAGAATTACTTTTATGGAGCAACATCCGTCAGGCGAATCATATCCTGGATGCCGGCTGCGGGATAGGGGCAAGTGCGCGAACCCTGGCGAAAAAATTCGATGCCAAAGTCTTAGGGATAACCATTAGCCCCGTGCAGGCTGAAAAAGGCCGGCAATACACCCGGACAGCAGGCCCGGAACATTCTGTGACTATTGAGGCCTTAGATATGGCCAACCTCGACAGGGATGAACAAAAATTTGACCTGGTATGGTCGGTAGAAAGTTTCGAATACGTTGCCGATAAGAAGGAATTATTGAGCCTTTTTTATGATCTGTTAATGCCCGGCGGGCACCTGCTGATTGCTGGCTGGTATCATCGTTTTGAGCCTCCTGTTTTAGAAAAGGCAGAACAGCTTATTTTGAATAAAGTCTATCAACAATTACATTTTCGCTCATTGGTATCTCTTCAAGCCCTGGAATCTTTTGCAAAACAAGCCGGTTTTACTGATGTCCGGTCGGCCGACTGGAGTGAGGCCATTGTGCCATTTTGGAAGGTTGGAATCAGCACTTTTTTTCGATGGAAATTTTTAACCGGACTTTTTAAAGCGGGTTGGCCCAATTTAAAAAACTCCTGGGCCTTACGCTATATGATAAAAGGCTTTAGGAAAAAACTCATAAGATATGGCGTTTTTTATGGAACCAAAAAGATAAATTCCTCGTGAACCACCAAACAAAAGACAAGTCCGGATCGCTGGAGGAATTGGGGATACGCTATTCTTAAGCCAGGTACCATTCCCTGCTTCAATCCATGTCTTCACATTTTACAATTCCGCCTTCTTGCCTTACACCCCTCCTACTCCCTGATCTTCCTGATGCCTTCATCCACGCCTGTCATTTCCCAATGTCCAAGAGAAATGGGAATGTTTCCCATGGCATTCAATTGATCGAGAAAGTCTTTGATGTGGAAAGGTTCTTTATTGGTCTCCTTCATCCTGGCAAAATCGGCTAAGGCACTTTCAACCAGATATTTACCGGTAATGTAACTGGTTCCGTAACCGGGTTGCCGCAGATAGAGGTGTTGTTCAAAAAGCAGCAGCTCTTTTTCTGTTTTCATCCAACCGCGGGGGGTGTATTCCGAGTGAATACCTCCTGCCTCTTCCATGGTCATTTCATTGGCCTGGGCATAAAGAGACCCAAGGCCACGGGCGGCACGCTGGGCGATCATAATGTAAACAATTTCCCTGACCCGGGGATTGTCGTCGTACAAACCGGCCTGCATGAACATTTCTTCCACCGCCGTGGCCAGCCCTTCATTCCGGGAGTCGAAAATACTGTACAATAGTGGTTCCCGGCGGATGACGCTCTGATGCGGCTCGAGGTCCATCCTCGCCAGTTCAAACCAATGGTAAAAATGGGAATACAATGGCCGGGGATCGTAGTGGGCGCCGATCCAGAAAAAATTTCGCTTTTCCCGTGGGATGAATTCGCCCAAATGTTCCCTAAAGGCCGGCTCGAAATAATCTTTAACGGTCACCATATCTTCCTGCTCCAGGAATGTCATCAGGCTTTGTGCAGAGGATTCTGCCAGTGCCTGAAAAGCTTGCGGGCTATCCGCTTCCTCAAGTTCCGGCAAGGCCCTGTTCCTGTGCTCTTCCAGCTTGAGGGCAGTCCAGGCACGGGCGAGTTCCCGTTTCAGGATCATCACCTCGTCATCCCAGGTCAACGGAACCAGGTGTACGTTTTGGATATACCAGGTATAATTTTCTTTCCCGATACCGGAAGGTCCGGTTTTGGATTTCGCGGCTTCTTCCAGCCAGGAGACGAAATCCTCTGTTGAGGTTTTGGCCTCCCGGATCACTGCTACCAGTTCAGGATCGTCCGCCACTCCCGGCAAACCGAGCATCTTTTCCAGATCCTCGCGCTGGGTGCGGATATCCCGGATACCGGCGATCCACAGGTCTTTGGCATTTCCGGTAAGGTTGAGTTGCGCTTGTGCATTCAATGGAGCAATCACACTCAGGTCACTCACTAGTCGCTTTTTTTCTTCGGGACTCAGGGGAAAAGAGTAGGTCCAGAGATCCGTCACCCTGTGCTGGCAAGGCCCTTCATGGGCGGGCACATCACTGCGTTCGGTCCAGATGGTTTTGTAAAAGGCGGGATCCCGTACCCAGGGCTGCAGTACCCGGTGATTGAAATCATAACCATTCATCTCTGCCCAGACAATATGCCAGTCCACCTGCTGCGCCACCGGCCAGTCCGACACATCCATCGCCTGCAATTTCGACTGTAATTTTTTAAATTCGGGCCACCGCCGTTCGAAGGTTTCGACCGTATAATCAGGCGCTCCGTCTTTCATCGGCGGATTTTCAAAGATGCGCCACTCCCGGAACAGGGTGACGAGATCCTCGTAATTTTGGAGAGGCTGGTCCGGTACCGGTTCATTTTTAGGTTGACAAGCCATAAGCAGGCATATTAAAATAGAAAATGACAGAAAGGGAATCAGGTACTTCATAATAAATCATTTTGGGTGAACTGAGGATAAAGCTACGTAAAATGATAAATTTAAACGGACAAAACTTATTCACTGATGTTACGGGGACAGATACAATGATAAATCATTTTGATTCCTTATGGGAAATGAGTCTCGCCCGAATATCAGTTAGGCACGTTGCTTTTAGCTTTTAAAATGGGTGCAGATAGTAATTGATAATCCCTTAAGTGCGTCAACCTATCCCTTGGGTACACCCATTTTAAAAATCTTTTCCAAAAAAAATTTGATCATTCCGACGCCTCCAAAGCCTGACGTACATCCTCCCAAATATCATCAATATGTTCCAGCCCGACAGAAACTCTTACCAGCCCGGGGGTAATATTCACCGCCTGTCTTTCCTCTTCTGTCAGCTTGGAATGAGTCGTTGAGGCAGGATGCGTTACGATGGTACGACTGTCGCCGAGGTTGGGGGACAGGGAACACATCTTCAGTGCATTGAGAAACTTTTGCCCGCGTTCAATGCCGCCTTTTAATTCAAAGGTCACCAACCCGCCACCGCTGCTCATTTGCTTTTTGGCGAGTTCGTATTGCGGATGGGAAGGCAGGAAAGGATAAATCACACTTTCAATACCTTCGGCTTTTTCCAGGAACTTTGCCAGTTGCATGGCATTTTCATTGTGTCGCTCCATCCGTAAAGACAAAGTCTCCAGGCTTTTCGAAAGAATCCAGGCATTGAAAGGAGACATGGACGGCCCGGTATGGCGACAGAAATAAACTATCTTTTCGATCAGCGCTTTATCGCCCACGACGATTCCTCCCAATACTCTCCCCTGCCCGTCCATAAATTTGGTACTGGAGTGGGTCACCAGGTTCGCCCCGAATTTCATGGGTTGTTGGTTGACCGATGTGGCAAAACAATTATCCACATTTAAAATGAGGCCGTGTTTTTTGGCCAGTTGACCCGCTTTTTCCAAATCCACCAGGGTCAACCCGGGGTTGGAAGGGGTTTCCAGGAGGATCATTTTTGTGTTGGGCTGAATATGCTGCTCCCAGCTATCCACATCAACAGGATCGACATAAGTGGTGGTAATGCCCCATTTCGGAAAGATGACCATCAATAACTGGTGGGTGGACCCAAAGATGGCCTTGGAAGCCACTATATGGTCACCACTTTCCAGGAAGGCCGCAATACTCGCAAAAACCGCCGACATCCCGGTGGAGGTCGCAAAACCGTCTTCAGCGCCCTCCATAGCGCAAACCTTACTGATCAATTCATCTGTATTCGGATTACTATACCGGGAGTAGATCTGGCCTTCTGTATTTCCTGCAAAAGTGTCTGCCATAATTTCTGCCGATGGAAATACAAAACTTGAGGTCAGGTACAATGGAACGCTGTGTTCACGGTATTGGGTGCGCTCTGACTGTTGGTGAATGGCGTTGGTCGCTGGATGTTTTTTATTATGCATGATATAGGTTTAATGCTTCTGTTAAAATAATTTCTGTTTTTGAAGTAATTGCTAACGCAAAATTTAACCGCAATGGTCGCAAAGAAGGCGCAAAGAGCGCAAGGAATTCTTTGGTTATTAATGCGGTTAACATTTCTTGCATAATACTTACTTTTTATTTTTTTAAAAGTCTTCCGTTCCCGGCAAGGCCCAGTTTTTTAAGGATTCTGTGGATTTTCCGGTAGAAGGCTTCGGGTGATCCTCCTTCCCGGTGAACCTGCCTTCCCTGAATTGCTGTATTCGTTTGGAAACTTCCTCTGCTTCGATCAGGAAACCATCGTGCCCGTAGGGACTGTCAATGATCTCCAATCGGGTATCCGGAATATGCCGGGCAATTAACTGCTGTTCCGAAACCGGGAACAACACATCTGTACGAATGCCGATAACGAGCGTTTTGGCGGTCACTCTTTTGAGGGCCTGTTCAATACCGCCCCTGCCTCGTCCAATGTTGTGACTGTCCATGGCCTTGCTCAAAATCAAATAGGCATAAACGTCAAAACGCTTCCAGAATTTCTCTCCCTGGTAACGCTGGTATGAACTCGCTTTAAAGTTGTCTGTAATGTCTTCCGAAAGTTCCGTCTGGGAACCTTCATAAGCATCGTAAGTACGGTAAGAAAGCATGGCAATGGCCCGCGCCGCTTCCAGCCCTCTCCTTCCGGCTTCCATTTTACCTTCCTTCGTGGACAGATCTGCCGTGATCGCCATGCGTTGGGTTTCATTAAAAGCGATGCCCCAGGCCGAATGCCGGGCATTGCTCGCCAACAGGCAAATATTTTTAAAAAGTGACGGATCGGTGACAGCCCATTCCAACAATTGCTGTCCGCCCATAGACCCTCCAATGCCCAGGTAGATTTCGCTAATTCCCAGGTACTTCTGGAGTTTTTGCTGGGCCAGGACCATATCTCGTATGGTAATGAAAGGAAAATGCTCTCCGTAGGGTTTTCCCGTTTCCGGGTCAATGGAAGCAGGCCCGGTAGTGCCGTAACAGGATCCCAGGGTATTGGCACAAACGATGAAATCTTTGGCCGGGTCAATAACCTTTCCTTCCCCAATGACGCCGGGCCACCATTCCAATGGATTGGAATTTCCCGTAAGGGCATGACAAACCCATACGACATTGTCGCCTTTTGCATTCAAAGTGCCAAAAGTATGATAAGAGATTTCGAGAGGCGAAAGCACCTCACCGGATTCGAGCACAAAAGGCTCGCTGATGTGTAATTTTTTCAAGACAAATTGATTTTATCATTCCTATAATGGCAGGTATTGGCACCTTTTTCACTTAAGCTCAGGTTGCCAGGGTTTCATAGAGCCTGTTCTCTCCGCCCTTCTTTATAGAATCAATTTCTCAAACGAATTGAAAAAATGAATCGATGTGCAAAAGTATTGGGATTATTGGGATTTTCCAAAGTATAGCCGTCTTTTTAGTGGAAACTTGGTGATTAATCTCTTTGCATTTGCAGAAAGACCTCGCTCCGCGTACCTTTGCCGTCATCAATATTTCAGCATCAAAATCAAAATCCATGCATTACGTCTTAATCACAGGAGTTTCCACCGGGATAGGGTATACTTTGGCCAAAGTTCTGATTGAAAAAGGTTTTTCAGTGATCGGCAGTGTGCGGAAAGAAAGTGACGGGGAACGGCTGGAAAAAGAGTTGGGCAGTGCGTTTCAATTCGTCATTTTTGACGTTACGGATGCTGAAGCAGTGAAAAAAGGATTCGAAAAGGTGCAGGTTATAGTGGGTGAAGAAGGTCTTTATGGTTTGGTGAACAATGCGGGGGTCGCAGTGGCCGGTCCGTTGCAATACCTCAGCATGGAATCTTTTGAACACCAGATGAATGTGAATGTCACCGGGCTGATCCGAACCACACAAGCTTTTCTTCCGCTGTTGGGAGGCCATCAAAAAAAGTACAAAAGTAATCCCGGAAGGATTATAAATATCGGCTCCGTTTCGGGAATTATTGCTTCTCCTTTACTCGGGGCCTATTCGGCTTCAAAATTCGCGGTGGAAGCCCTTTCCGACAGTTTGAGACGCGAGTTATTGCTGCACGACATCAAGGTCATTCTTGTGCAACCGGGGCCGATCAAAACGCCTATTTGGAGCAAAAGTTCAGAAATTGATCCCGAACTATTAGAAACGGAATACGCCCCCTTTCTCAGGCAAACCGCCCGACGGACTGAAAGAACAGCAGCAAGTGCCCTTGAACCGGAAATTTTAGCCGAATTGATTCACAAAACCCTGACTATAAAAAATCCACGGGCCAGGTACCTGATCACCGACCGGAAATGGTTCTTCCGACTGCTGCCCCTTGTTCCTGATCGTTGGATCGATAATATGTTCCACAAAAGCATGAAAAAAACGCTGGCCAGGGAGAAGGCTGCGATGGTTTGATGCTGCGATGCTTCATTTGAACTTTGAACATGGAACTTTGAACAGTCTCTTAAAAAACTTAAACAACTTAAAAATTCAACCCAATGATCGAAACGGTTATTTTTGACTTAGGCGGAGTACTCATCGACTGGAACCCGCGGTATGTATATCGGGAAATATTTGAGAATGAAGAACAAATGGAACATTTCCTGACTGAAATATGCGGGGATTCCTGGAACAAAGCCCAGGATGCCGGGCGCCCCATCGCGGAGGGCAACCAACTGCTCATTGATCAATACCCGGAATACAAAACAGAAATCCTTACCTTTTATGAGCGCTGGGTGGAAATGCTGGGTGGCCCCATCCATGAGACCGTCGATATATTGCGAACGCTCCACTCCAATGGGAAAGCCAGATTGGTCGCCCTGACCAACTGGTCCGCAGAAACTTTCCCCATTGCCCAAAGCATGTATGATTTCCTGGGGCTTTTTGAAGGTATCCTGGTCAGCGGAGAAGAAAATCTGGTCAAACCCGATCCAAAAATCTACGAATTGCTCCTGGACCGTTATGACATCAATCGCTCCAAAGCAGTTTTTATCGACGACAATAAGGATAATATTATCGCCGCCAATAATCTTGGGCTGGAAGGCTGGCATTTCACCTCACCACAGCAGTTACGAGGTCAGCTTAAAAAACGAGGTTTATTGTGATTTGGATGAATTGGCGGGCCTACTCCTCTATCATCGCCTCATAAATGGCCTCCCTAAAATCGTAAAACACCTCGCGAAGACTACTCTTGGCATCCGTACCGTAGTTGATCAGATAAGCCATGGTAATATCCTGATTGGGGAAGTAAAACAAATCAGCCGTATACCCAAGATCCCGTCCGCGGTGACCTAATCCGTAAGCATCAGGAGCTCCGTTGAGAAAATCTTTCCTGATGGTCACCCCGTACAGCTCATCTTCACTAAAACTGCCCGTGGTGATCGTCGTCATGATATCCAAAGAAGCTTGTGACATCAAAGACTTTTTGACCAGCAGGGCCTCGATAAACGTTTTCATATCATGGACAGTGGAATAAAGTCCTCCATAACCGTTACCACTTCCTGTATTCAGGTTAGAGAGATTCAGGATGGTTCCGTCGTTATACAGGTCAAAATAACCCTGGGCCACAAAATCCGGCAGGGACTCGTGCCAGTGGTAATAGCTGTTATTCATCCCAAGTGGGGTTAGAATATTGTCGCGCAACAATTTAGCATGAGATTGTCCTGTGGCGGCTTCGAGCACCATGGATGCATACAACAGGTTGGTATTGGAATACTCAACGTCTGTTCCCGGTGGGAAAACGGCGGGCCTGTTGCGAACGAATTTCAACAGCTCTTTGGGCGTCCAGAATTTACCCGGATCGTTCAAAACGGCGAGATAGAAATTGTTATCGGTGATGACATCAAAGATGCCGCTGGTATGGTTGAGCAACTGGCGAAGGGTCACCTGGTCTGCATTTTCGACGTCTTTAATATCTTCGTCAGTCAACCATTGTGCAATGGGATCATCCAGGCCGAGCACTCCTTTTTCAACTTCCTGCATCACCAATACTCCGATAAAAAGTTTCGTAACACTGGCCACTTTGGAAACATGACAAGGTTCCATCGGAATGCCTTTTTCTATGTCAGCCATTCCGGAAGCGCCTACCCATAACCCGGAAGCATCCCGAACGAGAAGGGATATGCCCGGTAAACCTTTTTGGGTGTATTCGTCTATTACGGATTGGAATAAAGTCGCTTTGGGGTGAACGGAACTGGTATCCACAAAATCAATGCTACAACTTTTTGTAGGAACAATTTCATCTTCCTTACAACTGAACAGAAGGCCCCAAAGGGCGAAAAATGTTATGGTTAAAAATATCTTTTGCATGTTTTTTTCTTTTTGGTGGATCAATTTGCCTGCGAAGAAAAGGATTTACCTCCACGGGATGGTCACCCCGATGTGTACATTGGAACTTGGCATCACGGGAACGTATTCATTGATAAACGGCAACTGCAAAGCAAACTGGTAATGCAGGAATACGCGCATCTCATTACTAAAGGTATATCCGGGCCCGAGACTGAATGCCCCCATGAATTGGGGACGACCGGTGTTGGGTAGTTTTTCATAAACCCCTTTATCATTGATCTCAAACTGTCCCCTGTCATTGAAAGCATGCAAATATCCCATCCCCAAACGTGTCCCGATATCCCATGAAGTATTAAAATGATAACGATACCCAATTTCCGAGTACAATTGTATGCCATGCTGGATATAGCGGTGATAAAAATACCCCAGCCGGAGGGTCTGGAACATCTCGTGTTTTGGGCCTTTTTTATAAGTGTATTCAGTACCAAGGGTTAGGCCGGGATGAACCGGAATGCCAAAAACACCGAGTTTTGCACTTCCGGGCAATAAGGTTGCCGTATTAAAGACGGTGACGGTGATCGGAAAACGCTGATTTTGCTGTGCCGGCAGATGGTTCAGGCCGAAGAAAAGAAGCATGGCCGGCAACAGGATCATTTTGTTTTTCATATAAAGGCTTTTGAGGGCAAGAGTGCCAAACGGGAAATCAGGCGCTGATGCCGGATGAAAAATGGCGTCAAGAAAGTCCTGTCGGGTGAAGGTTTATTTTTTAGCAAATTTTGCCAGATGGGTACAGCCGTTTTTTATTCAATCCGAAAGAAAAAAGACGGTGTTTTTATTTTATCACCGATAATTACTCCTCAGACTTCCAATATTTCGCCATGCACCCTTTTTATTTTCCTTAAGATACAACAAGCGGCACAACAGGTGCATATTAGTCTTTTTTCGGCAAAAAAACAATGAGATAAGTGGGTATAAAAAAACTCCATTCAGATATAAAAAAATTTTTTTGGCCCCTATGTTTAAAACGCTTCGGCAATTAATTTTCAATATAAAATTCAATCCAGTATTCTGCGGCTCTGATTGATTTGTTTAACTCCTTTTCAATATCGGGTAAATTCTTTTATTGGGCAAAATATCTTATTGTTTAAACATAAGCGGCAGAACCGCAGAACCTGCCTTACTGCGGCAGCAGGCAAGGTATCCAATATCCAACCCGCCTGCTGACTACATGAAGGCAGGGGTAGAATTCAGAAGTGTTCTTAATCATTCTAATTTTTATTGGTTGTTTAACACTTACTTCTAAGGCCGTAACGGATAATACCCCGATGCCTCCCCTACACACCTGATGGCTTCAAGGACCGCCTGTTGCTGTTCTTCGGAAAGATGGAAGGTGCGTTTTTGTTTTGGGTAATTGATGCGTATTTTTTCAATTTTAGCTTCTGTCAAACGGAAAAACAACTCAAAAGGAATGATCAGGGCATGTTGGTAAACCTGCATATTGATGCGTTTATCAAAAACGCCTTTACTCGGCACATTATAAACGGCTTCCACAACGGTACTGTCGGACATTTTGAACAACACATTAAATCCGGATTCTACCGGCTGGTATTTAAATTCCGGCACTGCGATAGTCATAATAAAAGCATTGATACTATCTGATTCGGTATAAGAAAAGAGCATTTTGGCTTCCTCGATGAGCAGGGGACCGTCCACGGTCTCAAAATTACTGGGCACCAGGTAGCCGAAAGAGACGATCTGTGCCGAAATGACCTTCGTGCTATCAAATTCATCAACGGCATCGATAATGATTTCACATTGAGAAAAGGAGGTATGGTATCCCAATAAAACCAGGGCAAAAATTAAGAAGCGCTTTTTCATCATCGGTATTTGTACTTTAAGAGCGTTTGGCTATGAATCGACCCTGTCCCCTCAACCGAGGGCATGGCAGCGGTTCCATGCAAAAGTACAAATAATGCATGTGTAAACAGAAACCATGCATAAAAAAAAGGGACTGAAAAAATTTCCAGCCCCTTTTTTTGTTTTTGCAGAGAAAGAGAATTACTTCTTACTTCCTTTTACGTTCAAGGTGTAATAGTCTCCATTGGCAACAGCATCTACATAAATATCTCCCACTTCAACCAGGTAGTAGTCCTCTCCAAGTAATACCATGAATAGGTCACCTACGGCAAGTTTCGCAGTTTCTGTCACACTATTTCCAGTATCCCACGCCGCTTCGAGCATTTCCCTTGTGTCAGCGTTAGCAAAGGAGAAATTCTCCACCTGGGCTGCGTCAGGAATTCTCATGGTAGCTCCGTTCACCGGATGGATCTTCTGAATCCAGTTGGTAGCGTTTGGTTGTCCCAAATCAATACCATTATCGCGAATATCTCCGTCTGTATTGGAAGAAGCAACTGCCACGCCTGTATCGAGATCAAGGCTACCGTAATCTGGTCCTGAGAAGTTGTTCAATACCACCGCTGAATAAGATACATTGGTAGGTGTAGTCAATGGCGCAGCAATAGTGATGGCCAAAGAAACTTCTGAGGTTCTTGAAGCTTCATCAGATACTTCAAAAGCGTAGGTCGTTACCTCGCCTACAACATCTTTTGCATTGATCGTAATGTCATAAGTTACATCACCACCACCAACGATCAAAAGAGGGTTGTTTGAAGTCACTCCAACAATGGAAAAGTCGGCGTTGTCCAATTTAGTGGAACCTGCCCAGATGGTAAGCGTTTTGAGGGCCTCATCTCCCTGTGTCAGGGCAACCTTTACGCTGAAAGATTCTCCTGCCTGTAATTCTGCGTCGCCATCAAGGTAACCTGCTTCAGATACAAAACTGATTGATGGTCCTTTTGGGTCTGTTACTATAGGATCTTCAGTACAGCTTGTTACGGTGAATACTGAAAAAAGAATTGCAATGGCTGCAATTTTAGCGAATAATTTGTGCATAACTAAATGTGTTGTTTGATATTTTTCAAAAAATTAAATACAATTTTACATTCAAGACGAGAAACGATTTCATTTTCATCTTTATTGCTTTCATATGACGGAAGAAAGCACCGGGAGTAACAAAAAATTTCGCAAAAATAAACTTTTTTTATATTCCAGGCCTGTTTTAAAAAATTATTACTGTATTTGAGCTTATCGACAAAACGGTTGGCCTACAATAAATGCTGCCCAAAATATTTTACAAGTTCAAATCTTGTTATCTTTGGTAGTATCAATTGCTTCACCTCATTATTATACCTTCAAGCAGGTTTCCCGGGGTAAAACAAATGGCCTGCTTTTCCATTAACAGAAAAACTTACATATGAAGAACTTGATTTTATGGCTTACTTTTTTTTTAGGCACTTCCCTTAATCTCCAGGCGCAGAAACTCATCACCCTGGAAGAAATATGGCAGGATTACACCTTTACCGAAAACAGAGTGCCCGGTTTCAATTTTCAAAAAGATGGCAGACATTATACCCGCACGGAAGACAATAAAGTCCAGCAATACGACCTGCTAAATGGGCAAAATACGGCCACTATCTTCGACCCGACAACCGTTAGCGCGTCTGGTTTTAATGGTAAAATAAATGATTATACCTTTAGTGAGGAGGAATCCAAAATTTTGATCAAATCTGAATCAGAGGCCATCTACAGACGTTCCACCCGGGCCATGTTTTTTGTTTACGACATCATAAAGAAATCTATGGACCCCGTTTTTTCCGACGGGAAGATCATGTATGCCACTTTTAATCCACAGGCAGACAAGGTGGCTTTTGTTTTTGACAACAACCTTTATCTAAAGGACCTCACCAACGAAAGGGTTACCCAAATTACAACAGACGGAGCAAAAAACAAGATCATCAACGGCGCAACCGACTGGGTCTATGAAGAAGAATTTCACTTCAGCCGCGGGTTTGAATGGTCCCCTGATGGCAACCGCATTGCCTTTTATCGCTTTGACGAAAGTGAAGTGCCGGAATTTACCTACACCAATTACCACGACGATACTTACCCGGAATACATCACTTTCAAATATCCTAAAGCCGGAGAAAAAAATGCCGAGGTAACCATACACATCTTTGATTTAAAATCGGGCGTGACCATTCCGGTAGCCACTTCATTGAATGAAGACCACTATATTCCAAGAATCAAATGGACCCAGGATCCTGAAAAACTTTGCGTAACCAGACTCAACCGCCACCAGAATGAACTGGACCTGTTATTGGCTGAAGCCAAAACAGGAAAAACTTCTCTCCTGCTCAAAGAGAAAAACAAATACTACATAAACATTCATGACAACCTCACCTTTCTGAAAAACAACACCCAATTTATCTGGACCAGTGAAATGGATGGATGGAACCATATTTACCTCTACAATATGAATGGTAAGATGGAAAGACAGCTCACCAGCGGCCAATGGGAAGTGACCGAGTTTTACGGCATAGATGAAAAAAAAGGACTGGTGTACTACCAGGCTGCAGAAGACTCCCCGATGGAGCGCCAGGTCTATTCCATGAGCATAAATGGCAAACGAAAGCAAACCATGGCGGGCGACCCCGGATGGAACAGTGCCCAGTTCAGCAGTACGTTTGATTATTTTGTCCTGACTTCTTCTTCCGCCAATACGCCTCCTGTGTATCTTGTTTTTGATGACCAGGCAAGACAGGTTCGTGTGCTCGAAGACAATGTCGATCTTTTAACCAAACAGCAAAATTATGTCATCAACGACGTGGAGTTTTTTGATTTCAAGACCAGCGAAGGGGTGGACCTCAACGGATGGATGATCAAACCGGCTTTTTTTGATGAAAATCGTCAGTACCCTGTATTTATGTATCTCTATGGAGGTCCCGGCAGCCAGCAGGTGACCGACAGCTGGAAAGGGCAAAATTACTGGTGGTTCCAGATGCTGGCCGAAAAAGGATACCTCGTCGTTTGTGTCGATAACCGTGGAACGGGCGGCCGGGGAGAAACATTCAAAAAAATGACTTACCTACAACTGGGTAAATACGAAACCATCGACCAGATCGAAGCGGCCAGATACATCGGCAGTCTGCCTTATGCCGATGCCGACAACATCGGCATTTTCGGATGGAGTTATGGGGGTTATATGTCATCGCTTTGCCTCCTCAAAGGCAATGATGTCTTTAAAGCGGCCATCGCCGTGGCGCCGGTCACCAACTGGAAATGGTACGACTCCGTTTACACGGAACGTTTCATGCGCACCCCTAAGGAGAATCCCAGCGGCTACCACGACAACTCGCCGATTTACTTTGCCGACCAGCTGAAAGGCAAATACCTCATCGTTCACGGCATGGGCGACGATAACGTGCATTTTCAAAACACCGTGGAAATGGCGAATGCGCTGATCGCAGCCAACAAACAATTCGACACCTATTTCTATCCGAACAGAAACCACTCGATTTACGGAGGCACTTCCCGATTGCACCTGTACCAGAAAATGACGGATTTTATTCTGGAAAATCTTAAATCTAAAGCAACCAGACCCGATAGAAACACCGGGCCGGTGCGGGTAGTGCCTCGGGAAGAAATGAAGAAAAAGACAAAGGCTTCTCCGCCACAAAACGAAGGGTCTTCCAATCCAAAGATGAGTCCGAGACCGAAGGTGAAGGATAAATCGAATTAACCAGGGTTGGGATGGAAAATATAAAAATCGATCGTTTACCTGGTTTTAAATAAACCGTTAAACCAGCCTGCTTAACAGAAGCAGGCTGGTAGATAAATTTTAAAAAGCCCGGATTGCTCGACAGCGCATGTAGTTAGCTCCTTTATTACCATAGTAAGCATAACCAGCGTCGAAGGCATATATCCACGCCCAATTGCTGTTAACTTCCGTAGAGGACCAATAGCTTGAGTTACTAAAACCGCCAATAATATCTTTTTGCTGATACATTAGGAAAAGCTCTTGCCGTGAAGGCAAAAACCAATCGTCATAAAGTATTCCATCTACCGTCACCGAATAATCACCACAACGCCTTGCCGCTATTCCTGGTTCACCACATCCATTAAGGATAGCTGTAGTATTGTTACTCCCTATTGAATAACTACCGGCCCCTACATAAGTACCTTCGCAACCCCAGGCGCCCGTAAAATCCCCATTATAGTCTTGATCTGATAGAGCGGCTACCAGCCCATGGTGCCCACTTGCATCCAAATAAAATATGATGCCCCCGGCATAGAAATCCCCTATGGCCAAATTACACGGTCCCCATGTCGGTACGCCATTACAAAATGTAAGTGTCTGACCGTGGCTCCCCGGTGCCACAACCTGCCAGGCACCTCCATTATAATAGGCCATCGTACCATTTTGTGGATTCGTTGGCAGTTCAATTTCATTCGTCGGATCATTATCCGCATCATCGACATTATCGGTGTTATCTGCAAAACCAGCTGGAATACCGGGAAGATTGCTCCATTTCTGCAGCTCATTCGTCGGATCGTTGTCCCCATCATCCACATCATCCCCATCCAAAAGATAGGCAGGAATGCCAGATAAAGTACTCCAGGTTTCAATCTCATTCGTCGGATCGTTGTCCGCATCATCCACATTATCTGTGCCATCTAAAAACCCTGCGGGAATACCGGGAAGACTACTCCAATTTTGCAGCTCATTCGTCGGGTCGTTATCTGCATCATCCACATTATCTGTGTTATCGGAAAAGTCCGCTGGAATACCAGGAAGATTGCTCCATTTCTGCAGCTCATTCGTCGGATCATTATCCGCATCATCGACATTATCGGTGTTATCTGCAAAACCAGCTGGAATACCAGGAAGATTGCTCCATTTCTGCAGCTCATTCGTCGGATCAAGATCACCGTCAGCAGCAGTATGTGTTTCAATAAGATTTTCCAGCGTTAACCCTACCAAATCAACATAGTTTCTTGTTGCAGCATCCTGCTGATCAACCGGATCTCCAAGATTTTTGATATTATTGCCCGTCATCTGCAAATCCCCACCTGCCAATAAGCGCATGCGCTCCAAATTATTGGTTCTGAATGGCAGGTCTTTTGAATCTATATTTCCCAGAAAATGATATTGAGGGTTGTTTCCAGTATTTCCCAACGTTTTCCAATATAAGGTAATAGCTTTTTCGGTCGGATTATTTCCGATCACCTCTCCCGCCGTTCCTGCATGAAATGCGTAAGGCACTGTAAGTAAACGCGTTGTGGATATGGATAAAAATTCATCGCCTTCTTCCAGGGCCATATCCATCCAAACAGAAGTATGGCTCCATGCGATTTTTTCGAATACACCTATGCCAGCCACACCCTCTCCAATAATGATATTAAAAAGCCCCAGATTACTGGTAGTCACATCGTGGATCTCACTGTAAATTACCTTTCCTGACGGGCCTTCCGCCAATAGGCTGATCTTTAGGGTAATGTCTTTATCAGCCAATACCTGACCTTTTGAATCCCGGGCAACCGCCTGAAAGTTCATACCCTGAGGTACAATCTGTGAAAAAACAAAGGAGAAGATCATCAGGCTGAACACTGCAATTGATATTATTTTTTTCATTATGTTTTGTTATTTTTAATGAACAATAAAAACTTAATTTTTTGGACAAAAAATATTCTACTCTCCTGCTTTCAAAACTTTAATACTACTTTCATTTTTTCCCTGCGGATTAACATAACTGATGACATACAAGCCGTCCGGCAGTTGACTCATGTCTAACTTCCAGTAATGCACCCCTGCGGGTAAGGTTTCCTTAACCATCAGTTTGCCGGTAAAATCGAAAACACTCAGGTAATTTATGCCAGCATCCGAATGGCTCCACTTTAAGTAGAGGTCATTACTGACAGGGTTGGGTGAGGCTTGTAAAGTGAACTGTTGAGTTAATTCAAAAAGTTCAAATTCTAATTCGGAAGAATTTTGTTGGTCAACAAATATTTCCGGTTGAATAAAACCTTCTGTCAACTGGCCGAATGCTGTTGGAAGAACTTCTATGCTAAGTTCTCCTACCGACCATTCCAATTGAAAATCACTTACTGGAACAATGCCGCTGCTTACCCCTAACAACCGTTGTTCAACAGTTTGAGCAAGCAACCCCATGGCCGTAATCAATAAAAATATCAGGGTTACCAAGAAGCGCTTTAAAGTGTTACAGGTCTTTTCCATAACTGTTTATTTTAGATTTTTACAAAAGGAGATACCAGCAGAAAAAAGTCAGTCAACCGTATATGCGATTTTTTTTTACTGGTTTACCTGACAAAACTAGGGGGTGTCATGGCAGAAAAAACGGACATGTTTGTGGAAAAAACGGACATGGGGGGGCTGGTTGCTGGTTTGCGGGATGTCGCGCTGATCCAGTTGCGGTCCCGACCTGTCGGTACGGGAACATATTGGTGGTAAGCACTGTCGGGATATCGCTGCGTTCGACTTTGCTCCAGTTGAACCTGCCTGCCTCCTGAAGTTGTCTACCGTATATAGGTAAGTTTATCTTTATTAGGTTAAATTCAATTCAACCCATTTCAGGGTTGTTTGTGGTTTTTCGATAACGCAGCATTTCATACTGCGTTATTGAAATTAATGCCCGTTGGGCATTTTTTTTTTGATAGTATAGCCATTAGAGCATAGGATTTCCGGTATTCGCCTGACCTATTCCCGACAGGGAATCAACCTGCCTGACGGCAGGTATTAATAACAAGGGATGAAATCCAATGATGAGAAAAAAACCATCTTCAACCCCGAAGTGGGTTGAATTTCATCTATTAAACAAAAATCCCCTCTTTTAGTACATGGGTTAGATTTGATTTTACCTGAAATTTTTAATACGCTTGCAAATAGTATCCCGCTTAGAGATTTTCTTGTTGGAAAAATGACTATTGAAAATATTGAAAATTTCAAATCATTTTATAAAAAATACTCGGAAGGCAATTTACCAAAACGGTCTTTGAACAATTGAGAGAAGTATTTCGAATCCCGGAAGCTTACCGCCCAGGCTACATCCTGAACGGTTTTTTCCTGCCGGTCTTCGAGGATCCGGCGTGCTTCCTGCAAACGGACTTCTTTGATGTACTGGCTGGGCGAGAGGCCTGTCAGTGATCTTATTCGGCGGCGGAGCTGGCGGGTGCTGAGAAACAGTTTGGGGGCGAGCCAATCTACCGTGAGCAGGTCGTTCTGCACTTCCTTTTTGACCAGGGTTTCCAGTTCTTCCAGCCAATCGGCCTCTCCCGGGGAGGTTGGGTGGTTAAATCCGGGGAGTTGTAAAACCTCTTCGGTTTTCGTCAACCCTTCCGGAGCACAATCCTCGATATAAGCTTGCCGCTCCCGGTACCGCTCCAATAGATTATCAATACGCACCAACAGTTCCTCTTCCTCAAAAGGCTTACGCAGGTAATCGTCGACCCCGATACGCAGGGCTTTGAGTTTGTCCTGTACATCTGCCCTGGCCGTGAGCATGATCACAGGAATGCGCCGGTAGCGGTTATCTGATTTTAAAACCTCCAGTAATTGGAAACCATCCATCAACGGCATCATCACATCGGAGAGAATGATATCCGGAAGGTTGTTGACAGCCGCCGATGGCTGGGGAGCAGTGGTCGGCTCTGTCAACCTGAGCAAAGCCTCCTTGCCGTTTGCTGCAGTCATTAAGTTGAATTGAGGCTCCAGTATCTGGCAGATATAATGGCTCATGTCAGGATTATCTTCCACCACTAAAATGGTCGGTCGGCTCAGGCGTTCAGCTGGTTGATTTGCAATGGTAACCACCTCCGCAACTTCCCGTTCGGATATCCTCGTTCCCGATTCCATTTTAGCTGCAACACCCACCACATTTCCATTGCTTACATGATTAATGCCCCACAAGTCATTGCTGATGGGCAATGCCTCCCTCTCCATTACATGGCTCTCTTTTTTCGGCCATTCAAAATAAAAGGTACTGCCTTCTTGAAGTTTACTTTTCACCCAAACCTTTCCCTCCAATACGCTGGCAAATTCTTGTACCAAAGCGAGGCCGATCCCCGTTCCTCCCTCCGCCGGGGCATCCGGTCGGCTGGTCTGGAAGAAACGTTTGAAAATATTGGGCAAATCATCCGGGTGTATGCCCTTTCCGTTGTCTGTAACGGAAAGTAATAATGTCTTTTCTTGCTCTTCCAAATGAATTTTTACGCTGCCTCCATTAGGCGTAAATTTCAAAGCATTAGACAGGTAATTATAGACTATTTTCTCAAACTTTTCTTCGTCAATCAGGACTTCCAGGTTTTCGTTTGCCTGATAATCCTGTGTTAAGGAGATTCCCATAACATGGGCCTGGGATTCAAAAGCCGAGCAATAACGCCGAAGCAGTGGGTAGAGCGTTACGGGGGTTTCATGTAACTCCAATTTATTGGATTCCATTTTACTCAGGTCGAGCAGCTCATTGATGAGTTTGAGCAGGTTTTGGCCGTTTTGCCGGGCATTTTCCAATAATGAAAAATCTTTTTCTTCAAGCCGGTTTCTTTTCAAAACCATTTTTACCGGCCCCAAAATCAAAGTAAGCGGCGTGCGTAATTCATGGCTGACATTGGCAAAAAACCGTGACTTAACCTTGTCTAACCGTTGAAGTTCTTCCGTTTGTTCGGAAAGCAATTGGTTTTTATGGAGCACAGCCCGGGTTTGCTTTTCCAGTGCTTTTTTTAAGGTGCGTTTTTGTTTTTGAAGTTCAAAAATCCGGACTTTAAAAATGGCCCATCCGATTAAGATAAACCCTAAGCCTGAGAGTATTAAAAACCAACCTTTGAAATAAAACGGCTTCAACACCTGAATGGGGATGACCAATGGCTGGCTGGAAAATTCCCCGTTGGCCGCCTGTCCTTTTATTTTCAAAATAAAATTCCCATAAGGCAAGCCAGTCAACATGAGGTGATTTTGACGTGAAAAATTCCAGGATTCATCCAGCCCTTCCACCCTATAGGCATAACGGATACGGTCGGATTCGCCATATTCCAACAGGGCAAATTCTACATTTAACATCCGGTCTCCCGGGCGAAGGACTATTTTTTGCGTCTGTTCAAAGCTTTTCTTTTTATTCACCAAACGGTTTTCCAGTTTATCAAACTGTTGTATATCCAGGAGAACCAAAGGAGTATGATTATGTTTTTCTTTGGTCAAAAAATCATGTGGGTGAAAAGTAGTGACCCCGTTCAGGCCCCCGAAATAAAGCTTTCCGCTTTTTGCCTTGTAATGTGAAATTCGATTGAACTCATTGTGCGGTAAGCCGTCTTTCACAAGGTATGCCTTTGACTGCTCAGTAGTTTTGTCGAATAGGATGATCCCATACTCGCTGCTGATCCAAAGGTTGTTATAATCATCTTCGTATATACCATATAAAACATTAGAAGAGAGACCATTGGCTTTAGTAAATTGAGTAATCGAGGCTGTATCCTCTTCCATCAACCTTTCCTCCGGAATTTTCAATAGCCCTCCCCCTCCTGTGGCCAGCCAAAATGTTCCTGACTTATCCTGGTAAATATCATAGATATTGTCATAGGGCAGAAAAAACCGGCCGGCACCTCCCGTCGAATAGTGATTCAATATCTTTTTTTGGTTAACATCCAAAGCATAAAGTCCCTGGGTAGTGGCCAACCAAATTCCACCCAAATGATCTTCGTAAAAAGAATGAATGGAAGCCTTTTTGAGTTCCTCATATCCGGCGTAATCATTAAACAATTCCAAAGTATCCTTTCCAACGTCCATATACGCAAAAGAACCGTTCAGGCCTCCGAACCACATCCTGCCGGAAGTATCCTGATAAATGGCCCAGGTATTAAATTTCGGATAAGCAGCTGGCCTGGGGTAATAATGCAATTCATTCGAACAGGCATCTTTCCGAACAGGACTATCTGCTCCAAACCAAAGGTACCCTGCGCGATCACGATACAGGCCAGCAATAGTCAGATCAACAGGCGTATTCAAAAAATTATCATCGAGTATTATTCCTTCCGGGGTGACCAGGTAAGTACCATGTTGAGCATTAATAAAAATGTTGCCGTCGTCTGCTTCCAAAATTCCCCTGCATTGTACATGGGGGTTCTCCCCGGTGTCTGGATATTTTTTATAGAGCAAATTTTTAAACTTAGAAGGCTTTACTTCAATGCGATAGATCCCTGTGGGTCTGCTCAACCACGCTGCACCGGCGTCATCAAATAGGACGTGACCGGGATAACCTCCCTGATATTCTTCATGAATAAATAGCATCTTTTCTGTATTCGGAAACTTCACCCCAATAGTATGTGGAGACATCCACCAAACGGATTGATCAAATGGATTGATATCCATGCGCTGATACCCCGTTAAATCTTTTGGCCCAATATGTCCGGAAGCATTTCCCGTTAAATCCATTGGATGCGTCCTGCCCAGGGAATCAATGGAAAAAAAATCTACACTTTCCCAAAAAAACCGATTGCCATAACAAAACCGGCCAGCTTTGTCCTCCCCTAATGGATACAGGATTGCCCCTACAGAATGTTTGAACTTTTTCAAGATACTCCCTTCAATATCCATCTCGATCCAGTTGACGGAATCCTCCTCTTTTTCAATACCCCAAAGGGTTTTTCCCTGCGAAATATATTGGAGCGAAAAATTTTGGAGTAAGGGCAAGGTAATTTTTGACAATTGCCCGTGAACATCTAATTTCCAAAGTGCTCCTTGTTTCAATTGACAAAAAATTTCTCCATCAGGAGCGGAAAGACATTTCCTGATAGCCTCTGGTGAAAAGGTAGCATATCTTTCCGACCAGGGAACGACCTCCAATGTATAGGGGTTAAGCAGATCAATAAAATTCCACCCCAATTCCTGACCTTCCTTGGCAGAAAACACCCATAACCAGCCGGAAGGCTCCTGTATGACCTTTCTTATCAGGTTACTTGCAAGACCATTTTTTTCTTTGGTAAACCAGGTGAAGTTGTATCCGTCAAAACGATTCAGTCCATATTCGGTACTGATCCAAATGAGTCCCTGGTTATCCTGAAAAGTTTCGCGAACAAATCGGTGGGAAAGTCCTTCCTCCACACCGTAGTGCTGAACATTTATGACATAGTCTTGCGCCGGCAGGAAGGAGGCACTTGCCAAAAGAAAGAAAAATAGCCCGATGAAAAAAAACTTGGTTCCCAATTTTTGGATTTTTCATCAATAATGGCCATGATAACGGGGTGTCAATTATTTACGTAATTGTTGCGGTCAAAGTTTCATCTTTTGCAAAAATAACAGAACGGTAATATATTGTTTTATCACATTAATAACAAGATTTTATATCAAAAAAATATAGTTTTACCATCCAGATATTAATGGATCCGAAAGTTAATTCGTAACTTGAGTGAATTAGAGATAATTAAGGCGGAACGTTATGAAAGGAGGATCTCCTGGATTAATTTTTCATCCTTTCCAATTTAAGGTTATGCTCATTACCACAACAGATTTCATCCCCGGAGAAGAAATAACAGAAGTACTCGATATCGCCCGGGGCAGTACGGTTCGCGCACGTCATATCGGCCGTGATATGGCCGCTGTATTTAAAAGTATCGGCGGTGGGGAAATTTCAGAATACACTAAATTGATGGCTCAGGCCCGCGAACAAGCCATCAAACGCATGATCGCCGATGCGGAAACCCTTAATGCAGATGCCATTATCAACGTGCGGTTTATGACGTCCAATGTGATGAATACATTGTCTGAAGTGCTGGCTTACGGTACAGCTGTCCGACTAAAGCGTTAGCTTTATCCCTGCTTCATCGCTGTTTTGGCAATGGTGTTCAACAACAGGAAGATGGCAAGAAATAAGGCAATCCGGGCGATCATGTCGCCCCAAATTACGTAAAAGGTGATCTCGTCATTTTTATGCATAATTCCTGAAATGGCTATAGGCACATCATAGGCGGTCTTTTGCAGAATATCTCCCCGCTGGTTGATAAAAGCCGAAGAGCCGGTATTGGCAGCCCGAACAACATCGCGACGGGTTTCTATGGCTCTGAGGGAAGCAAAATAAAGATGCTGCCGGTAACCCGGCGTATCATCCCACCACCCGTCATTGGTCATGACAAAGATCAATTCCGCATTGTGGCCATTCCTGATATAACCGCCGACATATTCTCCGTAAACCGATTCATAACAAATAGCCGGAGCCACTCTCGCTGCACCTCCCTCAAAAATGACATAACCTTCCTGTGTTCCCAACCCGGCAGTAGTTCCGCCCAATTGATTCACAAGTGGTTCCAGGAAAAATAATAATTTTTTAAAAGGAAAAATCTCAGGGCCCGGCACCAGTTTGGATTTTTTATGAATCGGAACCACCCTTGAATTTTGCGACAACTCTATCCCCGCATTATAAGTTTCGAGATAGCGTTCATTGCCGGCTTTGCCGATTTTTCGCGCGTGAGCAGTAAGCGGTTCACCGGGTTCAAAATTATGATAAACATTTGCCCCCATAACGGTGGTAAGCCCGGGATATTTTTTCATAAAATCTCTGACCCGGTTCAGGCTTCGGCTGCCGTTAAACTCGCTGTCTTCGATATAATTTTCAAAACTCGTCTCCGGAAATACCAGGTAATCGGTCAGGCTATCCGTTTTGCTTGCTGCCAACTCGATGAAGTGTTCCACCTGTTGAGGTTCCGGAACGCTAAACTTTTCGAAATGAGGCTCGTAATTAGGCTGCACAGCCACCACATGAACCTCCTCTCCTTTTTCTTCATAACGAACGTACATGATCAGGGAGATCAGGAGCGGTAGAACAATTAGCGCCACAATCTGAATTATATTACGCCTCAGAATCACCCCTTTCTTTTTGTAAAGATCAAGGGACTTAAAAACCAAAATATTCACCACTAAAATCAGCAAGGTCCCCCCAAAGACTCCGGTAAACTCATACCACTGAACCCACCAGGGAACCTGCGCAAAACTATTGCCGAAAGTGAGCCAGGGCCAGCTGAGGTCCCAGTTGAGGTGCATGTATTCAAAACAAATCCAGTAAACGACCAGCGCCACATAACCGAATTTGGGTATGGCCTTTTTGGTTTTATGAAATAACCAAAATGCGGTACTCATCAGCAGGGCATTCGCTATATTGGCAAAAATACCGGGAGGCAGTGCAGCATTGGAGACCCACCAGGTGGTAAGGATATTAAACACAAGAAAAGCATTAAAAGCATACCTGAACACCTTCCATCCCGATCCTTTTGCTTCCGATTTACTCCACTCATCTTCGATAATCAGCAAAGGAACCAGCCCCAGAAACATAAATACGGGTACAGGCAGCAACCCGGGAAAACTGATGGCCAGCAACGCCCCCGTCAACGCAGAATAACCACTATATCGCCAATTGTAACTAAACCCGCGTCTTTCGGTCAGCCAGGCTCTTATCAACACGATAGCCCCCCATGAAGCCGTCAGCAAAAATAAGGGACGATGCCCCCAAAGAAGATCCTTTTCTGACAATTGCCACATATCGTATGCCACATAACCTGTAACCAGGAGCAACATGGCAAAAAGAAGTATTCTTTTCAATTATTTTATTTTTATACCTTTATTTAATATAAGCGGATATCCACAAATTTAAAGATAAATAAATTTCTTATTTTCGGCCTACTTTTTGACCTTAGCACTCATTAAATATGGAACAACCAGCAGCAATAGTCACAGCAGCAGCAGCAATAGTCACGGAACATTTCGATAAAAAAATTTCCCGGGATTACGTATTTCACTCTATTGAACACATAAATGATGTGGTCAAGGCAGTAGTCGAAATTGCTAAGGCTTATGAACTTCCCGAGGATAAGGTGATATTATTGCAATTAGCGGCCTGGTTCCATGATACAGGTTACGACCAGGGGTCTGAAGGCCACGAGGATCGTAGCTGTCAATACGCAGAGGAGTTCCTTAAAGCCCATCATGTACCTGAAGAAGATATCCAAACCATTAAGGCTTGTATCCGGTCTACACGTATGCCTCAAACCCCAATGAACAAGCTGCAATCGATTTTATGTGATGCAGATTTGAGCCACCTGGGCAATGCCTTGTATTGGGATCGCTGCGGGCGGGTGCGGCAGGAACTTTTACTCACCAGGGACACCATTATGACTGATATTGAATGGGTTGACTTTGAACTCAATTTCATGCTCAGCCACCACTACCAAACGGGTGAGGGCGAAAGATTATTCGGAGAACAGAAGAGAAAACACATCAGACAATTAGAAAAACAAAAGCGGAGGCTTCATCCTGAATTAGCGGCTATTATGATAGAAGAAGAAGGTTTGTCTCAAAACAAAAAAAAGAAAAAAAAATCGGCTTCATCCAACGGAAATCCTGAACTCAAGCAAATTAACCTGGGACGTGGAGTAGAAACGATGTTTAGAACCGCCTATCGGACGCACGTGAACTTAAGCTCCATGGCAGATAACAAGGCCAACATCATGCTGAGTATCAACGCGATCATCATTTCCATCATCATTTCCAACCTGGTTCCAAAATTTGGGGACAATCCCAAACTGATCATTCCTACGATTATTTTACTCATCGTGTGTCTTTCAGCACTTTCCCTGGCCATCCTGGCCACGCGCCCGAAAATCACTACGGGAAAAGTAACGATGGAGGATATCAAGATGCGACGTTCCAACTTAATGTTTTTCGGAAACTTCCACGAAATGCCCCTGCAGGATTTTCATTATGGAATGATGGAAATGATTACCGACACGGACTTTCTTTACAGCACACTGACCCGTGACCTGTATTTCCTCGGCATAGTGCTGGCCAAAAAATATAAACTTTTGCATTGGTGTTACGGCGTTTTTATGTACGGGCTCATTGCCGCCGTAACGGTATTTGCCATTGCCTCTTTGTGGCCTTAACCCAGGGGATCATTTTATGCTCTTTTGTTCCCCTGCATTGACAAAAACAGTGTTGCCGATATTGTCATAACCTTCAAAGACTTTTGCGCCCTGATGTTTTAAAATATCATCATTAAATCCAATGATGGTCAGGTCGGCATCGATCGATTTTTCATTGATGATGGCGCGGGTTTCTTTTTCCTCATTGCGCAATATTATTTCAATATTTTTAGGAGAAATTGGTAATTGTCCTGTTTCAATTAGCGTAAAAAGCCGGTTGCGTTCCTCTTCCGCTGTATCCTCATGAACTATGGCAAAAATCTTTATGTGCCCTTTTCTCCACTCTCTGTGCCCGAGAATGATGTAGGCAAGCAAAATCATTAAGTTGGCATTTTTAAAATCCCTGGAAGTAATCCATATGTGAATACTTTGCTTCAATCCGAAAGAGCGTTCGCTGGTACCAAGAATGACCACATCAAAATCGACGGATCGTACGAGTTTGAAGTTATCTACAATATTTATTAAATTGTCAGGATTATGCTTTGAGAATTCGAGCATCAGCAGGTTATTATCCGTTCCTGAAATTCCGGGCAGTTGAATGACCTGCGCTATGGCGGAAGTATAGGAAGGACTGATCAGGGTATCGATGTAAATGTTACTGCCACTTGATTCAGCCATTTGGATAAGCCTGGTTTTAGCTTTATCGGCTTCAGATTTTGTGGCCTTCGAAAGATACCCGTCAATTTTATGAATATAGGTACCAAAACCGTATTTCTGAGACAACCATCGTAAAAAATCAAATGCGGCAAGGCGATCAAAAGAGTGTTCTGAAATACATACAATGGATGGTCTCCAGCTCGCAGACTGTTCTTTTTCCGTTTTTTGCATAAATACGCTCAACTGTCGGCTTATCTGAAAAATAACCCCCTGGAAAATAACGGCAAGGTTCTTCTTATCAGGATTAAAATAACTCACTCCAATATAAATGAGCACCATAAAAACGACGGCTAAAAAAGCATACCCGGGATTCATGAAAAACATTAATCCAAAACTGGCCAATGCTCCGAACAGCGAGAGGTACCAGCGTGATTTAAAGGTAGGCCTGTAAGAAGGATCCGCCGCAAAATGCTGCAAAAAGGAGATTAAACACAGAGAGCCATAAGTCACCATGAAAAACATGGATATGATGCCCGCTACGGCATTCAGTCCGCCCATTAAGACAAATACAAAGGCAATAGATACGGTAATTAGAGTAGCGTTAAAGGGGTCATCCCCCTTTCCTTTTCCTTTGGACAACCACAGGTTCAATTTTTTGGACGGCATCAAATGGTCGCGGGCAATAGCCTGGAGCGTTCTCGGAGCCACCATTATGGAGCCAAGTGCAGAAGATATGGTAGCGGCAGCCAGCCCCACAGGAATGAGCCACCAGCCTTGCCAGGCGATCTTTGCCATGACAAGTTCATCTGTATTGGCCAGGTCAATGGGGCTGGCACTTATGGTGAGCTTATAGGCAATGAAAAAATAAATAACCATCCCGGTAAGCGTTCCGGCAAGTGTACCAATCGGTATTGATTTGCCTGGATTTTGTAGATCTCCGGAAAGCCCCACACCGGCCGTCATCCCGGTAAACGCAGGAAAAATGATGGCAAAAACAATAAAGAAACTATCCGATTTTTTTCCAAGGTCAGCAATATTTCTTAATGGATCAAAAGCATTATTCATCGCAAAATCAGTTTGCCCGGCAAAAAATGCCACCAGGGCTATAAACAGTATAGCCACGACGATATAAAGGGTTTTTACCCCCAAATCTGCTCCTTTCGTCAAAACGATCGCCGTTAAAAGGAATAGCGCCGGGATACTCACCGTTTGATTTAGGGAAAGCAGGTATCTTAGGGTTGAATTCAATTCATAATTTGCGAGAAGATATTCGAAAAATGATGAAAAAGCTTCAGAAAAGGCAATGATATAAAAGGCTACGCTAATGGCCTGTGAAAAATATAAGGCAATTCCTATTGATGAGCCGATGGCCAGCCCAAACGAACGGGAAATGATAAAGTACTCTCCTCCTCCTTCAACCTTTTGGTTCGTGGCAATCTCAGCAATTGCCATCGCTGTTGGGATGGTTACGGCATGCCCGACCAAAATAATGACCATCGTGCCGATAAAGCCGACGTTTCCCACCGCATACCCAAAACGTAAAAACATTACGGCCCCGAGAATGGTGGAAATAGCGGTAAAAAAAACAGGCGCTGTTCCGAATTTTCGCTGTAGGGACAAATTAGTACTCATATTGACATTTTTGGATTTGACAAGCCAATTAATTACGTATTTAGGACAAAAGATAAGATTCAAGCAAATGTAAACCCTGCCTGCAGACGCAGCAAAGCAGGTTTGAAATTACTTATTTTTAGCAATTTAGAAGATTAAGAATGTCAATTTGTTTTTTATCGTTCCTTAAGGAACAAATTTGCGAACCATTCTACCGAAAAGAAGGAGGCAGCTAAGGATCATCTCAATGGAATGCATAAAATCAATTGAGTATAAAATGAGCATCGCCACAAACCATTCTGAGGTTGTGGCGATGCCTTTTTCTGTTGATATTGAAAATAGCAGAAATAAACCCAGCGCTTCATTTTTTTTCCCTCACACTAAAAACATGTCCGGGGTAAGAGGAGACTGAATTTTTCTGAATTATTTCCGACGATGAGTATTGCTCCCCCCACGGCTACCGCCTTTTGACTTATAAGCATTGCCGGTTCTGCCGCCTGTACGTCCGGAATTGGTGCGCGCGCCTTGCCGACTCCCTCCCGTACGACCGCCTGATGATGGTCTTTTGTTTCCTGTAGTCATATAACTGGACAGGTTGTCGATAGATACATCACTCGGGATACGGAGTTTTCCATCAGAAAGCGACTCCAGGTCAGCCTTGATCACTTCATCACTGACATACAGATCTTTATTCCAGGTGCGGTAAGCCAGTTTCATATAAGAACCGATTACCGCGACAAACCCGTCTCTGACAGGCCCTTCTTCCATGGCAACCGCTTTTTCGATCAATTGTTGTACGTTCAGCCCATAATGACGGAACTTTGCTACGGAATTTGAATAAGGTACTCTTTCAGGATATTTACGTTCATCTCTTTTAGTAGGTCTCTCCCCTATCGGAGGATTCACCTCAATTTCATACTTGGCAATCCTGAAGAAATGTTTCCACAACTTTTCTTCGTAATCTTCAAGATTTTTACTTTGAGGGTTCATTTGCATCATCAAACGAGTCAACCTTTCGGCAAACACCTGCCTTTCTTCAGGGTCCTCGATCGTTTTGGCATAGTTGATCAAATTCTGAACGTGTCTTCCGTATTCCGGAATAATGAGATTCTCTTTGCTGGAATTATAATCCAAATCTATCTCTTTCATCTGCAAAATATTATCTTTTTTTAAGCGCCAGCAGGAACCCTTCCTTCTAACGCTGATTTTTTAATTGGTTATTCTACCGTTACCGACTTAGCTAAATTTCTCGGTTGATCCACGTTGCATCCTCTCATTACCGCAATATGGTAAGAAAGCAATTGCATGGGGATCACCGACAATAACGGCGTTAACGGTTCTAAAGTATCAGGAATTTCAATGGTATGATCTGCGATCTTACTAATGGTTTTATCTCCTTCTGTAACAATAGCTACTACAAAGCCTTTTCTTGCTTTTACTTCCTGAATATTGGTCACAACTTTTTCGTAAGCGCTCTTATTGGTAGCGATTACAAAAACGGGCATTTGCTCATCAATCAGCGCAATCGGACCATGTTTCATTTCAGCAGCCGGGTATCCTTCAGCGTGAATATACGATATTTCTTTCAATTTCAATGCTCCTTCGAGCGCCACAGGAAAATTATACCCGCGACCAAGGTAAAGCGCATTCTGCCTGTTCTTGATTTCCGAGGCAATATACTGGATATGCGCATCACTTTTTTTCAATACTTTTTCAACTTTCCCCGGGATGGCTTTCAATTCATTGAGCAACTCATTAAAATAAGTTTCTTCAATGGTCCCACGCTTTTTAGCGATGACCAGCGCCATTAAAGTCAACAAGGTCACTTGTCCTGTAAAAGCTTTTGTCGAAGCCACTCCGATTTCCGGACCAGCGTGGATATACGAGCCGGCATCGGTGATTCTTGCAATGGAAGACCCCACTGCATTTACGATGCCCAGGGTAAGGGCTCCCTTTTCTTTGGCCAGTTCCAGGGCGGCAAGCGTATCTGCTGTTTCTCCGGATTGGGAAATGGCGATCACCACGTCCTTATCGGTAATAATGGGATTACGATAACGCAACTCGGAAGCATATTCCACTTCAACAGGCATTCGGGCCAGTTCTTCAAAGAGGTATTCCCCGATCAACCCCGAGTGCCAGGATGTGCCGCAAGCCGCAATGATGATACGATGGGCATTGGCCAGGCGGTCGATACAATCTTCTATTCCTCCCAATTTGATCCAGCCTTCTTCAGCATTCACCCTTCCTCGCATACAATCGGCAATGGTATTAGGTTGTTCGTGGATCTCCTTAAGCATAAAATGATCATATCCCCCCTTCTCCAGTGCTTCGATCTTCATATCCAGCTCATGAATAAAAGGACTTTGCACTTCGTTATCCACGATGGTCTTGATTTCTAGCTCCTGGTTTCTGGTGATCACGGCGATTTCTTCCTCTTTCAGGTAGATTACCCTGTTGGTATATTCTACTAGGGGCGTAGCATCTGAAGCAACAAAATAGTCTTTATTTTTTCCAATACCGATCACCAGGGGACTACTTTTCTTGGCGGCCACCAGCTTGTCAGGATCTTTTTTATCCATCACGACGATGGCATAAGCTCCCACAACACGTTTCAGGGCCAGCCGAACCGCTTCTTCAAGATCGAGATTACCTCGTTCCTGGAATGCTTCGATCAGATGAACCAGAACTTCAGTATCGGTTTGAGATACAAATTTATGACCTTCCTTTTCCAGTGCTGCTTTCAGAGAAGCATAATTTTCAATAATTCCGTTGTGCACCAAAACCAAGTTGCCGTTCCCGGAGGAATGAGGATGGGCGTTGACATCATTGGGCTCTCCATGGGTAGCCCAGCGAGTATGCCCTATACCTATGTTACCTTTTGTGGATTTGTCTGCAGTAAAATGCTCGAGCTCACTAACCTTGCCTTGCTTTTTGTAAACATTAAGCTCGCCGTTCAATAAGGCCACTCCCGCACTGTCATATCCACGATACTCGAGTCGTTTCAGTCCCTTAATTAAGACCGGATAAGCCTCCAAATCTCCAAGGTAAGCAACAATTCCACACATGATAAAAAGCATTTTTCGCAGGTGGGCCTGAGGTAGCCTCACCTTTTGTTCACTCAAAAATAAACCTAAATATACATAGGCAACGTATGAAACCTTAAAAAGATTTTACTGCTTGGTAAAATGCAGGTTTATTTTTATCGGATATTGTTCATGTGATCCTCCGTAAATAGCTACCTGTCCAAGATTTAAAGCCCTGCGATAAGTAGTCAGATAAATTACCGGAGGTTCAACCCCGTCAATCATATCCTGCATATGGCTGGAGATATTGATTTTATAACTATCGGGATGCCCATCGGTTCCCTTGACAATGGTGCCGCCGTAGGAAGCATCGAGATCTGAGGCAAATGAAACGTCAGAAATAACGCCCAGGTTACCATCATCATCCAAAGTTGAAACAATAATGCGCTCCACCGGAGCATAAACATCGTAATTAAAACCAGGCAATTCAGCAATAGTGAGCTCCAGTTCAGCTTTATTGACAATGAGTCCCTTATTATCTGTTACAAAAGGCAGTTCAAGCTTGGTGTACAGTCCTTCCATTCCTTGCATAAAAACAAGGGAATCCCTGTCCGGATTATTAATATAATCTCCTACAGGAGAAGCGAAGTGATCATTTTTAAGAGTAGCGGCGCGCATTCGATAAGAATTGAACGGAAACCTGTACTGGGCAGGATCTCCCCCTCCAACCGGAGAATAATACAAATACAAACCTGCTACGGCATCACTTCCTGAAACTAGAAGATCCAGGGCCAGAAGGCCGTCATTTTCAGAAATAGGCTCTATCGAAAATCCGGGAAAAAAATCCACAAAAGAACTGTCACTTACGTAAACGAGAGAATCCGCATCCAGGAATTTTTGTCCAAACTGGTTGGGCAGTTTTAGTCTTATGTGAGGAAAAGAAACAGTATCCCTGACCCCAGCGGAATAATCATCTACGCTGATGGTGTCAAAACGGGGAAAGATTTCAAAGATGGTTTCTCCCGGCAAACCCACCCCATCGGGAACCGTCTGAAAAATGGCATTGGAAAATTGTTCATCAATCGGATCGAACGCATCAGCCAATTGAGAAACTCTCACCACAAAGGGGTGATCATAAGAAACATTCCCGTAGAAATAATTTGAATCAAGCCCCATGACCAAAACGGCAGAATCAAGGACCATACCATCGAATTCAGGCCTAAGTACGGTTACCCCGGAGGCGGTCCGTATCATGCCGACCTGACCGTAAAACGAGGCGGTGGACCTGCCAAAAAAAGGATCTTTGTAATCGCCCAGCAAATAGCCATCCAGATAGGTCAAATACTGGTGCGTCCTCACGGAATCCCCTTTAATAGTAGTAGAAACAATCGTAATGGTATCGGTAAATCCTACGTCAATTAGATCCTGATCCAGTAATTCTGAACCGATTTCCGTGGGATCGATGCATGAAGGCATAAAGAGTACCACCAAAGAGATTGAAAACAAAGCAGCAATGTATAGTTTCATTGATAACCAATTATTTATACCTCCCAAATTATTTTTGAAGGTATCAGCACGTCAATAAATGGTAATGACAGATGCATCATTACAAAACCAGTTTAAAAAAAATATGGAATTTTTCACTTCTCCGGATCAACCTTCTACTTCTTCTTCGGTGAGGAGTTTCTTATAAAATTCAATATAATCAGCCAGGTAGTCCTCTCCTGCTTCCAGCACCGGCACCCCGCTGTTTGCGGCAAATTCTTTAACCATTTCCGCCATTTTTTCATCGGCGATGATTACGCCATCCGAACATTCTACGGCCCCTTTGGTTAAAACGACCTTTACCCCTTTTTGAAAAGCCATTAAATCTTCTTCCGCCAGGTTGTTGATGGAGGCCTTTTCATAAAAACTTTCATCGAAGGCCTGGGAATATTTATCCTCATAGGCAGAATAAACAACCTTTGACTGTTGGAAAAGTGGTTCTGTTTTATAGGCTTCTTTGATAAAAAGAGGGATCAGACTCGTCATCCAGCCATGGCAATGAATAATGTCAGGGGGCCAGCCAAATTTTTTAACCGTTTCAATGACTCCCTTGCAAAAGAAAATCATCCTGTCCATATTATCTTCAAAAGGCTTGCCTTCTTCATCTTCGAACATGGCCTTTCTTTTGAAAAAATCCTCATTATCCAGGAAGTAAACCTGAATCCTTGCTTCGGGCAGAGAAGCGACTTTAATTATTAACGGGTAATCATCATCATCCACAATAATATTCATTCCCGACAATCTTACCACTTCATGAAGGCGGTGTCTTCTTTCATTAATAACACCGAATCGTGGCATCAATAAACGAATTTCCATTCCTTTTTCGTGCGCATATTGGGGTAGTTTTCTAGCAATTTCACTTACCTCGGAGAGGGCAGTATATGGATGCATCTCCTGGGTAACAATCAACACTTTCTTTTTACTCATTTCAAATTGTTATTTTTTGCGATAACATGATTTCTCCTCTCATTTAAAGAGATTTATCGCATTAATACCTCATTCTTAAGAGAATAAGGGCACAAAATTAGCAAAAAATGGTGACTTTTTCATATTTCTTTCTTCCTTAATTGGCTGATGCCAAAAATAACTATCTTTGCCCAAATTTTTGCTGCCCCAAATAACCATGGCAAAATCACATTCATTGCAATATGTTTATTTTCAAAAAAACAGCAGACCTTAAGGCCTTTTTAAAGAAGAATAATGCTTCAATCCACCCTATTGGATTTGTGCCAACCATGGGCGCCTTGCACGAAGGGCATTTGTCTTTAATTCGTATGTCAAAATCAAGCAATAGCCTTAGCATTTGCAGTATTTTCATCAATCCAACCCAGTTCAACCAGGCTGCCGACCTGCAGCGATACCCGAGAACTCCAAGTAATGACATAGCCCTGTTGGCAAAGGTTGGTTGTGACGTGCTTTTTTTGCCGGAGGTAAGTGAAATATACCCTCCTGGACTTGACACCACCGTGAAGATTGATTTGAACGGACTCGATAACATCATGGAAGGCGAATTTCGCCCAGGACATTTTGCCGGAGTACTGCAGGTGGTCAAACGTTTACTCGACATTATCGAACCCAACAACCTCTATCTCGGACAAAAAGATTTTCAACAGTTTTCCATCATACAACATATGATCAGGGAGCTTTCACTGCCCGTCAACCTGGTGATCGCTCCTATTATCAGAGAGCCAAACGGCCTGGCTAAAAGTTCCCGGAATGAACGCCTCAGCCCAAAACAAAAGGAACAGGCAAGCGTTATTTATGAGGCCTTGCTGGAATCAAAAGCTCAGATGGATTCCCATGATATTCCGGGGATAAAAATGAAGGCACTCCGAAATTTGAGTATCCCCGGTTTTAAGCCTGAATATTTTGAAATTGTGGACGGATCAACCCTCCTGCCTGTAAAACATAAGGATGATGCCGACTGGATCGTTGCCTGCACAGCCGTTTGGGCAGGAGAGGTGAGATTGATTGATAACATTGTCCTGAAGGAAAAATAAACGGGAGAGCAACAATATCTTCTACATCCTGTTTTCACGACAGGTTCCCGATAAAGGGTGTCTGAAAAGTGATCATGAGGATTAAACATTGTACCAGGGTTCGAAAAGCTATGAATTAAAAAAATAACAGATAATTTGAAAAAGAGCCTGATCAACATTTTAAAATTTTCCCTTTTCCTGGGAATCGGACTGGTGATCCTGTACCTGGTCTATAAACATCAGAATACAGCCTACCTGGCAGAGTGTGGTCTGCGTGGCATTCCGGAATCAGAATGCAGCCTGATAGACAAAGTCATTCAGGATTTCAAAGGGGCCAATTACTTCTGGATATTACTGGTTTTGGTGGCGTTCACCCTCAGCAATATCAGCAGAGCAATACGATGGAATATGCTCATGAGGCCGCTTGGATATCAACCCAGGCTCATCAATTCATTCCTCGCGGTCGTGATCGGGTATTTTGCTAACTTGGGTTTCCCCAGGATGGGCGAGATCATCAGGCCTGCTACCATTTCACGTTATGAAAAAATCCCCCTGGAAAGCGCCATCGGTACCATTGTCACCGACAGAATACTGGATGTGATCAGCATTTTGATTCTGACGGCAGCCGTATTGTTCATCGAATTTGACAATATATGGTCCTTTCTACTGGAAAATGGCTCTTTCGGAGAAAAACTGGACACCTTACAGCGCGTCGGTTTTTACTTTTTTGTCTGTGTGCTTCTGGCACTCACCGCCTTCTGGATTTTCAGGAAAACGCTCATGAATAATCCGCTTTTCACAAAACTAAAAGAAATTGGCCTTGGATTCTGGAACGGTATCTTGAGCATCAGGAAGGTGAAACGGATCGGGTTGTTCATTTTTCACAGCATCAATATATGGTTCATGTATTTCATGATGACCTGGCTGTGTTTTTTCGCTTTTGCCCCCACAGCTCATCTGCCCATGGTGGCCGCCCTCATCGTTTTTGTTTTCGGCGGATGGGGAGTCGTCATCCCTTCCCCCGGAGGGATGGGTACTTACCATTTTATGGTGATCGCCGCCCTGAGCATTTATGGAATCAGCGGTGATGATGCCTTTTCCTGGGCCAATATTGCTTTCTTTTCCATTCAACTGGGCGTGAATATTTTTATCGGCATGCTGGCTCTTATTTTGCTGCCGATTATTAATAAAGAACATAAAGCAATAAGGACGGAAGGGACATAAGGACGAAAGGCGTCTATTTTCCAACGGTTAAAACACTTATTTATGCTGGAAGAAATCAGGTCAAAAATAAAAACCAGGGAAGAGATCAGCCAACAGGTTGCAGAATGGAAGGCTGCGGGACAAAAGATCGTATTCACCAACGGTTGTTTTGACATCCTTCACTATGGTCATGTACACTACCTGGCACAGGCCCGGTCCCTTGGCGACAAACTGGTCATCGGGCTCAACAGCAATGCCTCTGTAAAAAGGCTTAAAGGACAAAACCGGCCGATCAATGACGATGATACCAGGATGTATTTGCTGGCCTCCCTGCAATTTGTTGACGCGGTGGTCGTTTTTGAAGAGGACACTCCCCTCGAACTGCTGAAGGCCGTAACCCCTGACATACTCGTCAAGGGCGGAGATTATTCCCTCGAAACCATTGTAGGAGCCGACATCGTTCTCGGCAGAGGAGGAGAAGTCAAAAGCCTGGCTTTTGTAGACGGATATTCTACAACCGCCATTGAACAGAGACTTAAAAAAGGGTAAAACCTTATAGGACAGAAGCAGCAAAAAGAATCATAAATAAATAACACATGCGCATTAGAGAATTGACGGGTTTTCTGGAAAGCATTGCCCCTTTAAATTACCAGGAAAATTACGACAATGCCGGCCTCATCTGTGGCAATTGGGATACTGAGATCCAGGGCGTTTTGATAGCGCTGGATTCCACTGAAGCCATTGTAGAAGAGGCTATTGCAAAAAAATGTAACCTCATTGTTGCCCATCATCCCATTGTTTTCAGGGGACTGAAACGGTTCAACGGAAGCAATTACGTAGAAAGAACCGTAATAAAGGCTATCAAAAACGATATTGCCATTTATGCCATCCATACCAACCTGGATAACGTGTTCATCAAAGGGGTCAACGAAAAAATTGCAGAGAAGATCGGCTTGACCGGCACCAGCATCCTCGCCCCCAAACCAGGGGTGGTCAACCCGGAACAAACCATAGGCGCCGGTATAGTAGGAACCTTACGGAATCCTATGGAAGAAACTTATTTTTTGGAATTTTTAAAAAAAACAATGCAAACCGGCTGCGTCAGATATACAGCCCTACTGAATAAACCGGTAAGCAGAATCGCCGTATGTGGCGGATCAGGAAGCTTTTTACTGGCTGCGGCCATTGAAGAAAAAGCAGACGTTTTTATTACCGGGGATTTCAAATACCACGAGTTTTTCGATGCGGAAAACAAGATAATTATTGCCGATATCGGGCATTTTGAAAGCGAACAGTTTACAATTGAGCTTTTGTATGAACTAATATCAGGGAAATTTAGTAATTTTGCACTCCATTGTACGGAGGTAGTTACCAATCCGGTCAAATATCTGTAGAATCTGATAATAATATTGTAAAAATAATGGCAGAATTAACTATAGCTGAAAAGCTAAAACAACTTTATGAACTGCAACTTGTTGACTCCGAAGTAGACAAAATCCAAGTGCTGAAAGGAGAACTTCCGATGGAGGTTAGTGATCTGGAGGACGAGATAACAGGACTTGAAACCCGTGTCAACAGATTGAAAGCTCAGGAGGCCGAACTTCAGGACCAGGCCTCAAAACATCGTACAAACATCAAAGAAGCAGAGGCTTTAATTGAAAAGTACGCTCAGCAGATGGATAACGTAAAAAACAACCGTGAGTTTGAAGCGTTAACCAAAGAGCTGGAACTTCAGAAACTTGAGATTCAGCTTTCTGAAAAGAAAATCCGGCAGACCATGGTGGAGATCGAAAATAAAACCAAAACGCTTGACGCAACCGTGGAGCGTAAAGAAAAGAAAGAACAGGATCTCAATACCAAAAAAGTAGAACTTGAAGAAATTATTGAAAAAACGGTTTCTGACGAGGACAAGCTCCAGCGCAAATCTGAGCGATTGAAGAAAAAGATCGAGGAATGGCTGCTGAAAGCTTATGACAAGATCCGTTCTTCTTACAGAAACGGTCTTGCGGTAGTGCAGGTAGAACGTGATTCCTGTGGAGGTTGTTTCAATAAGATACCTCCTCAGCTCCAGTTGGAACTGGCACAGCGTACCAAAATCATCGTTTGTGAACATTGCGGCCGCATCCTGGTGGATGATTATATCCTGGAAGTAGGCAAGAAGAAAAAAGAAACCGAAGAAGTTGAAGAAGTAGAAGAAGATTAATATTCTACAAAATAATAACCTAAAAAAAGCTCCGTTACATACGGGGCTTTTTTTTTGAGCGTTTATTTTTACATCCGAATCTCCGGAAACCGGTTTTGATTTCAACGACTATGAGAACAGGCTACATTTTCTTTTTCTTTTTCTTCATTACCTCAAAGGCTGTGGCCCAGGGGCATTTTACCTTTTCTCCCGAGATCGGCAAAATCTATGAAAAAACTTTAAGCCTAAGACTCACCGAAGCCAGGAACCTCCTCGGCCAGGTCAGGGAAAATGACCCCAAAAACCTCATGGTCTGGCTCGTCGAGGATTACATTGATTTTTTTACCGTTTTCATTCGAGAAGATGAAAAAGAATTTAAGGTTTTACTCGCCAACAAAGACCGCCGCATCCGTGAGATTCGTGGTGGCGACAAAAATTCCCCCTATCTCCTGTACGCCGAAGCCGATATTCGGTTGCACTGGGCACTGCTGCACCTTCGGTTTGAAGAGTATTTCACGGCTTTCACAGAAGTCAACAAGGCTTTCAAATTGCTGAATAAGAACCGGGAGCAATTTCCTGATTTCATGCCCAACCTCAAAGATCTCGGCATCCTGCACGCTGCCGTAGGCACCATTCCTGACAACTACAAATGGGGCGTGGAATGGCTGACAAGTCTGGAAGGCGATATCGGACAGGGACAGCGGGAGATTGAGCAATTGCTGGCTTATGCCAAAAACAATCCCTTCCCTTTCGAGGCCGAAACGACGGTGCTTTACGCATTTTTGCTGCTCCATCTGGGCAATGAAAAAGACAAAGCCTGGGAAGTGATCAATACCCATGTCCTGGAACCTCATGTCAATCCATTGCATTGTTTTGTGATGGCCAACCTGGCGATGCGCACCGGTCATAACGATGAAGCCATTAAACTGCTTGAAAACCGCCCGCAAAGCAGGACTTTCCTTCCGATGCCCTACCTGGAATTTATGCTGGGCCTGGCCAAACTCCGACGCCTGGATCACGATACAGGTAAGCATTTCCAAGCCTACCTCAATACTTTTAAAGGCAGGCATTTCATCAAGGAAGCCTGGCAGAAACTCGCCTGGTCTGCCCTGCTTGACGGAAACACTGAGGGGTATAAATCTTATTTGCAAAACTGCCTCACAAAAGGTATTGCCTCCTCGGGAAGCGATAAAAATGCCCTGAAGGAAGCCCAATCAGGCCAACTTCCGGACCTCCGCTTGTTCAAGGCGCGCCTGCTCTTTGATGGAGGGTATTACAATAAGGCCTATGATTTGCTGAAAAATCAAAAAACGGAAGACTTCCCTGATAAATATTCCCAACTCGAGTACACCTACCGGCTGGGGCGTATTCTCCAGGGACTCGAAAGAAATACAGAGGCCATTCATTATTATAACATGACCATCAACTCGGGCAGAAATGAATCCTGGTTTTTCGCCTGTAATGCCGCCCTGCAAACGGGCATCATTTACGAAACCACCCACAAAAAACAGGAAGCCATCCGTGCCTACCAGTTATGCCTTTCCATTTCTCCGGACGAATATGAAACCGGGTTACATCAGCAGGCGAAGGCAGGGTTGGGAAGGCTTAAAGGTTAGGTGAATCCCCCATGGCTATTTGGCGCTCTTACATAAATTTCAATCTCTACCGTTCACTCTTTTGTGTCACGGTGATGGAACGAAGCGACTTACCCTAAAATTATTCCTCCGTCATTTTCATTTTCTCTGCATTGTCGGCAACCTGGAGCGATTCGATGATTTCACCGATCTGGCCGGCAACGATCTGATCCAGGTTGTACAAAGTCAGGTTGATGCGGTGGTCGGTGACCCTGTTTTGAGGATAATTGTAGGTGCGGACTTTCCCGGAACGGTCTCCTGTTCCCACCAAAGACCTTCGCTTGGCCGCCGTTTCTGATTCGTGCGCCTCTTTTTGCTGGTCATATATTTTGATATAAAGGCGTTGCAGGGCGATCTCCCTGTTTTTGATCTGGGAGCGACCATCCTGGCTTTCAGAAACGATCCCCGTGGGAAGGTGGGTAAAACGGACGCCGGACTCTGTTTTGTTTACGTGCTGTCCTCCTGCGCCACTTGAACGGAAAGTATCCACCTTCAGGTCTGTCTTTTTGATATTGACGTCTTCCATTTCCAGTTTCGGGAATACGGCTACGGTGGCGGCGGAGGTGTGTACACGGCCCTGGGATTCCGTTTTAGGTACCCGCTGAACGCGATGTGCCCCGGATTCGTATTTTAGTTTTCCATAAACATCCTCGCCTGAAATTTCAAGCGCAATCTTATTGTACCCCCCGACAGTTCCCTCGTTGATATTGATGATCTCTACCTTCCAGCCCTGATCCTCGAAATACTTGGAATACATCTTATAAAGGTCCCCGGCAAAAATACTCGCCTCGTCGCCCCCTGTGCCTGAGCGAATCTCAAAGATCACATCTTTGGAATCTTCGGGATCTTTGGGGATGAGCAAAATTTTCAACTTTTCTTCCCATTCTTCTTTCAAGGGCAGCAATTCTTCCAGCTCCGAGCTGGCCATTTCCCTCATTTCGGGGTCGCTTTCTTTAAGCATTTCCCTGGAGGTTGCTATGTTGCCCATAACTTCCTGATATTGGTAGGCCGCATCCACGATTTCCTTGAGGTCCTTATATTCCTTACTGATTTTTTTGTATTGGCTCATATCACTGAGTACATCAGGGTCGGCCATTTTTTCCTCCAGGTAATTAAATTTCTCTATGATTGATTCTAATTGATCGAGCATGATTTTAAATTAAAGTGTGAGCGAAAAATTCAAACGTTCTAAATTTGAATTTAGAAAATCGCAAAGGGCTACCAGGCCCTCTCTTTGAAAGAAAAGATTGGGAAACGCTAACGAAAAGGAATGATGTTTGAAAAAGTATTCATCCTGTTTTTATTTGCAGGTGCAAAAGTAGGGTTTTTGGGAGAACAAATCAAATTTTTATTGGCCGCTGTTTGAGAACCAAATCCGAGCATGTGTTATTTCAACGCAGCTCTTTCTGCCGCAATTTGCTCGTCGGCAATGTATTCATCAAAAGTTTTGAGCCGGTCAATAAAGCCGCCCGGGCTGAGTTCGATAATCCTGTTGGCCACAGTTTGGGTAAAAGTATGGTCATGGGAAGTAAACATGATCGTACCCTGGAAATTGATCAACGAATTATTGAGGGTGGTAATCGTTTCCATGTCCAGGTGGTTGGTCGGTTCATCGAACATGAGCACGTTGGCTTCTGCCAGCATCATTCTTGAAAACATGCAGCGCACCTTTTCTCCTCCTGACAAAACATTCGACTTTTTCAGGGTTTCATCACCTGAAAAAAGCATTTTACCGAGGAATCCGCGGATATACACCTCATCCTTATCTTCTGAGAAGGTACGGAGCCAGTCGATCAGCGTTTCATTGGCATTGAAAAAATGTTCGTTTTCCGTAGGCAGATAAGCCGTCGTAATGGTTTGTCCAAAAGTAAATTCTCCGGAATCCGGCTTCAGTTCCCCATTCAGTATTTTGAAAAGAGCGGTCAAAGCCAAACTGTTTTTTGACAGAAAAGCGATCTTGTCTCCTTTTTCCACATCAAAACTAAGATCCTTGAAATAAACCTCCCCGTTTACGGAACAGGTCAGGTTTTTCACGCTGAGAATCTGCTTGCCGGCATCCCTTTTTTGTGTCCAGACGATTCCCGGGTAACGCCTCGTTGAAGGCCGAATTTCATCGATATTGATCTTTTCCAGCATCTTCTTCCTGGCTGTTGCCTGCTTGGATTTGGAAGCGTTGGCGCTAAACCTGTCGATAAAAGCCTGCAACTCCTTACGCTTGTCCTCTGCTTTTTTATTCTGGACTGATTTTTGTCGCAGGGCCAGCTGGCTGGATTCGTACCAGAAAGTATAATTACCGGTAAATAAAGTAAGTTTTCCGTAATCAATATCAGCTACATGGGTACAAACAGTATCCAGGAAGTGCCTGTCGTGGGAAACGACAATCACGGTATGTTTAAAATCCAGCAAAAAATCTTCGAGCCAGATGATGGTTTCGATGTCGAGGTCGTTGGTAGGCTCATCAAGGATCAGGATATCCGGGTCGCCGAAAAGGGCTTGCGCCAACAGTACCCTAACCCTTTGTTTTCCATCGAGTTCTTTTACCAGTTTGAAATGATCCTCTTCTTTGATCCCAATACCGCTCAGTAAGGCTGCTGCCGCAGGTTCTGCGTTCCAGCCGTCCATCTCCGCGAATTCAGCTTCCAGTTCCGAAGCCTTGATGCCGTCGGCTTCAGAAAAATCGGGCTTGGCGTAAATGGCATCTTTTTCCTGCATGATTTTCCAAAGAGGACCGTGGCCCATCATCACCGTATCCATGACAGTATTATCATTGTAGGCAAAATGATCCTGGCGGAGCACTGCCATTCGCTTTCCTGGTTCAATGCTGACATGCCCTGTGTTGGGGTCGATGTCGCCGGAGAGAATTTTCAGGAAGGTGGATTTACCTGCTCCATTGGCACCGATAACTCCATAGCAATTGCCGTCAGCGAAGGTCACATTCACCTCATCGAATAAGACTCTCTTCCCGTATTGTAAGGATACATTATTTGTGGAAATCATACATCTCTGTTTTTCAAGGCGCGAAATTACAATTAAAAATTTCATTTTAAGCAACAATCCCTATACTTTCGTGATGATTGAAGGGAAAGCAGGACAAGTCAGAAGGGCGAAACGACTGAAGGAGGGTGAATTTCATGAATACTAAACAGCCCATTAATCGTATCACAACATTATAGATTTTTATGGCATTGATTTTAAATATAGAAAGCTCAGGAGAGATTTGTTCTGTTTGTATCAGCCGGGAGGCTGAGGTTCTGTCACTAAAAGAGTCCGTAAAACCTTTTCAGCATACGGAACAGATCACCCTGCTTATTGATGCCTGTTGTAAGGAGGCTGGAATAAAACTGAAAGACCTCGATGCCGTGGCCATCAGCAGTGGCCCCGGATCCTATACTTCGCTTCGGGTAGGAACGGCTACTGCCAAAGGCATTTGTTATGTATTAAACAAACCAATTATCGCTGTTGATACGTTGGAATCCCTGGCCGGAGCAGCTATTAAACAAATAAAACAGGAAGCCCTCTACGCGCCGATGATCGATGCCAGACGGATGGAGGTTTACTCCAACATATATGACCACCACCTTCAGCCGCTGGAGGAAACAAAAGCGCTCATCGTCACTGAAGACACCTATTCTGAATTTAAGGAAGATGTCCGAAACATTTATTTACTTGGCAGCGGAGCAAAGAAATGCGCGGAGTTGTTGCCGCCGCCCCGTTTCGAATTGATGGAAGTTGATTGTTCGGCTCTTCACCTTGTCCCCATCGCTCATGAAAAGTTCGGGAAAAAGGATTTCGCCGACCTGGCTTATTTTTCGCCCTTTTACCTGAAATCGCCAAATATTACCAAGGCTAAACCGAAGTTATAATCTGGTTGCTGGTTGCTGGTTGCTGGTTTTTCCCGAGTAACGAGTAACGAGCAACGAGTAACCAGCAACAAGCTTATTTCACTAAAGTCACTCTTAGCATATTGGTACGCAACCTTTCTGATATTGGCATACTACCGGTGTTGATCAAAATATCCCCTACTTCAACCCTTCCTTTTTTCTTAAGGATTCCCACCACATCTTCAATAGTCTCGTCAGTGGTAGTGAATTTATCGTAATAAAAAGACCTCACGCCCCAAACGAGATTTAAGGTAGTCAGAATAGGCTCATGAGAAGAAAAGATGTAAATCTTAGCCTTAGGCCGGTAACTGGAAACTTTAAACGCGGTATAACCGGAAATGGTCAATCCCAAAATCGCTTTAGCACCCACTTCGTCAGCGATTCTTCCTGAATTAAAACAAATGCCATCAGAAAGGAAGGTTTCTGACTCAGGGTTCGCCACCGGCCTTTTTATTTCACTACTATGAAAATCTTTTTCTGCCTCGGTAATGATCCTGTTCATGGCTTTCACCACCAGGACCGGGTGTATGCCCACTGAAGTCTCTCCACTTAGCATCACGGCATCTGCACCATCCAGAACGGCATTGGCCACATCGGTCACCTCGGCACGGGTAGGGCTTGGGTTAGTGATCATACTATCCATCATCTGCGTGGCTACGATAACGGGGCGTGCACGACGGATACATTTCTGGATGATCATTTTTTGCAACCCGGGCAAACGCTCAATAGGTACTTCGATGCCCAGATCACCGCGTGCAATCATGATTCCGTCGGACGCATCGATGATCCTGTCAATTTTTGCGATCGCTTCAGGTTTTTCGATCTTTGCAATAATTTTGGCAGCGTGATTTTGGGCTTCAATTTTTTTCTTGAGATTCTTAAGGTCTCTTGACGAACGCACAAAAGACAAAGCAATCCAGTTGACCGGTTGGGTGAGAATAAAATCCAGATCCCTTTTATCTTTCGCCGTAAGAGAAGGCAGAGAGATCTTTGTGTTAGGAAGGTTTACGCCTTTATTAGACTTTAATACTCCCCCAAAGAGCACTTTTAATTGTACTTTATTTTTTTTATTGGTCTTGACCACTTCAAACTCAAGTTTACCATCATCTACCAGCACTTTCTCTCCGACGGTAACGTCTTTGGCAAATTGCTTGTAGCTCATGTAAATTTTTTCCTTGGTGCCAATGCACTTTTCCGAAACGAAAGTCAGGATATCACCGGGTTTAATCTCCAGCCCGGGTCCTTCCATTTCTCCAACCCTGAGTTTAGGTCCCTGGAGATCTGCCAGGATTCCGACGTGGTAAAGAAACTCCTTATTGATTTTAACAATCCTATCGATTACTTCTTTATGATCTTTATGAGTGCCGTGAGAAAAGTTGAGTCTGAAAACATCAACGCCCTCGCGTGCCAGTTCCAAAAGATTATCATAACTGCTTGAAGCCGGGCCAATAGTAGCCACTATTTTAGTATTCTGGTCGTAATTTTTTGTATTACCATTCATGTCAAAAAATATATTATGTCAAGTGGGTTAAAAAACAAAGGTAAGAAAATGATGTAAGTGTCAAAGCTACAATATCACAAATATTCAAATTACTCTGCATAAATTATGGAATCTCCCCCCAAAAAATCGACTACAAAGATCAAAATTATCTTCTGCAAGAATTCAACAAAGTATGGGCCAAAAAATAAAGAAAGTAAAATACTAGAGAAAAACCTTGGTTATAAAAAGAAGTATTTTTTACTTTGCACTTAATTCGTAAACAAAATTAGCGAATATTATGTCTAACATTGCAGAAAGAGTAAGCAAAATCATCATCGACAAATTAGGTGTTGAAGAATCAGAAGTGACCACAGAGGCACATTTCACTAATGACCTCGGCGCAGATTCGCTCGATACGGTTGAGTTGATCATGGAATTCGAAAAAGAATTCGATGTTTCCATTCCTGATGAGCAAGCTGAAAATATTGAAACAGTAGGTCAAGCAGTAGCATTCCTCGAATCAGCACTGAAATCGTAATTCTACATTTTGCATGACTGCTATAAATCCACAGGTCGTAAATCGGCTTGTGGATTTTTGCTTAATCTAAAGCCAATAAAAGTTTGTCCTAACCTAAAAAAGGCTACTTTTACCCAATATTGGTCTTAATTTAAAATTATGAAGCGAGTAGTTGTAACAGGTATTGGTGCCCTTACTCCGATCGGAAACGGAATTAATGCATATCTAAAAGGTTTGCAGGAAGGTATTAGCGGTGCAAACATCATCACACTTTTCGATGCCTCTAATTTTAAAACTCAATTCGCCTGCGAATTAAAAGATTTTAATGTAGGCGATTATATGGATGTGCGCGAAGCGCGCCGTCTGGATCGGTTTACTGTGCTGGCGGTAATCGCTGCTGACGAAGCCATGGAAAATTCCGGACTGGATATAGAAAAAATTGATCCGGACCGGGCAGGCGTGATATGGGGTGCCGGAATAGGTGGGTTGTCAACGTTGGAAAAGGAAGTCGAAGATTATATCACTGGAAACGGCACGCCGAGGTACAATCCCTTTATGATTCCGAAAATGATCCCCGATATTGCGGCAGGTCAAATTTCCATTAAATACGGAATGAGGGGGCCTAACTACGCCACGGTTTCTGCCTGCGCGTCTTCTTCTCACGCCATCGCCGTTGCTGCCGACCAAATCAGGCTCGGGCGCTGCGACATCATGATTACCGGAGGTTCTGAAGCCGTCATTACCAAAGCTGCCGTAGGTGGGTTTAATGGTATGAAAGCCCTTTCCACCAGGAATGATGATTACCTTACTGCTTCCCGCCCGTTTGATGTCGACCGTGAAGGATTTGTGCTGGGAGAAGGTGCAGGAGCCCTGATCATCGAAGAACTGGAACACGCCCAAAAACGTGGGGCCACCATTTACGCCGAAATCGTAGGGTACGGTGCCACCGCCGATGCTTATCATATTACAGCTCCACATCCCGAAGGACTGGGCGCTGCCAATGTCATGAGGCTCGCCCTCGCCGATGCAAAATTAAACCTTGAAGATATAGACTACGTAAATGTGCATGGAACGTCAACTCCGCTGGGAGATATTGCAGAAACCCTCGCAATTCAGAACGTTTTTGGCGATCATGCGTATAAGCTAAATATTAGTTCTACAAAATCCATGACGGGACATCTCCTTGGTGCAGCAGGTGCCATTGAAATTCTGGCAGGGATTTTGGCAATTAATCATAATTTTGTTCCGCCAACTATCAATCACTTTACGGACGACCCGGCCATTGACCCCAGATTAAACCTTACTTTTAATGTGGCTCAGGAACGTGAAATCAAAACCGTATTGAGTAATACTTTCGGTTTTGGCGGACATAATTCATCTGTAATTGTCAAAAAGTTTGAGGATTAACCATTTTCTTTAGCAATTATCGAAAAAAGAAAACTAAGGTTTTCTGGGATTCGCTATATTAACGTTTATTGGGTGATTGGTAAATCATTCCAGAGATACAAATCACCCAATAAGCTGTAATGCAAATGCCACAAAACCATTCTTATTTTCCCTGATTGACAAAGTCTCGAAGTAAAATCCGCCTGCTTTTTGTATTTATAATAGACTGATCAAGGAAGTTGCGCCTGGCTGTGTTATGCGCATACCTGCATGTGAAAAACCGGACTCACTGGATGCTCCGGCTCCCCCCCACAGGCTCGTATCTCAAAACACTATTTCGCTTACTTCTTTCAGCAACCACCTGGTGGTTTGTTGAGCATCAGTATTAAATGCAGTTATTTTGCGGTTTTTATTTAGATTATACAATTACTACCTGGCTCCGGAAAGGCACCTGGCAAGACGTTTGAGATCGCTGATTGGCTATACGCCTTCCAACCTTAATATCTTTGTACTTGCCTTTTCCCACAAGTCTACCCAGTCAGACAAGGCCTATGCCATTCAGAACAATGAACGCCTGGAATACCTTGGCGACGCAGTGCTGGGAACCATCGTGGCAGAATACTTATTTAAAAAGTATCCCCACGGCAATGAAGGATTCCTCACCAAAATGAGGTCCAAAATTGTCAAGCGAAAAGCACTCAATCAAATCGGGGACAATATGGGGCTGGACACTTTACTGGCCGAATACAACAACACCCGCCTGAGTCGGTCCATGTTGGGCAATGCCGTCGAAGCCTTGGTAGGCGCTGTTTACCTGGAATGTGGTTATGACGGTACCAAAAAATTCGTCATCAAAAAGATACTCAAACGTTATATCGACGTTCACGATCTGGAAAATTTTGACGATAATTACAAAAGCCAGTTGCTTGAGTGGTGCCAGAAAAGTGGAAAATCCGTAAGCTACAAACTCGTATCGCGTTATAAGTCGGATAAGCGCGATCGTTTTAAAGTAGCGGTAATGATCAACGGCCAAAAAATTGCCACAGCAGACGATTTCAATAAAAAAAGTGCCGAACAACTGGCCTCGGAAAAAGCCCTCTCCATCCTCGATATCCACCTCGAAAACAACAGTGCCCGAGAAGATTAACGAGTCAACGAGCAACGAGCAACCAGCGTAACCAGAGTAACCAGCAACCAACATGTCTTTCATTTGGTCAACAGAAAATATCAGAGCCCTTGCTCCGGACGGACTCACCTTCGACCAGGCAAGGGGCATATTTTTTGCCAACAAATGGCTTTCCCTTTACGGAAACGAACATTATGTATGGGGAGTTTATCCCGCCGGCCCCAGCTGGCGCTTTGAAACGGCCGTAAAATTAGCAGAACCCAGCTTCCATTGCTCATGCCGAAGCCGGACTAAACCATGCAAGCACAACCTTGCCCTTCTCCTCACTCTTCAACGCAGCAGCGACAGCTTCCTCATTACCAATGACCTGCCCGATTGGGTGGAGGAATGGCAATCCAGGCAGCATCCTGCGCCAAAAGCTTTCCTGACCGCAGAGGAGCTATTGATCAGGGATCAACGCAGGGAAGCGGGAAAGGATCAAAGACTTTCCCAAATGAAAAGCGGGATCCAGGACCTCGAACGTTGGCTTCATAATGTGCTCGAAACAGGGCTTGCTGAAGTCAGGGAGTTCCCTCCCTCCTTTTGGGATGATTTCGCAGCCCGAATGGTCGACGCCAAACTCGGCGGCATCGCCAGGAATATCCGCCTGGTTAAAGAATACCTGCAAAAAGAAGACTGGCCGGATCTGCTGCTCGCCGACCTGGCTGACTTTTTCCTGCTGACCCGCGCCTTCCGCAATATCGATGAGCTGCCACCACTGATTCAGCGGGATCTGCTGAATGTGGCAGGATTTTCCATCAAAAAAACAGATGTCCTTCAAACCCAAGGCACCCTGGATGACTGGCTCGTCATGGGACAATACACGGCTGTGGAAGAAAAACTTACTTTTAGGCACACCTGGCTCAAAGGAATTGACACCGAAAAAGAGGCCCTCATCCTCGATTTCGCCTGGGGCAACCAGGGGTTTGAGCATCATTGGAACACCGGTCAGCTCATCGAAGGGGAACTTTGTTATTATCCTTCTTCTTTTCCCCAGCGAGCCCTGTTCCGCTCATGGCAGGTGATCAATAAATCCATCAGCCTTCCTAAAGGATATACCGGTTTCGAAACTTTTGCGGGCGCTTACGCAAAGGCTATTGCCGAAAACCCCTGGCTTTCCGGATTTCCTGCTTTACTGGAAGATATTCGTCCCGTTATGCATGAAGCGTTATTCCTTCTTGTTGATACCGACCATAAACAAATTCGGGTCAATGAGGAGCTACAGGAAAAAACCATGAAATTACTGGCCTTAAGCTGCGGCTCCCCGATAACTATCTTTGGTGAATGGAACGGTTATCAATTCAGGCCTCTTTCCGCATTTTCAGATGACAAGCTGGTCGATCTGTGAGCCAACACCGCTCTTATAATTTTAAAATAATTGTCGATGCGTAATACAAGCTTTAGAGGGATTTACTAATTTTGAAGCTTTTGAAGCCCTCCGTGGCAACGCACAAAGCAACTATTGTGACAAAAGGATTTTCAAGTTCATTAATCAATCCGAAATGGCCTTCCCGAAAAGTGAAGTTTTTGGATTTCATCCTCAACAGGATACCTGTCCTGAAGATAGGGGTCATCAATAAAATGGTGGACAAAAACGCCCATCTTACCGGTGTTCCTTTTATAGAGACTATTTGCAGGGAAGCCGGAATTCAAGTCAACCTTATCGGAGGAGAAAATTTACCCAAAACGGGCCCGGTTACCATTGTTGCCAATCATCCAGGAGGGGCCGATATTTTGGCTACTATCGTCGGGCTCGGAAAAATACGGCACGACCTCGCCATCCTGGCCAATAAACTGATCTGCATTGAGCCGGTAAAAGATCTCGTTGTTCCCATTGATATGATGGGCAGCCAAAAGGTGGATCCTGCATTGGTCCACGAAGCTTATCGCCAGGGGAAAGTAGTGGTTTTTTATGCCGCCGGAAAAAATTCAAGGTACAACGATGAAGGTCTGCTGCGCGACCGCAGATGGCGGACGACTTTCATGGAGTATGCAAAACAATATAACACCCCTATCAACGTTCTCCGGATCGGAGGGAAAAACAGTTCCTTATTTTACAAAGTATCGGAATTCAGGGCGAAGCACAAAAGCCTTAAAAATGTTCCCCTCGAAAATATGTTCCAACTCAGGGAAATTCTTTTATCAAAAGGTATCGTGGATATGTACCTGTCCAAATCCGTATCTTTCCCCCCCGAAATAGAAGGAAAGGAACGTACTGCCAAGCAAATTATACGAAACCAGACAGATGCTTTGTATGATTTCATTTATACTATGGACGAAAATAATTTAGCATTTAAATAGCCTTACTATAGTGAAACATAACCTTCAAGCTCAACAGATTCAAGCCGACCCGGCGCTTTATTTCGATGAAGAAAAGGGCATTTACAATCCGGTTCCTGTTTTCCCTTTTTTATCAGAAGAGGATATCGTTGATACGGTTGAAAAACTGATCAATGAAGCTGTGTTCAGGGAAGAAATAAAAGTATTATCGAAAAAAGCCAAACCTTCAAAATCTACCATTGAGGGCACGAATTACATCATCTGTCTCATCAAATGGCACGAATATCCGGAGCTGGTGAAAATGCTGAGCATCATCAGAGAATGGGCCTTTCGCAGTGAAGGCGGCGGAGTGGGTAATATTGACTTCGATGGCTTCGACCTGAAAGAGGAAATGGGGCAACTTATCATCATAAACCCGGAATTCGAAGATATCCATGGATGCATCGTCGGGGGATATCGATATGTCGTCCACAATCGCGACACCTATGAGGCTGGCCCCATGGGGGATCATTTCCAGTTCTCAGAAGCATGGAAGTCGAGCAAATGGATCGAACTGGGCCGGTCATTCATCAATCCCTATATCCAGAAGCGCAACAAAAAAGGTTCAATCGATTATGTACTGCACGGATTGGGATACATCTATGCCAAAAACCCAGATGCAGAAGGGTATTTTGGCAAGGTCACCCTGTACAACATCTATGAACAGCAAAAGGCAGATGCTTTTTTTCTGGCGGTTGCCAAAAAATATTTCCGCCAAAGCGGCGAAGTATTCGTCAACCCCAACGAAAGAGTCCCCGAAGGAACACTAACCCCTTCCCAAAAAGAACTGCTAGACAAAGGCGTATTCAAAGGTCTTTTCTACCTGCTGAGAAATGAATACAAGATCAATCTCGTACGCATCATGGCGGTTTACAACCGCATGACCGGTCTCGACAAAATGTGGTACTTCGGGGCTTTCCGTCATCATGAGTTTGGCAATACCACCGAGGTCGGTATCGCCATCAGTTGTGCTGATATTTACACGGTGATCAAGGAGAAGTTTGTGGAGCCGTATATGTGAAATGTAATAACTTAGTGTGTTATGAATTGGCCTTCATGTGTTTAAGGAGTTGCAGTTCGTTTGGCCTGGTTTCAATTTGTCTGGATGATTTCGAAAGCAAAAAAAGGAAAGGCTGTTTAGCCAAGGAGTCTCCTTGACTAAACAGCTTCAAAAACTAACATTAACTTAATTGATTACCTTTTTTACTTTTTCGGCATCCGTTTCTTCTTCCAGAACAGGACCTACCCACTTAAACAAAACCGTGTTGTCAGATCCTATATAACCTTGTTGGGGAGAGATAAACACGGATGAAAAGTGCTCCATATCATCCACAAGAACCCAGGTTTTTCCACCATCGATGGTATAAGCAGATCCTTTATCTGTACCGTTTTTACCCGTTCCGGCGATAACGTAGGAATCTTTTGAACCGGGTACAAATTCGATAAACCCTGAGATCGGCGGAGCAGAGTCCATTGGAGTCCAGGTAAGTCCGCCGTCAAAAGTTTGCATCAATGAGGGTTTTAGATCGGAATTGCCATTGGAAACCGCAAGGCCTGTCATCTCATCCTGGAAGGCACAACTCACCGCCCCATTCCAAAGCGGTTCTGAAGCGGTCCAGTTGACTCCATGGTTCGTACTTCTGAACACACGGCCTTTGGTTGTTCCGAACCAGATGGTATTGCCGCTGACTTCAAAATTACCGGCCACTGCGGCCTCTCCAATATTGGGCATCGGGATATTTTTGATAGACACCGCCTGCCACTTTTCTCCCCCATTGCGGGTGAAATACATTTCAAATTGTCCGCCATTGGGGTCACCTACGGTGATGCCTTCTTTTTCATTAAAGAAATGGATAAAGGCCACATACCCGGAAGTATTGAAAAATGCCGTTTCCTGTTGCACCCAGGTTTCTCCACCGTCTGAAGAATGAAAAATGGCACTGTTGGAGGAAATGCCGGAGGGCCACATAGCGACCCATACATTATTTTCGTCCAACGCATGAATGTCGGCAAAAGCCAGACCTTCCCCTCCCGTTACTGTAATCACTTTCCATGTCTTGCCTCCATCTACTGATTTCACCAGCTTATGGCATCCTGAAAAAGAAAACGGGATCGCCCAAATGGTAGTCGCATCCACGACAGAAAAATTGTAAATTCCTTCAATACCATCAGGCAAACCTGTTTTCTGGGGCAACCATTGTGCCCCGGCATTAACTATGATCAACACCAGTAAAACACCGGTAGCAATCATGCTTTTTATTAGATTAATCGACTTCATAATAATAGTTTTTTGTTTTGATAAAACGTATCCTTTTCCACGAACTATAAAACAACCACTACTTAAGGGTTTTTAGCCAAAAAAGCTATGACGAAACTCAGAGGGACAGTATGATTTATATCAGGTTATGATATTTTTTGCTTTCCAGCTGCCTGAAACCCGTGATTTTAAGTTTAAAAATGAATGGAATACCAATTCAGAAGGAAAGCCCGGATAAAATGTGGATGTTTTTATTAATTTTATCATATGAGTTTATGAATTATGTGCTCAACGAACCTGATTATAAAAACAGGGTGGCCTACCACCGGGCTTTTGTTTACAGTAATCACGTTCCTAATCTTGAATTATTCAAAATCAAAGCCAAGGCCTTACTCAAAAACCTGGACAAAAGGCTTTAATCATTTTTTAAATAATTACCCATTCACCTGATGCTCCGCTTCCCTGGCAAGGAGGTCCATATCCCGGACCAGCATGCGGCGGCGGTTGAAAACGAGGATATTTTTATTGCGTAATTCGTTGAGTACGGTGGTAACGGTCTGCCGCGAGGTAGCGGTAAGGTTGGCAATTTCCTGGTGAGTGATAAAATTTCTGACTTCCTGTTCGTACCCGATCCTGCGGCCTTTTTCCAGGGCCAGTTCATGTAAAAATTCTACGATACGGGTTCTGGAATCTTTGAACACCAGAGATTCCAGCCGGCGCTCCATTTTACGGGTTCGGTCTCCCATTATTCTGAACATAAACATGGAAACTTTGGAATTTTCCCGCATAAGTGCTTTCATATCTTCAACGGTAAGCACACACATTTCGGCATCTTCCATGACGATGGCAAAATCCCTGCGTTTGTCTTCCCCGAGAATAGCCATTTCCCCAAAAACTTCTCCTACCCCTAAAATAGCCTTGGTAATTTCTTTCCCCGTGGAATTGTAGGTTCCAATTTTGACCCTGCCCTCGGTGAGAAAATACATTTTATCAGAATGTTCTTCAGGAAGGTATATGTATTCTCCTTTTTTAACCTGTCGGTGCAAATGTTTATCAACATGACCGGCTTTTTCTTTTTTGGGGCAAAGCATATTGGTCACATCAATATTTTCCAAATACCATAGACTGTGATTGTCGTTCATATCTTTCCTGTTAATACTTTTAAGTTATAACATGATTTCCCCCTTCTGGTTTGAAACACAAATGCAAATTGTCCCTGAAATTACTAAATAACATAGGTTGCAATAAATCGACTACGTGACAATCTCCAAATCACAAAACGTAAGTAAAGATGTCTCCTTTCGTATTTGGAAGTTGAAATTTGATCTTTGAAAATTAACTCAAGTGGTTTTACCCCTTGAGTTAAATGTGTATTGGACGATTTGCTGTAGCGGCCAGGGCTGCTTCTTTCACGGCCTCCGTAAAAGTCGGGTGGGCATGGCTCATCCTCGAAATATCCTCGGCGGAAGCTCTGAATTCCATCGCCACTACCGCCTCCGCAATGATATCAGCCACCCTTGCGCCAACCATATGCACGCCCAGTACTTCGTCGGTTTCCTTATCCGCAAGGATCTTTACCATACCGTCTACATCGGTGCTCGCCCGGGCACGCCCCAAAGCTTTGAAAGGAAATTTTCCTGATTTATAGGCAATGCCTGCCGCTTTGAGTTCCTCCTCCGTCTGGCCAACCGCAGCTACTTCCGGCCAGGTGTACACCACTCCCGGAATTAGGTTATAATTGATATGTGGTTTTTGCCCCGCAATTTTTTCGGCTACGTAGGTTCCTTCTTCTTCGGCTTTGTGAGCCAGCATGGCACCACGCACCACATCCCCTATCGCATAAATACCCGGCACATTGGTTTCCAGGTGTTCGTTGACGGCGATCCTGCCTTTATCATCTTTCTCAACCCCCGCATTTTCAAGTCCGAGGTTGTCTGTATAAGGGCGACGACCTATGGCCACCAGGCAGTAATCGGCATTAAGTGTGAACGTCTCTTCAGAATCGCGTTTCTGCACTCCGACGGTTACGCCTTTTTTACCCGCCTTAACCGAAGTGACCTTATGTTTGAGATGAAACTTTATCCCTTGTTTCTTCAGTGACCTCATCAATTCTTTGGAACAATCCTTGTCCATCCCCGGGATGATCGCATCGAGGTACTCGACCACTTCTACTGAAGTGCCGAGGCGTGAATAAACCGAGCCGAGCTCCAGTCCGATCACGCCCCCCCCAATGATGACCATACTATTGGGAACTTGTTGCAAATTGAGGGCTTCTGTAGAAGTAATGACACGGTTTTTGTCATAGTTAAAGACCTCGGGAACGATGGGTTTGGACCCCGTGGCAATAATGACCTTGTCGGTTTCTATCACCATTTCTTCAGTGCCCGAAATTTTGATTTTATGGGGAGAAAGAAAAGTGCCATGGCCATGAAAAACTTCGATCTTATTCTTTTTCATCAAAAAATTGATGCCCTCGGTAGTCTGAGCCACCACTTCATCTTTTCTTTTCACCATCTGAGGAAGATCTACTTTCAGGCCTTTCACTTCAATCCCATGGAGTGCAAAATGCTCTTTGGCATTGTAATAGTGCTCAGAAGAATCCAGCAGGGCCTTTGAAGGAATGCATCCCACATTCAGGCAGGTTCCACCCAGTGTATGGTATCTTTCAATGATGGCCGTTTTTAAGCCCAGTTGAGCTGCCCTGATAGCAGCGACATAGCCTCCCGGGCCAGATCCGATTACGGTTAAATCAAACTTCATTATTAGCGGTATTAGTCCTTTTTATTGTTATCCCGATTGTCCCGGTTACGGTTACGGTTTCTATTGTTACGATTCCGGTTTTTATTGGCATTGCCTGTTCTTTCGTTCGGAGGAGTATCTGGTTTTTTATTTTGATTATCCTTTTCTCCCTCGTTTTTAGGCTTAGGCCTGTCCGTAGGCTTGTTGGGTCGATTATCAGGTTTGTTCCGGTCCGCAGGTTTGTTAGATCGATTATCAGGCTTGTTCCGATCCGCAGGCTTTGGTCGGTCTGCAGGCTTGTTTCCCGAAGACTGATTATTCCCGCCCCTGTTGTTATTACTGTTTCTTCCCTGTTGACCTCTGCGGTTCTTATTGCTGTTTCGGGAACGTTTTTTCTGCTCTGCCGGCAATTCTATCGCACCGGTTACATCCCCTTCAAAGTCCAGTTCTTCCTCCACTCCTACCGGCGACACATAATGCAAGGCACTCAGATCGACCGGTTTATTGCCTTTGGCATTCATTTCGAGAATATCTTTGACGGTATCCACTTCCAGTCCAAAAATCCGGCTCCGGCCCCCTTTTTCCCCACGATAGGCATAAAACATCAACCGTTTGAAAATATCTGTTTTGATCAACACGGCCGGGCCGCCTTCTGTTTGGATTTTTTCGGCATTTTTTGGAAAATGTGTCAGGGCGTCGAGGTAAGTATCCAATTCGTAGTTGAGACAACATTTCAAACGGCCGCACTGGCCGGAAAGCTTAGCCTGGTTGATGGCCAGATTCTGGTATCGTGCCGCACCGGTAGAAACGGATTTGAAATTGGTGAGCCAGGTAGAGCAACATAGCTCTCTGCCGCAGGAGCCCACCCCGCCAATACGGGAAGATTCCTGGCGTGCGCCGATCTGTCTCATTTCAATTTTCACCTTAAATTCCTTGGCGTAATGCCTGATGAGTTCCCGGAAATCCACACGACCGTCGGCAGTGTAGAAAAAAGTGGCTTTCCGGCCGTCGGCCTGGTATTCCACATCTCCAATTTTCATATCCAGATCGAGGGTACGGGCAATAACGCGCGCCCTGACCATGGTTTCCATTTCCCGGGAGCGAACTTCATCATAACGCTCCTCGTCGCGCTCAGTAGCTACCCTGATAATCTTGTGGACTACTTTTTCCTGGGTGACGCGTTTTTTGACCATTTGAAGACGGACCAATTCCCCGGAAAGGGAAATACGGCCCATATCATAGCCGTTTTTTGATTCGACCACCACGAGATCCCCGGTTACGGTGGGGACAGAATCATCCGTATGAAAAAATCCCTTTCTGGCCCCGTCCTTGAAGCTGACCTCCACGATTTCGAAAGGGATAGGGTCATCAATATGCATGGCACTGAGCCAATCAAAGGTGTTTAAACGGTTACAACTGCCGCTCTGTTTTGATGCACATCCTGTACAAGCCATTGTATATATATATTTTGAAGAACACCTCCATTCGTCGTTACGAAATTACGGGGTCCCGGTTGAGTTTTGAGGCTACGCTCTCCGTTTCAAAATCCTGTTCACCTCAATCGAAGCACTCAAAAATAAAACTTTCGGATTAGCATTTCTTTCAATGAAGTACGCATTTTCCGATAGCAGATTTACTATTTTTTCAATTTGGTCGAATTCGATAATGGGCAATAATTTTCGGGCCGTTTCCAACTCCGTCTCCTGCAATCGAACCTTTTCTATTTGGGTTATTTTTAATATAAGAAATTCTCTCAAAAAGTGCAGGGCATACTGAATGAACTGCTTTTGGTTTTCGCGGCCCAGCTCGGCAAATTTATCTGTCCAGCTGACCAGTTTTACGCCATTCCCCAGATAACAAAGCCTCAGCCAACTGAGGAAAAGCCCGGCGTGGTCGCTTTCCTTATTCCGGGCAAACTTGAGGGCTTCGTTAAAATTTCCATCCGATAACTGGGCCGCCACTCTTGCTGTCCCTTCATCCACATTCGTCAAAACCTTCAGGGCTTCGGAAATGGTTTCATCGCTCAGCCCGTTTACCTTCACGATCTGGCAGCGGGATAAAATGGTATTCAGAATCAGTTCCTGGTTTTCTGCTACCAGCAAAAAAAGCGTCTGATCCGGTGGTTCTTCAATCAGTTTCAACAGCCTGTTGCCCTCTTTTCCCAGGTATTCCGGCAACCACATGATGAGGATCTTTCGGTTGCTTTTATAAGTTTTAAGGCTCAGTTTATGAATGATATTCACACACTCCTGCTTGTTGATGTTGCCCTGTTTGTTCTCCGCTCCTATACGCTGCAACCATTCGTTGACATCCATGTAGGGATTTTCGAGAATGGCTTCCCGCCAATGGGGCAGGAAATTATCGCTGGTCACTCCAGCGCCCACAGTGGGAAAGGAAAAATGCAGATCAGGGTGGATCAGTCTTTCCACTTTTGAGCATTCCGGACAATGCCCGCAGGCTTCACCGGAAACCGGTTGTTCACAAAGTACATGTTGCGCCAGGGCAAGGGCCAGCGCCAGTTTACCACTCCCCCCGGGGCCAAGGAACAGCAAGGCATGAGGCAACCGATCCGAAGCCACCATTTGGTGCAGATCGTCCTTCACAGCCTGTTGTCCTATTACCTCGTTAAAGTGCATCGGTCCCTTTGTTGATAAAACCATTCATACCCGACCATGAAAATATTTTCATTTCCGGAAACAGTAAATAGTAAAAAATGAGGTAAACAAGAGAAGATAATCTAATAAGGAGTGCCGATTCAAAGACAATTCCAAGGATAAAACGATCCTTTAGCCGTAATATCTTTTTTATTGTCAATCACATAGAAATGAATTATTTATGGTTTAAACTGCCGGGATTAAAACCTTTTTCCGGCTATTATGTATATAAAATATTCAATTGCAAACACTATAAGTCTTCTCTGCCACCGTACTCAACATTTTTCAAAGGTAAATTTAAGTTAACTTGTTGACTATTACAAAGAAATTTGATTGAAATGGTGGTGTATGAAAACTTTTTCATAGTTTTGGATTCCGAAAAGCAGAACATTCATGGCGAAGTCGTTGAAGGAAATTAAACAACCTATTGAGGCAGAGTTAAAACAGTTTGAAACTCACTTTCGGGAAGCTATGCGCAGTCCGGTTCCGTTACTCGACAGAATAACCTATTACATCGTTCGCCGAAAAGGCAAGCAGGTTCGCCCCATCTTCGTTTTTCTTGCAGCAAAAATTTGTGGTGACATTTCGGAATCCACCTTCAGGGCGGCCTCTCTCGTTGAATTGCTCCATACCGCTACCCTGGTTCACGATGACGTAGTGGACGATTCTTTCGAACGCCGGGGCTTTTTCTCCATCAATGCCCTCTGGAAAAACAAAATTGCCGTACTCGTCGGCGATTACTTTTTTTCACAGGGTATGCTGCTCGCCCTCAAACACAAAGAATACCGCCAGCTCGACATCGTCTCCACGGCCGTAAAAGCCATGAGTGAAGGGGAGTTGCTCCAGATAGAAAAAGCCCGCCGCCTCGACATTACCGAGGACGTTTATTACGACATCATCCGCAACAAAACGGCTTCCCTGATCGCTTCCGCCTGCAGCGCCGGAGCCTCTTCGGCTACCAACGACGATGCCGTCATCGAATTGATGAGACTCTTCGGCGAAAAGCTGGGCATCGCCTTCCAGATTCGCGATGACCTCTTCGATTTTGGATCAGAAGATGTGGGCAAACCCCTGGGCATTGACATCAAAGAAAAGAAAATGACTCTTCCGCTGATCTATGCTTTACAGCATGCTCCCAAAAAAGATCGCAGGTATATCATAAATATTATAAAAAACCACAGCGAGAACGCTGAAAAAGTGAAGGAAGTCATTAATTTTGTGCAACAAAGCGGGGGGCTCGAATATTCACAAAAAGCGATGAACGATTATCGTGATCAGGCCTTTCAATTATTAAATACTTTTCCGGAAACTACTGCACGGGAATCCTTAAAAGACCTCGTGGCTTTTATCACCGATAGAAAAAGATAAATTAAACATGACTGATGTAAAACTTTTTTCAGGAACTGAAACGCAATACCTTTCTGAAAAAATAGCTGATTTCCACGGACAGGCGTTGGGAGACATCACCGTAAATCGTTTTAGCGACGGAGAAATGCATCCCGTAATCAACGAATCCGTGAGGGGGAGTTACGTATTTTTTATACAGTCGACTTTTGCGCCGGCAGACAATATCCTGGAGCTGCTGCTCATGATCGATGCCGCCAAAAGAGCCTCTGCCGGTTACATCACCGCGGTCATTCCTTACTTCGGTTATGCCCGCCAGGACAGAAAAGACAAACCTCGTGTTCCTATCTCTGCCAAACTCATCGCCGGCCTCCTGAAAGACGCCGGGGTCAATCGTGTGATGACCATGGATTTCCACGCCGACCAGATACAGGGTTTTTTCAACATCCCTGTGGATCACCTTAAAAGTGAGGCCATTTTTATCCCTTACCTGAAAAAGCAAAAACTCGATAAAGTCATTTTTGCCTCTCCCGACGTAGGTGGGGTCAAACGTGCAAGAACCTACGCTCAATATTTTGAAAAAAATCTGGTCATCTGTGACAAATACAGAAAAAAAGCCAATGAAATTGCCGAGATGACCGTCATCGGAGATGTGGATGGTGCCGACGTGATTCTCATTGACGACCTCATTGATACCGCAGGCACACTTTGCCATGCTGCTGATGCCTTAATTGCCAAAGGAGCCAAAAGTGTTCGTGCCATGTGCACACACCCTGTACTTTCCGGCCCTGCTTACGAAAGGATTGAAAATTCCCAATTGACAGAGGTGATCGTATGCGATACATTGCCATTGAAAAAGAAGGTGGCCAAGATCAAACAGTTGTCTACCGCCAAACTTTTTTCCCGGGCCATCCGGAATACTTATGAACACCGGTCGATTTCGGCCTTGTTTGTAAAGCCGTAGGCTTTTTGCTCGCAGGCTCGCTGTTCCAGATGATTCCAGGTGTTCCAGGTGGTTCCATGTGCTCCAGGTGGTTTCAAGTCGTTTGATTTTGAAGGTGTTTGTTCTGCGCCCCTCACTCCTCCCCCTCCTAAATCATTTCTGGCCAAAGACGATGCACAGACAAACTTTTAATTTAACCTTTCACCTACATATACCATTTATCTTATCTTTGCGTTTATTTCCCAGTGTGCGGTTCTTGAATCACGAATAATGCCGCCCCGTTGGACATTAACAATAGAAAATTCATGAATTATTCAATGATAAAAACCTTCAAAGTTGCTGCAGGAGTTCTTGTGTTCAGCCTCTTCACCACGATGATCGTGGCTCAAAAAGGCTGGGAAGTTGGTCCCGGGGTGGGGCTGTCCCATTACTTTGGCGATTTGAATACCAATTACCGGCTGAATAAACCCGGTATTGCCGGCAGTCTGAACTTCAGGTATAATTTCAACACCCGTATCTGTTTGAAGTTTTCAGGAAACTACGGAACCGTTTCCGCTACCGATGCCGATTCCAAAAACATATTCGAACAACAGCGCAATTTGAGTTTTGAATCAGTCATCGTTGACGGATCGGCCCAGTTGGAATTCAACTTCCTGCCTTATATTCACGGCAGTGCTGATGAATATTTCACTCCTTACCTTTTTGGAGGACTTTCTGCATTTTATTACAATCCCACGGCCGAATACCAGGGCCAGGTCTACGAACTCCGCCCTCTCGGCACTGAAGGACAGTTTAAAGGGGAAGAATACCTGCCCATGTCAGGCGCATGGCTTTTTGGTGCAGGCATGAAAGTTGACCTCAATTACCAGTGGAGCATCAATGTGGAATTAGGTATTCGCTCTGCCTTTACCGATTACCTGGATGATGTGAGTACCCTGTACCCCGATAATGACGATGTGCGCCGGGATAAAGGAGAGATCGCCGCAGCCCTTTCAGATCGTTCCCTGGGCGTGGACAATCCCATCAGTAAAGAAGGCCGCCAACGCGGTAATGCCAACAACAATGACAGTTATTCTATTTTCAGCGTGAGTATGATGTATTATTTTGGAAGCATCAGGTGTCCGGAGATCAGTAAAATCAGGAAATAGCGATTTTTAGATAGAACGCGGATTGAAACGGATCGAACGGATTGGAACGGAAATCTGTTAAAATCCGCTTAACCCGTACTGACCAGTGTTCCGCTTTTACCACGTGATGGAACGCGGATTGGAACGACTGTAACAGTTATTGGGTAAATCGATAACTTTAAACCTGGCAAAAACAACCTTTTGAGCTTTTTTACTGCCTCTATTAAGGAAAAGATGCAATTCCGGCATCACATATTATTGTACTTAACTTAAAAAAGCTTAACTTTGCGGGCTTATGAATATTAGGAACATTATTTTAGCTGTAATTGCGCTCACTGTTTTCGCCTCATGCAAGAGTGAATTTGAGAAAACAAGAGCGAGTGGCGACCCGAAATTGATTCTGGCGAAAGCCGATGCTTATTATGCCGATGATAATTTTCAGAAGGCACAATCGCTTTATGAACTGGTGATCAGCAGCTATCGCGGACAAAAAGAGGCTGAAGAGATTTATTACAAATACGCCTATACCTATTACTACCAGGAACAGTATGTTTTGGCTGCTTATTACTTTAATATTTTCAGTAAAACATACAGCACAAGTGATCGGCGGGAGGAAATAGACTATATGGCTGCTTATTGCAACTATAAAATGTCTCCGACCTTCAGGCTCGATCAGACTTATACTATAGAAGCGATAAACGGTTTACAGACATTCATCAACACTTACCCGTTTAGTGAGCGGGTGGGTGAATGCAACAACCTGATAGACGAAATGCGGAAGAAGCTGGAACAAAAAGCTTTCGAGGAAGGAAAATTGTACTACGACATCAAAAGGTACCAGGCTTCCATACAGTCTTTCGGCAATTTGCTGGTAGATTTCCCTGAAACTGCTGAGGCGGAACAGGTGCGTTACCTCATCTCCAGGTCAGCATATCTGTGGGCATCCAACAGTTTTAGAGAGAAACAAAAAGAGCGTTATGAGCTCGCCATAGAAAAAGCACAAGATTATTTAGATCTTTTTGCCAATGGAGCAAACAACAAAGAGGTCGAAAATATGTTAAATAATTCAAGAGAAAAATTAAATTCACTTAATAATGACGGACATCAAAAGCAGAGTTCAAGGGCTGGATCCTAATATTCGCGCCCGTAATGTAAAGGCGCTTGCTAAGGAAACCGGAAACATTTACGAAACGCTTAATATTATCGCCAAGCGTGCCAATCACCTCGTAGGCGAAATCAAACACGAGCTCAACAAAAAACTGGAAGAATTCGCCATTTCTTCTGACACTATCGAAGAGATCAGCGAAAACAAAGAGCAGATCGAAATTTCAAAATTCTACGAGCGCCTTCCCAATCCGGCCATTATTGCTACGGAGGAATACGTCGAAGGAGAATTATACCACCGTTTTAAGGACAAATCGCTCAACGTCCGTCACTAACCGGAAAACTGACCTGGCCTGAGGTTGCCGGCACCAGCAAAGCGAATGTTCAATATTCAATCCGGCCTGATTCCGGGAGCAATCGAGGAATTTTTTAACCGGGCCAAACGAAGCAACGGCATAAATGGCTTCATTAACATAAAAATGACGACCTCACCACGGTGCGAGGTCGTCATTTCTGCATTTATATGGACAATATAAAAAACAAAAAAATAATCCTGGCTGTTTCAGGCAGCATCGCCGCTTACAAGGCTGCTTTTCTGACCCGCCTGCTCGTCAAGGCCGGGGCCGAAGTCAAAGTGCTGATGACCTCTTCAGCTACCGATTTCATCGCTCCGCTTACCCTTTCAACGCTTTCGGGGCATCCCGTACATTCTACGGTGAGCTCGGGAGAAGGCTGGAACAATCACGTTGAGCTGGGGCTTTGGGCTGATGCTATGGTCGTGGCCCCTGCTACGGCCAACACCCTGGCCAAAATGGCCGCAGGCATTTGCGACAATGCGGTACTTGCCGTTTACCTTTCCGCCCGATGCCCGGTGTTTTTTGCCCCAGCTATGGATCTCGATATGTGGAAGCATCCTGCCACCAGGGCTAATGTCGAAAAACTGAAAGCCTACGGCAACCACCTGATCCCGGTGGGATATGGTGAACTGGCCAGCGGGCTGACCGGCGAGGGCCGCATGGCCGAGCCGGAGGATATCGTATCCTTCCTCGATTCTTTTTTTGTCCACAGCAAACCTCTTTCAGGTAAAAAAGTATTGATCACTGCCGGTCCGACCTACGAAAAAATTGACCCCGTAAGATTTATCGGCAATTATTCTTCCGGGAAAATGGGGATTGCGCTGGCCAATGCCGCCGCCGCCGCCGGAGCAGAAGTCTTCCTGGTATTAGGCCCCACGCACCTGAGCACCGATCACCAGGGGGTGAAGGTCATCCCCGTAAAAACGGCCATTGAAATGAGGGACCAGGCCGCCAGTTTATTCCCCGGTTGTGATGCGGCCATCCTGGCTGCCGCCGTAGCCGATTACCGTCCGAAACATTTCGCGGAACAAAAAATAAAGAAAAACAACCAGGATTTTATCATCGAATTGATAGAGAATCCAGATATTGCCCAAGAACTTGGACTGGCAAAAAAAGCCGGCCAGGTACTTGTTGGATTTGCACTTGAAACCCAATCAGAAGTGGAGAATGCCAAAGCCAAGATCAAAAAGAAAAATTTTGACTTTATCGTCCTGAATTCGCTGAACGACAAAGGAGCCGGTTTTGGTCATGACACAAATAAAATTTCCATCATTGGGAAAGACAATAAGATCAGTAAATTTGAGTTAAAATCAAAGGCCGCCGTTGCGGTGGATATTATTAATAAACTTTCCGAAACTCTTGCCTGACAGTATTTGTTTGAAATAATAAATGTAAAGTTATTCATGAAAAAAATTTCCATAGTAATCGTTTTATTGAGTACGGTGCTGTCACTTTCGGCCCAGGAACTCAATTGCAACGTTAAGATCAATACGCAGAAACTACAGACGGTGGATGCCAAAGTTTTTGAAACGCTGGAGCAAACCGTCAGAGAATTTTTGAATAATCAGAAATGGACTAACGACGTTTTTGAAACAGAGGAACGCATCAATTGTAACGTCGTGATCACCATCCAGGAAGAATCATCTCCAACCAGTTTCAAAGCGGATCTCGCTATACAGGCTTCACGGCCTATTTACAATGCCGATTCGGAAAGCCCGGTCTTCAACCACCTGGACAGGGATGTCGTTTTTGAATACCAGCAATTCGAGCCGCTGATTTACAGTAAGACTTCTTTCAACGGAAACCTTTCTTCCATCCTGGCTTTTTATGCCTATATCATCATCGGACTGGATTACGATTCTTTTTCTCCGATGGGAGGACAGGAATATTTTCAACTGGCCCAGGATGCCATAAATAATATTCCATCCAGCTCTACTCCAAGTCCATACAGTGGGTGGACCGCTTCCGAAAGCAATAAAAATCGCTATTGGCTGGCGGAGAACCTATTGTCGCCAAGGGTAAAGCCATTTAGACTGGCCATGTACCAATACCATCGCCAGGGTCTTGATCTGATGGCCAGTAATGCATCAGGAGGCCGGGCGGCCATTGCTTTGACTTTTGATGATATTGAAAAGGTCAACCAGGCTTATCCAAATTGTATGATTCTCCAGGTTTTTAATGCGACCAAAGCTTCTGAAATCATCGATATATTCCAAATAGCCTCCCCCGAGGAACAAAACAAAGTCATTCGGGTGATGTCAAGGGTGGATCCGTCTAATGCTTCGAAATACAGGAGGATTAAGTAATTTGGGGATCCAGGTACTCATTGAATTTGATTTAATAAGTGCCCGGGCTATCGATGGGCTCCATGTGCGGATGGTAAAATGGCCTCTTATGTGATCAAAAGACAATAATCAATTTGCTTAAGCTATGAAAAAAACTATCCTTCTTTTTACGATACTTTTGGTTTCTGTTTCGGTATGGGGGCAGATGGAAGATTTGCCAGCCACCATCAGTTGGGGGGAAGAGCTCAAAGAGCCTGCCAATACCTATATTGATAAGATCGTAAATTCCAATAGCTCAGGAATGATCACGGTAAGGCATAAGACAGGATTATTGGAAAATACGCCCAAAATTTATGTCGAACAATACGATGAAAAAATGAATTTGAAGCGTTCTGAAAAGATCGCTCTCGAATTCGACGGGAACAACCTCCAGTTTGAGGACCTGATTTATCTGAATGGGCAATTGTACCTGTTGACCAGTTACAACAACAAGGCCAAGGAAACCAGCTTCCTTTTTTATCAAACCCTTTCTTCCCGGTTCACCCCTTCCAATAAAATCAATAAAATCGCCGAAATCAATACGGGCAGCTGGCTTAAAGAAGGTTCTTATGATATTCAACTATCAAAAGACTCTTCGAAAGTTTTGGTTTACGGGCAACTGCCTTATAAGCGGAAAGACGCGGAAAGGTTTACCCTGAATGTTTTTGACAACAGTTTCAATCCTTTGTGGAACCGGGAGATCACCCTGCCCTACCCTGATGAATTATTGTCATTGGAAGCTTACCAAATAGATAATGAGGGGAATGTATATTTACTGGGCAAATTGTATTATGACCGCCTGAGAACGACCCGGAACGGCAAGCCCAATTACCACTATATCGTTTTGGCTTACACCAATGAAAGTCAGGAAGCCTCGGAATACAAAATTGATCTTCAGGACAAATTCATCACTGACCTCACGTTTAAAATCGGGAACGACGGCAACCTGGTTTGTGCCGGATTCTATTCCGAAAAATTGAGTTACAGCATGAAAGGCACCTGTTTTTTTGGCATCAACGCCAAAACAAAAGAAACCTTCAATATCCATCTAAAACCATTCGACTTTGAATTCCTGACCGAATACATGTCGGATGGCGCCAAACAGCGGGCAAAAAAAGCAGAAGAATCCGGCAATTCACGGAGGGCGCCAGAACTGTACCGGTATTCCCTGGATGACCTCATCCTGCGCAGTGACGGTGGAGCAGTGCTCATTGCGGAACAATATTATATCGAAACAAGAACCTACTACGACCGTTCAGGAATTAGCCATTCCATTTATTATTACAATTACAATGACATCATAGTCGTAAACATTCGCCCCGACGGCAGCATTGAATGGGCCACGCATATTCCCAAACGTCAGCAGACGCGGGATGATGGAGGCTATTATTCTTCCTATGCCAAGGCCGTCGTACGTGATAAAATATATTTCGTCTTCAACGACAACATCAGGAATTTTTCGGAAAAAGAAAACCGGAGAACCCGCAAAAGGATTTATTATTTTGATGGCCGAAATTCAGTGGTAGCCCTCGCTGAAATTTCAAAAGATGGTGAGCTCAATACCTGGCCGTTGTTTTCCAACAGGGATGCCAATATCATTACACGGCCTAAAATCTGTCATCAGACCGGCAGCAGGAAGATGGTCATTTATGGAGAAAGAGGCAAGCGATACCGGTTCGCGAATTTGTTTTTTGAGAAATGATAATAATTGGCGTTTTGCAGGAAAAGAATAGGGTGTTTTACCTCTGATCGACGGTGATCTGGCAGTTAAACCAAATAAGCTGGAAGCCATTTTATGCTTCCAAATAAAAAAAATGTAATACTTTCACCGTCGCAATGATTGTATCAATTTAAACACCTGCCATGAATTTTTTAGAATTTTTGAATTATGGAGCCATTGGCATCACCCTGGCCTTAGCTATTCTTTCCTACCGGTTACTATCCAAAGAACAGGACCAACAGCAAGTAAGAGAACCCATGTTGGGCTCTATCAGAAACTATATGGCTTTTACGCTGGTCATAGCGGTCCTTTTTGCCATCACTGAATTTATTGCCCCCTTGTTTTCTAATGATAAAACCGCTGAGAAGGTTGATAATTTATGGGTTAACCACGTTTTAAGATCTGAAATTAAAGACTCATCGTTTACTATAGACCAAAAAATTGCTCAAATTGGCAATCTCCTAAATTCAAATAATAGCTTTACTAATTCCGACCATGGCCCAATAGATACTTCAAAATTATGCGAAGTCATTCAGGATTCCCTGGAACATTACAAAAATGAACTGGCATTATGCAACAATGGAGGTTTTTACAAACAAATTGACCTTTTGAGTGAAACGATTGATAGTTATGTCAAAAAAGGAGAGGGAAGGTCGATCAATATTAGCTTTGAGCCGGAAAAAAAGGAAGATGTTTTCAGATCCCTGATTTTTATTTTCAGCTATTTAGGTGAAATCAGACAAGGAGACGGAACCAAAGGAGAGGATGGCAAACCTAATACAGAGAAAGTAAAAAAAATATATGCCAGGTTTAAAAGATCAAATTATAACCTGGCCGCTAAGGATTCAATAACCCTGCAGGATTACGAGGATAATAAGTATCATATTTTAAAGTCAGATTTAGCCCACATGGTTTTGCTGAAGTTAAAAATTGATGATTAGGAAAACCGTTAAGGAAAATAAAACATAAGTTCATCCCGAATTTTCAAAAACTGTCTGAAATAGAAATTTTTTGATTATTTGAAGTATTTTTTAAATGTAAAACCTGCCTGCAGACGCAGGAAGGCAGGTGTAAAACAAGGAATTTAAAACCTGCCTGCTGACGCAGGAAGGCGGGTGTAAAAGTGAGTGGGCAAAAGGTTTGGGTTTTGGAAAAAAGTCATTTTTTGTCGCAAAACACCTAACCCACGACCCAAACACTTCTAAATTTTGCGGTTACTTGTTTTAAATTTTGCGGTTTATTTCTTTTGTAAAAGAAAAATCCCGAATTTAATCTGATTAGATGAAATTCGGGATGACTCATGTTTTTATATTCTACACTAATCTTTAATTCCAATTATCCTCTATTCATTTACCACCAGTTCTGCATAATAACCGTCCTCTACGGTCTTCATGGTAAAGCCACGCTTCCTGAACATATGCAGCATGATGTGGTTTTCGAATAAAATACTGGCATATACTTTGTGAATGCCCCGGCCTGTAGCGATTTCGAGGATGTAGTCCAAAAACTTATTGCCTAATCCCTGGCTGTGCCATGGGTCGGCGATGACCACTGCAAATTCTGCCGCTTCATTATACTGATCGGAGATCAGTCGGCCGACGCCGGCCATTACTTTTCGGCCATCTTCATCCAATTCCGCGATGATAGCAATTTCCCGATCATAGTCGATCTGCGTATAGCGCACCAGTTGATCGTGGGAGATATCTTTGATCAGCTGGAAAAAGCGGAATCTCTGGGTTCTTTCCGAAAATTTGGTAAACATCTCTTTCTCCATCGCTTCATCCTCCGGTTTGATCGGCCGCAAAATGGCTTTTTCCCCGTTTTTAAGCGTGTACTCAGAAATATATTTTGACGGATAAGGAGAAATAACCAGATGCTTGTACCGGTGATTGGGATTCACTTCATTGCCATCGAGCACGACCTTTGCATCCAGCACTACGCCTCCATGTTCATCCACTCCAAACGGGTTGATATCAATCTCCTCAATTTCGGGAAAATCCATGAGGAGGTAGGCAAACTTGTACAACAGGAACTGTATGGCCGTAAGATCTGCTCCCGGCATTCCACGATATCCTTTGAGCAGCTTATAAATTTTGGTGTCCTCGATCATTCGTTCTGCCAGGGCCATATTCAATGGAGGCAAACCTACGGTAGTATCTTTAAAGACTTCCACAGCCACCCCTCCCATTCCGAATACGATGGTAGGGCCGAAAATCGGGTCTCTTTTGGCTCCGATGATCAGTTCATACCGCTTTTTCATCATTTGTTCCACAAAGATTCCTTTGATGTCTGCATCCGGAACCGCCGCAAGGGAAGATTCAAGAATCTCGTCAAAATAACGCCCGACATCTTCTCTTTTTTTGATATTCAGCACAACCCCACCGACATCCGTTTTGTGCAAAATGTCAGGAGAAGCGATCTTCATCACCACAGGATAACCGAGTTCATCGGCCAGTTGCATCGCTTCTTCTTTGGTAGCCGCCAATCCGTTCCTGATGACATTGATCTGGTAGTTGTCGAGAAACTGCTTGGCTTCAAACTCGGTCATAACTTTACGGCCGTCTGCCAATACATTTCTCATCAACTGGCGGTTCTCCTCAGTTTTGGGAAGGAAAGCACTTGGAATGACAGCCGGAGTCTGGTAGATCGTTTTTAGGTTTCGTTTGTAATCGTACATATACATGAAACACCTGACCGCGTTTTCCGGAATACTGTACACCGGAATGCTGTGTTGCTCAAGTACCTCCCTTCCTGCCTGCACATCATCGGCTCCCATCCAGGAAGCCAAAACGGTTTTTCGTTCTAAATTGGGGATGGTCACAATAGCCTCTGCAATGGCTTTGGAATCAGTCATGGCCTGGGGAGTCAGTATGATAAGAATTCCATCAACATTAGGATCATTGACACACACTTCAACCGCCTTTCTGTATTGTTCCGGTCCGGCATCCCCGAGTACGTCGATCGGGTTGTTATGGCTCCAGAAAGGAGAAAGGTGTCCGTTGAGCTCTTCAATGGTTTCCGGGGATAAAGTGGCCAGCTCCCCGCCCTTGGCGATGAGTAAATCTGTAGCGATGACCCCGGGTCCTCCCGCGTTGGTGATCATGGCCATTTTTTTACCGGAGGGTTTTTCCTGCATTGACAAGGACTGGGCGATATGGAACAATTCTCCTATCGTATCTACCCGGATGATACCTGCGCGTTTGAAGGCCGCATCAAAAACGAAATCGTTGCCGGCAAGGCTACCCGTGTGTGACATGGCCGCCTGGGCTCCTTCAGAGCTTTTTCCCGCCTTCAGGACGATGATGGGTTTGTTCCTTGCATAAGCCCTGGCCGCACTCAAAAACTTGCGTGCATCGATCAGCGATTCCATATAAATCACAATACTGGAAGTATAAGGGTCACTGCCAAAGTAATCGATCAGGTCATCAAAACTCACGTCGATCATGGAACCAATGGAAACGAAGTGGCTGAAACCCACATTCATCTTGATGGACCAGTCGAGGATGGCCGTACATAAGGCGCCACTTTGAGAGATGAAAGCGATCTTGCCGGGCAAGGCCATCTTATTGGCAAAACTGGCATTAAGTTTTATGGAAGGCCGTATAAATCCAAGGCAGTTGGGGCCGATCAGACGCATATTATATCGGCGAACGGTTTTTAGGATTTCTTTGGTCATCGCTCTGCCTTCTTCTCCTGCTTCGGCAAACCCGGCAGAGATCAGTACAATACCTGAAACGCCGGCCATACCACATTCTTCCACGAGTGCCAAAACGGTCTTGGCCGGTGTGGCTATGATGGCCAGATCAACCTGATCCGGAATTTCCTGAATACTTGAGTAGGTCTTTACGCCCAGGATATTATCCCGCTTAGGGTTGATAGGATACACAATCCCGTCAAAACCAGAACCAATAATGTTTCTGACCAATGAATGCCCCACGGCACCTTCGTGCGCAGAAGCTCCAATAATTGCTACCACTTTAGGGTTGAATAAACGCGTTAATTTTTTAGTAACCACTTTTTGTTCTTTTTTTGTTGTCAGCTAAATTTAGATAAAATGTAATGGATGAAACGGAAAACGGAAGCGATTTTTTCAAGCTCCTCTGTTTTCCTGCCCTGTTCATTACACAATCAATTCGGTTTTATTTAGCTACGGATGGTTTTGTGCTTAAAAACGCGACAAAGGTAAGTCCAATCCAAATAAACAAAAGGTGACTTTTAGCAAGATTAGGGTATGAGTTTTGCCACCCAAAAGAGGTTAAAGTTAACTTTTTTGTGGCGGCCTTCGGGTTTTACGTGCATAAACCAGGTCGCCAAAATACTCAAATCAATGCTTTTTTTGGAAAATTTCGCTAAAAAGGAAACTTTGTGCCGTTCCTACGGAACTTTGGTGCCCTCTTTCCAGCCGGAGACGCCTCGCCTCCGGCTGGAAGCTTTCATGCCTACGGCATTTTTTGAATTCCACCAATGCAGCATCGCAAGGTTTTTTGATTAATTAATCCAAGTGGCGATAAATCGGCAACTTGTCAATTAAAAAAAAGATAGCAACTGTAAATCACAAATTTGAAGATTGTAATTTGCAATTTGAACTTTTCACAAGTTGCATCACAACTTGGGTTTATTAGTGCAGTAGGCACGATACCTCTTTGAGGGAGACACCATCCCCAAAAAGAAAAAAAAGCAAGTGCCGTAGGCACGGTGCACGGTACCTTTCAAAACATCACCATTTTTTCAGGGAATTCGAAATTTTTTCCCTTACTGCTCCTTTATTCGCTGGAAAAAAGTCCAAAATGATGGATTAAAAACAAGTCCAAAACGAAGCCTTTTACTGTTAAAATCAGGGGGGAGAAGGACTACCACGATTTCCGAATGGGTGACAAAAATCATTCCTATTAAAATCTTTCGCTGTCGTTAGTCATTCTCTGGCACCTCAATAAGGCCTTAACTTTGAACCGATTTTTTAAGTAATAAATCCTTTAGAGATGCAACAAAACAAAGTCAAATACCCGGGGAAACGAATTACCACTGACGGGAACACCATTGTATCAGCGACTGAAGCACTCATCGTTGATGCCGGAGTTTTTTACCCTATTACTCCTTCCACACAAATGGGTGAGAATTTTCAATTATTATTTGCAAAAGGGGAATTAAATGCTTTTGGCAAAGCTTTGACCGCTATTGAAACCGAAGGAGAACACGCCGCTCAGGGTGGAGCCATTGCTTTATCCGTCACCGGTAAACGGGTGGTAAACTTCACTTCCGGACAAGGTATTGTCTATGGTTTGGAGCAATATTACCATGCCCCCGGCAAATTGAGTACTATGGTACTTGAGGTGGGCGCCAGAGCACTGACCAAACACGCCTTAAATGTTCACTGTGGTCATGATGACTTTTATGCTGCTATGGATACCGGCTGGATCATGCTTTTTGCCAAAAATGCCCAACAGGCAGCTGACCAGTCCATTATATTAAGAAAGGTCACTGAATTAAGCCTGAATCCAGGATTGAACTCCCAGGATGGATTTCTTACCACTCACCTGGAAAGAACCTTCCGCATGCCGGAAGCAGCCTTAATCCGTGAATTCCTTGGCGCTCCGGAAGACATCATCGAATGTCCGACTGAAGCTCAGAAAACATTATTCGGACCAAAAAGAAGAAGAGTTCCTGCAGGGATTGACCTGGAGAACCCAATGTTGCTGGGTCCTGTTCAAAACCAGGAACACTATATGAATGGTGTGGCTGCCCGTCGTAATAATTTCTCTGAACCTATTGGGGATTTTTTACGTGATGCCTATAAAGAATTTGGAGAACTGACCGGAAGAAAATACGGAATGATCTCTCAATACAATTGTGAAAATGCTGAAACAGTATTCGTAGCCCTCGGTAGCGCGGCAGAAAATATTGAAGCAGTCATTGATTATCTGAAAGAAACAAGAGGCGTGGATGTTGGGGTCATCCACATCAACGTCATTCGTCCTTTCCCTGAAAAAGAAATCATCGAAGCTTTGAGAGGCAAGAAAGAAGTTATCGTGCTGGAAAGAACAGACGAATCCCTCTCAGGAAGTAACCCACTGACCCGAGAGATCAAACTCGCCCTGAGGAAAGCAGAAAGTAATTTTAGAAAAAATGCTTACGAAGGCTTAGGAGCCATTGATCCGGCAAACGAAAAACCACACGTCTTGTCAGGAAGTTACGGATTGGGATCCAGAGATTTCCGTCCGGAAGCCATCATCGGAGCCTATGATTTTGCAGAAGGTCGCCTGGCTCGTAAAGATGGCAAAACCATCAATGATGGCGTACGCTTTTTCTACCTTGGCATCGATCACCCTTACAACGTCGAATCAGACGAAAAACCATCAGGGCTTCCTAAAGACTCTATCGCAGTCCGTTTCCACTCCATCGGAGGATGGGGAATGATCACTACCGGTAAAAACCTGGGCAGCATTTTAGGTGATCTTTCGAGTTATGTGGCCAAAAGGGATAACCTTTATGAAGAAACCGGCGAACTCAAGGAAGTCGTCAACCTCAGCGCGAACCCAAAATACGGTTCCGAGAAAAAGGGAGCGCCTACCAATTACTTCCTCGTCGCCGCACCGGAACGTGTCCGGGTGAATTGCGACTTGCGCCACGTTAATGTAGTGCTTTGCTCTGACCCGAAAATATTCCTGCATACCGATCCACTGGATGGATTGACCGATGGAGGAGCCTTTATCTGGGAAAGTGCCGAAAGCGATCCTCAAAAAGTATGGGAACGCATCCCTACAAAATATCGTCAGGAACTCATCGATAAAAACATAAAACTATACGCCCTCAACGGGTTTGATATTGCCAAAAAGGCTACCGACCGTGAAGAACTGCAAACCAGGATGCAGGGTAATGCCTTCCTCGGAGCATTCTTCAAGGTTTCCCCATTCCTCGATCATTACAATATCCCGGCACAGGAATTCCTGGATACCGTTCACGAACAGTATAAGAAGAAATTCGGCCGTTTTGGAGACGATGTTGTAGCTTCCAATATGGATGTAATGAACGCAGGGTTTACCAAAGTTTTTGAAGTACCTGTTGGCGAGATGAATGCCAAAGACAATTCAGCATTCAGTCTGGAAGGCATCCTGCCTTGCTCCGTCAACCTCCACCTGGACGCCATTCCAGAATCCACTAAGGCACCGATGTTCAAGATGTCTACCTTTGACGCAGAATTCCGCGCCGGGTTAGGATATAATCAACCATCTAGTCCTTTGGCTTCCGTTGGTATGGTAGCTTCCGGAACAGGAGCGACAGCCAGTAAGTATGTCGCCCGTCGCCAGGTGCCTATTTTTATAGAAGAAAACTGTACCCAGTGTATGGAATGTATCACCATTTGTCCGGATACAGCCATGCCTAATACAACTCAATCGGTAGCCACTTATATACTTGCAGCGGCTAACCACTATGTTTCAGATGAAAAGGTGAGAGCGCAAATCATCAGCCATATTCCGGAAATCGAGCCCGCTATTAGGGAAGAAATGCTGGAATACGCCAACGCCAAGGATATTCATGGCGACGGCGATGGAAAGGCTAAATTTGCCAACATCGTGACCCATCACCTGAGAAGCCTACAGGATCCATTGATTACTGAAGATGCTATTTACCAGATGCACCAGATCCTCGACATCCTGCCCCTGGCATTCCTCAACACTAAAGCGATATTTAGTGGCCTGGAGAAAAAAGAATCTGGCGCAGGGGGTATATTCTCCATCTTCATTTCCGACTTATGTAAAGGATGTGGCGCTTGTGTCGAAGCTTGCGGAAAACATGAAGCCCTGCAAATGGTTCCGGAATCCGAAGAGATGCACGCAGTCATGACCTCTACCAGCCAATTCCTGAATTTCTTGCCGGATACTCCGCAAAAATACCTGGGAATATATGATTCAGAACATCCTCAGGATTCTAAGGCTGCAGCCTTGAAAAATCACCTCATGGTTCAGTCCGTATACAATGCATTGGTAGCAGGGGATGGAGCTTGTGCAGGTTGCGGTGAAAAATCTGTTTTACGCTCGACTTCCACATTGACCGAAGCGTTGATGCGTCCGATTTTCCATAAAAAAGCGGAACGACTGAGAGGTAAAATGAATCTCTTGTTAGAGAATGGACTGGATGCTCTGGCCGATCTTAAAAAGCGGGACGAAAAGGCTTATCATATTTTTAAAACAACCGTACTGCATATCCTGATGGGTTATGGCGCGGAAAATTTGGAAGCCACTGAAGCCAGGATTGCCGCTGAATTTAAGGGCGGAGATGCCGAAGTACTCCAGGGATTGATCAATGCCATCAATTATGATGCGGACAAGCACGATTCTGTTCAGACTATTGAAGACTGGAAACCCAAAGGAATGTCTGTCATGGCCATGACGGCCCATACCGGATGTAACTCCGTTTACGGATCTACCCCTCCGAACAATCCTCACCCATATCCATGGATGAACAGCCTGTTCCAGGATGGTACTACAATCGGATGGTTAGTGGGTGAAGGCTTCATGAGAGACCACGCCTTGTTATCCGTCATTCCGGAACGCCTTGCCGATACAGTCATTTCAGGTTTTGAAAATGGTTTCACTGAAAATGATTTCTTCTATTACAACCACTTCACCGATACTTTAATGACGGACAACGAGATCCTCGAGTTGCCTAAAGTATGGGCCATCGGTGGAGACGGTGCAATTGGAGACATCGGTTTCCAGAACACTTCCAAAGTGGTGCTTCAAAACCGGCCAAACGTCAAAATTTTGATGCTTGACACCCAGGTTTATTCCAATACGGGTGGACAGAATTCCGATTCTTCTCCTATGCCGGGTGGTTTTGACTTCAACCAGTTTGGCCCGGCTACCGAGGGTAAACTGACCGAAATGAAATCTGTGGGCGAATCCTTTATGGGGGGACACGGTTCTCCTTTCTTAGCCAGGGTTTCCATGGCCAATACCGGGACCTTCTACAAAGCATTACTCGATGGACTGACCTACCGGGGAACGGCTTACTTTGAAGCGTATACCACTTGCCAACCTGAGCATGGTGTAGCCGATAGCGGCGCACAGGTACAGGCACAACTCGTTCGTGACAGCCGTGGATTGACAGAGTTTGTTTTCAATCCTTCCGATGGGGAAAGTTACCATGACATTCTCAACATCAAAGGGAATCCAAACTACAATTTCGACTGGTTCGAACGCCGTCATGCGATCACTAAAGAGAAATATACGTTCACCGTCGCACACTGGGCCATTACGGAAGCACGCTTTAGAAGACACCACAAAAAGGTAAAAAAAGAAGCTACTGAAGGTTTGGTATTACTGGAAGATAAACTGAAACTCATCACCCAGGATGACATCACCCATCGCCGTTATCTCGATCCAACGCATCGGGCTTACGTGGAAGATTTTGGTGTTTACCTGAGAGATTTTGATGAAGCCGGAAAGGAAAAATATCATACCCTTTCCCGTCAGATGGTACTCTTTACCGTAGAACGCCGTAAAGCATGGCGTATGCTGCAAAGTAAAGCAGGGATCATTAACCAGGATTATATCGCGCAGAAAGAGTTGCTTAAAGAACTCGACAGCGTAGTGACAGTTTAATAATAGAGTGCAATTAAATAAATGATCACACCCCGGCAGCGATGTTTGTCGGGGTGTTTTTTTTTGCAAGGCAGGAGTCTTTTGAAATTGTCCAGTTCAAAACTTAAAATACTACCGCTATTATCGCAAATCGTACATTCTTAATCTCCCGCTTTATTTAGAAGCTATTGCGATGTATTTTTTCAATTCGGTAGGTTTTTCTGCTTGTTTAATTAAAAAATCTGCTAAATCGGCTCGATTTATTCCCCCAATGTTTATGCCTTTAAACAGTTTTGTTTCTACTCGATATTTTTCGGTCAATGGTTCATCCAATAATCTTCCCGGCCTTACTATTATCCATTTCATTTGGGAACCGGAAATGATATTTTCCAATTTTGTTTTGTCGGCATAAACGTCCTTTAAAAAGTAATTCAAAAACATTTTTACAAACCACGACACATAGTTTTTACTTTCGCCGGCCCCAAAACCGGTCACGAAAATAAAAGGAACGTCTATTTTGTTTTCTTTTTGAACTTCCACCAGGAGTTTCGCAAAATCAGAAAATAGCGAAGTGGCTTTCATATTCTTTCCCGTTCCTAATGTTACGATTACTGCTTCGGCATCCTGAATGGCCTTTAATAAATCCGATTTGTTGGTCGCGTTACCAATGACCGATCTAAAAGAATGTTTCTCCTGTATCTGAATTGCCGATCGAGAAAGCGTGGTTACTTCATGGTTGCGCTGCAAGGCTCTTTTTACCGTTTCGAGGCCAAGGCCCGCAGAAGCTCCAATGATTGATATATTCATTTTAAGGGTATTTTATCTCGTTTAAGCAATTAAAGCAAAGTTACTTAGGAACATCCCGGCCATTTTATCCACCTTTCTCAACTTCCAGTTCTAAAACCTTTGGCGAATTTTTCACCTATACTATTTTCAAAAATCGTCGTTTCAAACGGTCCTATTCCCTTGTTTTGATGTAGTGTATGATTTCAATAAACCTGCTGGCTCAAACAATGTAGCGTCCCAAATCCCCAGATCAGATCTATAGCATTGATACCGATGATTTGCCGGTCAGGAAAACAAGTGGCCAGGATATTGAGCGCAATCCGGTCATTAGGATCATTGAAAGTAGGAACTAAAACGGCCCCGTTGATGATCAGGAAATTGGCATAACTCGGGGGAATCCGAATGTCTTCAAACATCAGTTTTTGCGGCATCGGCAATTCAATGATATTGGGAGATCTTCCATCTTCGAGATGGGCCGCCTGCAAGCGTTTAAGGTTATCCTGCAGCGGTTGGTAGTTGGCATCCTTCCGATCGGATTCTACGACCGTGACGATGGTATCGGCATTGACAAACCGGCACAAATCATCAATATGCCCATGCGTATCATCTCCCTGGATGCCATTGCCCAGCCAGATCACGTTGGTTACCCCCAGGTATTCGGCAAAGACCGCTTCGTAATCAGCCTTTGTAAATCCCTGGTTGCGCACCTGGATCGAGGGATGTAACAAACACTCCTCGGAGGTCAGTAAAGTTCCTTTCCCGTTGACATCTATGGCGCCCCCTTCCAGCACCACCTTTTTCCCCTGGTAAGTGGCAACGGTCATCGGAATACCTAAAAACCCGGCCACCGTGGCAGGAACATTTCTGTCCAAATGATAATTAGGATATTTTGCCCAGCCATTAAAATTAAAGTTGATGGCTTCCTGTTTATGTTTTCCGGTTTCGACGATGATGGGGCCCGAATCCCGCATCCAGCTCCGGTTGGTTTTTTGCAAAATATAGTGTACCTGTTTCGTATCCACATGCGCCCGTTCGAGCATCGCCCCTACCCTGTTTTGCAATGCCTCGTTCGCCACCACAAGAAACACTTTTTCAAACTGGGCCACTTTTTTGATAAACTCCACCAATGCCCACTGGATGGCCTGGTACTTTCCGGGCCAGTCGTTTCCATTGTGCGGAAAACACAACAAAATACCTTTTTGCTTTTCCCATTCAGCGGGAAATCTTCGTTTTGTTTGGCTCATATCAGCGTTTAGTCTAAAGAAAATAATTTAAGGGAACGCGAAACGAATGTATGCTATTGGTCTATCGCTCTTTTGGTGATCTCTCCATAGGCATCAATCCTTCTGTCTCTGAAAAATGGCCAGTTTTGCCTGACATTTTCCAGCAAATCCAGATCTACCTCTGCCATCAGGATTTCTTCCTGGTCGTGTGATGCCTGTGCCAGTATTTCTCCCTGCGGGCCCGCAATAAAGGAGGCTCCCCAAAACTGAAGTCCGTCGGTATTGGGCAAATATTGTTCCAGACCAATCCTGTTGGCCGCCGCAACATAAATGCCATTGGCCACCGCATGGCCTTTCATGACATTCATCCATGCACCATATTGGTTCGCTCCATAGGCTTCTTTTTCCGCCGGATGCCAGCCAATGGCCGTAGGATAGAACAACACTTCGGCTCCCTGTAAAGCCGTCAAACGGGCAGCCTCAGGGTACCATTGGTCCCAGCAGATGAGTGTCCCTATTTTTCCTTTCTGAGTGCGGATGGTTTTAAATCCCAGATCGCCAGGAGTGAAATAAAATTTCTCGTAAAAATGCGGATCATCGGGAATGTGCATTTTTCGGTACAATCCGGCTTCCGTTCCGTCCACATCTATGATGTAAGCACTGTTGTGATAAATCCCCTGCATTCTTTTTTCGAAAAATGGCACAATGATGACCACGTTTAATGCTTTGGCGAGTGCACTGAATGCCTTAAAAGAGGTACTGTACAACGGTTCCGCCAGGGCGAAATTTTCGACATCTTCGCTTTGGCAAAAATAATGACTGCTGTATAACTCCGGCAGACAAATCACTTCTGCGCCCTGACCGGCTGCTTTTTCCACCCAGGCGGTACATTTTTTTAAATTGTTTTCCGGAATGTCGTTAAGGTTGAGTTGTACGACGGCAATGTTGTATTTTTTCTTCATCAGATGTTGTTATGCTGTTCCGTTTATTGGTAAAAGTCAACTTTAAAAGTACTATGAAAATCGGATGAAATAACATCCTAAAGTATTAAATGTGTTTTTCAGCCTGACTGGTTATGGGTTCTTCATTCCAAACTGTAACCTTTTTTGTTTCAATCATCATTATTCATCCAATCGTTTTACGGTATCCTTTCTCAACATAAGCATAGGCAGTCCGGCACCTACCGTAATGGAGATCAATACAAAAAGCATGGTAAATCCATTGGTAAAAATGGAATCGATTAAAAGTAACCGCTTGTCAGGATCTTCCACTATGAATAAAAAATTCATAACAGATACAACGGTTTTATAAGCAAAGAATCCGGGGATCATGGGAATTACCGGAGGAATCGAGAATACAACCGGAGTTTGGTGTATTTTATGGGCCAAAGGAATACCGACAATCCCTACAAAAAAAGAAGCCAGAAAGGTCGCGGGAACCACATGGATATTAAGGTGGATCAATAAAAACTTGATAAAGCCGGCGCCGGCACCCAATAAAAAGACCGTATAAATGGTGTTTTTGGGAATGTTGAACAGGATACCAAATCCTACGGCTGCCATACCGGACCAAACGGACGCTTCCAGCAATTTAATGATAATATCTGTCATCTTATTTTCAGGTGAAACAGGTACAAATTAAGAAATAACCCCAATGCCATAGCGAGAACGATCATTAAACCCGTCGTAAATCTTACCACACCATTCACAATATGACCATCCAGCAGATCGGTAAACGAATTGATCAGGGGAACCCCCGGAACCAAGAAAAGGATCGAAGTCATCAAAGCGGTCTGCGGATTGGAGCCAATATTAAATACCATGCCCATGGAGGCACAGGCAGAGGCAACAAAGGAGCCCAGAAATATTCTGATGTACAGATTGTAACTAAGCTTATGGGTTTCCTGGAAAAGGAATAAGCCAATGAGCGTACTGATAAAAGCCACCAGCATATTTAAATAATCGCCATCAAAAAGATTGCAAAAACCTGCTCCGGCCAAACTGACCGCAATGAGGACGATCCACCTGGGATATCTCTTTAGTGTTTTTATGCGCTCAATCTCTTCGGCGATCTGTTCTAAATTCCATTGGTCGCTTATAGCTGTCCAGCTGGCCTTGCTAATGGAAGATATTATAAAGAAATTTATCAAATAGGGAGGTATATTTTTTACCCGAGTACAGCTTAGGTCCGTTTTCTCATCATACAGGGTCATGATAATGGATTTGTGGGTAATCTGGCTTGAAGTCTTAAGGTTTAACACCGAGGCAAACCTGTCGATACTCGTTTCGACCCTGTGGGTATTAGCCCCGGCAACCATAAGGAGGGAGGAAATTTCCAACAGTAAATTAGCAGTTTCTATAAGTTTTGGCCGGTTATCCATAGGGTGATGCTCAACTCTTTAAAAGGATGCAAATTTAGGCTTTTCTATTCAAAGATTGGAATACTTGAGGTCAATATCCTCATCATCAGTTAGCCTATCAGGTACTCAAACAGCTACTGCTGGATTAAAAGAAACGCCTGTAAATATTTAACTCATCGTTTAGACATTATATAGTTAAACGGCTTGAAGTCGAATATTAACTTTAATAACTGATCATGAAAATTCGGCCATTTTTATATTCCTTTTAGTACCGCTCGCCCACTGTTTTTGAGGGCATAGATGCTTCAATAACCGCCAGGTCTGCCTGGGTTAGTTCCACATTATAGGCCCCTAAATTCTCTTCAAGGCGATGGACTTTTCTCGTGCCTGGAATGGTGGTGATTTCATCGTTTTGGCTCAGCACCCAGGCAAGGGCTACTTGTGCTTTGGACACTCCTTTGCTTTGCGCCATTTGATCGACAATTTCTACAAACCTGAGGTTTTCTTTGATCGCTGCTTCCGTGAAACGGGGATTACCAAGCCGGAAATCTCCTGCTTCCAGATCAGCACGGCTTTTAATCGCTCCGGTCAAAAAACCTCGTCCCAGCGGGCTGTATGCCACAAAGGTGATACCGAGCTCTTTACAAACATCAAAAAGGGCTTGTTCTGGTTCACGGCTCCATAAGGAATATTCAGTTTGAAGGGCGGTAATGGGATGAACGGCGTGGGCCCGACGCAGCGTTTCGGCATCAACTTCGGAAAGGCCGATGTATTTCACCTTACCTTGTTTGACCAGATCAGCCATGGTGCCGACAATTTCCTCAATTTCCACGTTGGGATCTTTTCGGTGCATATAATACAAATCAATGGCCTCAATACCCAAATGCTGAAGACTTTGGTCACAAGCCTTCCTGATATATTCCGGCTTTCCGTTGAGCCCGAGAAATTCTCCATTGGGGCCCCGCATCACGGCAAATTTGGTGGCTAAAATCACTTCATCCCAACGCCCCTTGAACGCCTTTCCCAATAATCGTTCATTCGCTCCCCAGCCATACATATCGGCCGTGTCAAAAAAATTGACTCCCAGATCAATTGCTTTATGCAAGGTTCTAATGGATTCTTTCTCATCAAAAGCCCCGTAAAACTCTGACATACCCATGCAGCCAAGGCCAATTCTGTTTACATGGAGGGTACTGTGTCCTAATGTTGTTGTTTGTTGCATTTTACTTGTATTTAAACATTCACCTTGCAAAGCTGAAAATCTTTTACTGAATGTCATATCTGTCAACATCCTCTCCTTCACAAAATCCACTTCTTGGTGTTGTCTCGTCTTCTAAAAATAATCAATCCTCATTCAATCCGTCAGCTCATACGCCTGAGTTGCATAACATGATGCATTGAACCGTACTACCGCGGATGAAAGGTAAACACCGGCACATCCACCCCAAAACCGATAAAAAACCGTTTGGAATTTAAGCTGATGACATCATCATTCAACGTCCGGTATTGTGGCCCAAAATGCGCTCCGGCTCCTATATAAAACGGCGATTTCATCAGGTTCCACTGTAACTGGAAACCGGGTTTGAAGACATTTTTAAAATTGATGGTACTTTGCCCTATCGCTTTTGGAGCCAGCCGGTAGGAAAACAATCCACCGAGGTCGATCAGGGAAAGGAACAAAGAGAAGGATTGGGGTTTCTTTTTTCCGACCACCCGGCTGAAAGCAAATCCAAACGGCATGGTAGGTGCCAGGCTGATGAATTGATCCTCTTTTTCGAGGACTCCGCCAGACCATGTTTCAGAACCGATATTGGCCCCGAGGAAAGCATTGAGGCCCACCGTCGTTTTATTGACCCGCTTGGTCTTTGAACTTCCTTTTTCGTCCGCGATCTGGTCGAGCAGATCCTTGACCTGTTCCGACTGCCTCGCATCGATCATTCCTGCGATAAAGTTACCGTATTTTTTAAGGTAGTCAATGGCCAAGGTTCGTTTTTCAACAATGGAATCTGCTCCCACTTTCAGGCTTTCATAATCCAAAGCGGTAAACAAACGGATCAGGCTGCTCACGGCCCTGCCGTGGTCTTTGATGTTGACAAAATATATGAAATTCAAAGCATCGGTAGAAATTTCAGGGACATTTTTCATGCCGGGCCATTGCTCTTTGAGGGGTTTGAAAGTACCTATAGTACCTGGTTGAACGACCAATGGAAGTTCAAGCAAACGATTAAGTGTATTTACCGCAAAAGAGGCTTTGTTAAAAAAGGCCAGCGAATCTGTTCGTCCCAAACTATCCGGAAGATTGAACGCGGGTAAATCCTTTAAATCACCAATAGTCAGTTGCGTGAATTTAGCAAGGCCTCCGGGATTGATGGGTCCAGTTTCGCTAACGCCGGACATTTTTTGCGACAAGAGTCCAAGGAATATATCCTGTTTTTGGCCGCCATCCAGCACACCAGCCAGTTGATCCTTGGTGAGCCACATCTGTTCTTTATCGGTATTTTCCGTACGCAGGCCATACAACAAATAGGTCATCATCTCCGTCGACTGCAATACAGGTTTGGCATTATTCCTGGCCGCACTGGTGTAAGGGGCAAACTTGGCATCCACGTCACACAATTGTAGATCAAGTTTTTTTAACAAATCGCTAAGTTCCTCGATTGCCGACAAAATATAGCCATAAGGAATGGAAGTCATATTCCTTTCCGTCAGGTAAAGCTGAAGGGGGCTTGGAAAAAAGAAGGTGGGATTTTTTTCCCTGAGTTTCTTGTCCAGGGCCACCAATCTTTCTTCGACCTGGGCCAGATGGATGCGTTTGCGCTGAAGTTTCAATTGATCAATATTGGCCTCCGGATCCGTAAACATCATCATGATATAATCGGGATCATTATCAATTAAGCTGAATGCATCTGTGTTTGCCAGATTTGCCAGCAGGCTGAAAGCCAGATTTTGATCGTGATTAAGCCCAACGCTATCCATCCAGAATTGTTTGTCAGCTCTAATGGTATCGAATAAGCGGCTTCTATTGTCTTCCACTTCCTGGATCGCATTTTGCAGGGCATCCAGGGTGTCGATGGCTTCGCCCCAGTTGTCCACGGCATTTTTAAAGGCTACCAAATCTTTTTGCCAATTCTGAAAAATACCTGCAATGGATTGGTCATTATACCAGGTACCACTCAGTTTTCTGGACAATTCAAGCCCTGCAGCTCTCCACTGAATGGTTGTTTTTTCTTCGCTAAAAAATTTATCGTAACCCTGTATGGTATTGAACCCGGCAATATAGGTGGAATCCAGTTCGCCTTTCAGCAAAGAAGGCAGCAGAAACAAATCATACTCAACATCTTCGTTGGCTTCTCCCAACAGTACTTTTATACTGTATTCCGGGCGATCGAGAAAATCGTTGCCCTGGGGTGCATGTTCAGCTTCAGGAAAACGTTGTTCCAAATCACTTAACTTAGCATTTATTTCAGCCTCCGCATTCGATAAATAGAGGTAAGCTTGCTTCATTTTGTTTTTCACGGAATCTGAAAGGGCGATCAATTCATCATACTCAGGTGAACCCACCGCTTTTTCTGCCAGCTCCAGGTTGGTTTCTTTGGAAGATTCTTCATAACTATCGTATATATAGCGATGGGTAACCGGGAAGATTTCATCTATTGTAGCGTCCTGCTGTGCCATGCCGATCATGCTGTAAATGGTAAGCATATTGTAAGCAACCGGATTACCCTGCAAGGGTTTGAAGTAATCGTCTTCAAGCATCAAGAGCGGTAACCGGATCGTCAGCTTTTGGATGTCTTCATAAAATGCCTGCCGCAATCTTTCCACGTAGGTATTGGAATAATTAAACTCCTGCACAGCAAATTGCTGCACCACGGTAGGAAACAAGGCAATCAGGTCAGGACTTTGCTCAGTGACCATATCGTTCAGGTAATTGATCACGATCTCATCCTTGGCCCGGTCGAGCACAAATTTGAACATCCCCTGGATAATTGCGGCTTCGGAAAGCAAAAACCCGTTCCTGACATTTGCATTACTGATCTGTGCTGCGTTGCTGATGGCCATCGGCTGAGGCACCGGCGGAATGGCATACCTTTCCAGGGTTTTTGATACGGAGAGATAATCAGCCGGAGAGACCGCATCTTTGGCGTATAACCTTTCGAGGATCTTGCTGCGTGGCCCTTGTCCGATTTGTTCTGAATAAAATTTCATTTTTTCTGAAAATGACTCCGGAATAGAATCCCGGAGCGGAAAAGCTTGCTTTTGAATCAGGTTGTTAAGCAGATCATTATCTTTATATTTATCCAGGAGGTCCGGCCAATTACCCGGGATCATAGGTTTCCCCGGAACGGATTCATGGTAATTAAACAAAATCGCCAATGCTTTGGCAGAGGAGTCATCCACCAGGGAATCCAGTTTTTCCAGTGCTTCCGAACGAAGTTTTAACAGTCCTCCTATATCTGCCTGCAAGGCGCCTTCATCTGAAATATCATAGGCTGAACGATTGGCTAAACCATTGATCCGGGAATTTTTCGTGAGCAAATCGGCGATCAGGTCATTGGTGTTAAACGCCCCCATGAGATCCTGTGCCGTAAAAGTTCCACTGGTATCTCCCCGAAAAGTACGATCGTAACTTCGCAATACCCGTTCTATCCCGATAGATGCTTTGTCATCGACCTCGGCCTTGTATTTATCCTTATTATTTAAAATATCAAGTGCCTGAAGCAGGTTTTCGGTATCCTCCAACAAACTTTGAGCAGACATTCCAACGGTAATCAGTAAAAAAGATATAAGGTAAATTATTTTTTTTCCGAACATAAGGTATTGGTTTAAAAGTCTTTCCTTTCCAAGTGGAAAAAAGATGATCATTGAAGTGCCTTAAATATTAAACAGCGGGTAATTTAGTTTTGATAAAGTCGCTAAATCCTTTGTATAAGGCAATAAAAACAGGAACGGCCACGGCAGCTTTAATCAATTCGCCATACCTGGTGATGAGAATGACATCGGTTTGGCTCGATTCAATAATATTACCGTTTAAGGCCAGTCGATATGCAGCTGCCCGAGTATTATGCTCTTCATCAATTTTCGTAAACTGGTCGTTTTGGCTCAGGTCTTGTCCATGATTTTTAAAATACGTTTCCCTGCCGGCTATCCTTTGGTGGGTAAGTCTGAGGGCATCGAGCGTTTTCGTATTCCAATCGGAAGGCAACATACCGGCAATCGCTGCCAAAGGCTTTTTAAGGATTTCTTCTTTTAAAAGTTTAAGCAGATCGCGGGTAACCTTGAGAAAATTATCCAGATCAGAAGGATCTGCAACACCCACTTTCAAAATGAGGTTCATTATTTCGGTTTGATCATAGGTGAGTTGCTGGCTCCAGACGGCCGGATTATCAAATTGGCCATAAACGGACTTCAATTCACCCTGTATGGCAACCACATCCGTGTGATCTTGTCCAAAATTTTCTTTGACAACTTCGAATTTTTGACGGCAGATGAGTTTTGCGTCATGCAAAACGGTTTTGAATTGTTCGTTATCAGGCATAATAGAGTAGTGTTAGGTTGTTTAACTAGATGTTCTAACCCGCAATATAAGATTTTAAACATTATAAATTTGGCTGAGCGTCAAAAAAAAAATGGAGTCCCTTCTAAATGAGTTAGTTATATCTGCCTTAACCAGAACATAGTTTTAATAAATACTTGAACTTACTGGTTCAATACAAAAACCTCCCATTTAATGTTATTTTTTTGTGGCGGTAAAAGTCCCGTTTGGCTGTATAAACTTCACCTGCTTGATGTTCCCGTCATCCCCTTCCACAAACTCTAAATTGTATCCTTCCAGGATTTTGATAGTGAACTTGTGTTTCCCCGTAGCCAGCAATTCATACTCCGGCTGGCCGGGGACGAAAGCGTATAACACCTTTTCATTTTTGATGTAAATTTTGATGGTGGTACCGGCCAGCTCATATTCCCCTGCATATTGCTCCAGTTGCCCTGAAGCCACCTCGATGGTTTTCGGGGTACGCTTAAATTTCATCGCATCAAGAGTAGGTTCAACCGGGATGGTTACCCCGTCGATATCCCCGGCGGTATTGGTGGTAAAACTCAGCAAAACGGGAGACTTTGTGGTATCAATTACCCCGTCCTCAATATTGTGTGGCTGAAAAACATCGTAGTGATAATGTTCCAGATAATTACTGTCCAGTGGAAATTTGGCAAAAAGAGAATCCCTTACCAATACCAGCTCAAAACTTCCATACCCCGGATGGGAATAAATGCCGGCATATTCAATCAACTGGTGGGACGGTTTGGTCCCTTTTTTCTGATTGGATGAAGAGGATGCTTCGGCTTCCTTTTGGCTTTTCATGGCCTTATCGTATTGTTCCCGGATATCCTTATTCCAATCTACTGCGGACAAACCAAGGATTTTATCCGCCAGGATATTCCTGACTACAGACGGCACAGAAGAGCCATTCTGGTTGACCAAAACAATGATGCCGATGCTGTCGCTTGGGAAAAAACACGTATTGGCTGAAAACCCGTCGATGTTGCCCCCGTGCTCCACCCGGTAATGGCCACGATAGGAAGAAAGAAACCACCCGTAGCCGTAAGTAGCCATGTGCAGATCAGGGTTTTCCTTTCCGGGCAAGCCGGCGCCCACCACCATCTGCGAGCTCATAGCCTCGGAAACATAAGGGGTCGGAAGGATAGATTCATCATTGTAATGGCCGCCGTAGATCCAGGTTTGTACCCATTTGGCCATCTCATTGACACTGCTGTTGATGCTACCCGCAGGAGCCATGCCGCGGATACGGTAGTAATCCATTTTTTTGATGGTGCCATCTTCTTTGGTTTCGTACCCGAGGGCAACATTTTTGCTCTTTTCCAGTTCGACAATGGATAAATTGGAGCGCTCCATGCCCAGTGGTTTGAATATCCTTTCCCGCACATTATCCTCCCAGCTTTTACCGGTGACCTCTTCTGCAATCACTCCCTGGGCCATGAACATAAAATTGTTGTAATACCATTGCTCCCGCACCTCCGCGAAAGGCTCCTGGTATTGGATCCTTTGGATCAGGGAATCCCTCGAATCCGTTGGAAACAGATACCAGGAAAAGTCATGTCGCGGCAGTCCCGTACGGTGGCACATCATATCTTTTACTTTGATGTTGTTGTCCATCTCCTGATTGAAAAATTTCAACTTCGGGATATAGGTGCGCGGACTTTCGTTAAAATCAACTTCCCCATCCTCTCTCAGTTGACCAAGAAGGGAAGAGGTGAATGCCTTGGTACAACTGCCAATGGCGAACAAGGTATTGGCATCAGCCGGTACTTTGTTTTCATAATCACTGTATCCAAATCCTTTGGCATAAATGATTTTATTTTTTTCGACGACAGCCACGGCAAAACCGGGTGTTTTCCACGTTTCCAGCACTTCCTGTAATGCTTTATCAATGCCGGCAAGCCGTTTTTCCTGTTTTTGACCAAATAAAAGGGTCACGAAAAAGATCATACTAAGGGTGAAAATTATTTCTCTCATGATTTTTGCTGGTTACTGGTTACTTGAGGTGACATCTTCGCCGGGCAGGCCACTTGTTTTGAAAAAGGTGTCATCTCGATACTGGTTACTGGTTACTGGTTAGTTGGTTACTGGTTAGTTGGTTACTTGAGGTGACATCTTCGCCGGGCAGGCCACTTGTTTTGAAAAAGGTGTCATCTCAAGTAACCAGCAACGAGTAGCTTTATTTCAACATTTTATTAATCACTTCGATGGCTTTGTCCAGTTGTGGCTGGTTGCCATTAATTCTGTCTTTGAAAGTCTCTTCCACCCGGATATCCGGGCTGACCCCGGTTTTTTCGAGATTTTTGCCGTCGAGCGTATAACAACCCCAGGAAGGGAGTCGATAAAACGACCCATCGACCAGGCCCTTGCCACTGGTAAAAATGATCCATCGATACGTTTCCGTTCCGATAATGGTGCCCAGTCCCAGTTCCTTGAAGCCTGCAGCGGTCATCTCTGCATCCGAAAGGGATTGTTCGTTGATCAGCAAAACGATGGGCTTGTCGGAAGGTCCGAAATTGGACTGGGAGGTGAGTTGGCCTTCCCGGTACTTCCACTTCAAATACGTTTTCTGACTCAGCAGGCGCAATACGTCATCATGGACATTTCCACCGGTATTGTATCGCAAATCGAGGATCAGTCCATCGCGGTAAGCCCCTTCTTCAACAATATCTCTTTTAAATTTATTGAACTCTTCCCTGCCCATATTTTTCATATGCACGTAGGCGATTTTTTTATTGGACTTGGCATCGACATACGCCTGATTGGCATCCTCCCATTCATCGTAGAGCAGGTTGTTGATGTTGAAGTAATTTGTCGTATGCAATTTCACCTCCACTTTGGTTCCCTTTCGGTCGAAGGTAAGACTGACTTCCGGGTCACGTGAAGGATTGGAAAAATACATCTCTCTGTTTTGGGTGGCATCAACGGGGCGGCCATTCACCGCTACCAGCACATCCCCGGGTTGGATGTCTTTATCCTTCACATCGGCAGGGCTGTCTTTGATGATTCCCTTAACCTTGAAGGGATCATCATTTTCAAACATCACCCCCGTTGCTGTCGTTTCAAAACCATAATAAGTTTTCTCTTCTTTTCCGTTGGAATTGAACCCAAAATGAGAAGTATTGAGCTCCCCAAGCATATCATTGAATAAGAGGCGCAATTCTGCTCTATCGGTGATATAGGGCAAAAAAGCCGCATAACGATCTCTCAGAGCCTGCCAGTTTTGACCGTGGAAGGTTTCGTTATAAAAATTTTCTTCCATGCCGGCCCAGGCTTCGTAAAACATTTGCTCGAATTCGTCGGAAAGGGTTTTACGGAAAATAAAGTCGATTTCAATTTTTTCCATTTTGCTGCCATCCGGATCGAAGGTGTAAATGTTGCCCCCGGTAGCCAGGTAGTATTTGTCCTTGGCTTTTTCTATCCCGAAACCGCCCATTTTTTCCTTGGAGACCTTTTCTGTCTTTGGTTTTTCAAAGGGTTCCAGGGTGGTCTTCCAAAGGTAACTATCGCCCTCAGCATGATTGGAAGTATAAAAAATATAGGTTTTTTCCTCTTTCTGGATGACGTATGGACTGGACTGTTCTCCAAAAGAGGGTCCGACCTCTTCAATGCGGTCCATCAATCCCTCCTGGTTGATCATCACTTTGACCTTTTCCTTTTTATCTTTTTCCTTGTCGGCTTTTTCTCCTTCCGCCGGTTTGTCCGTTTCCTCCCCTTCCTTGTCGGTCTTATCCTTATCTTTTTTATCCTCCTTCTTTTCTTCTTCCTTGAAAAGCTCATCTACCTTATCCGATTTGAAAGGGTCGTCGAACTTATCGAGTTTAATGCGAAAAATATGTTCATTTTGGGTACCGTAAGGATAACTGGGTTGTAACAGGTCGGAAGAAAAATAAAGGTACTTCCCGTCGGGTGACCAGAACGGATTATTTTCGGAAACCCGCGTTTTGGAAAGGTTTTCCAGGGTTTTGTTTTCGAGGTCGTAAACGAAAATATCCTGTTCAAAGTCCCTGTGAGCATTGAATACGATGTAGCGGTCGTCCGGTGAAAAATAAGGTTGTGGGTTATACAGGCCCCACAATTCTTCGGTCGCAATGGTTTCACTCGTCAGGGTTTCAAGGTCTAAAAGTCTCACCTCGTTCCTGCCGCTGAAATAAACGGCTTTGGTGCGATCGCTGTTCATGGAAATGTTGCGGTTGTTCTGGCTGTCGCTGGTGTGTTGTTTGACAGGAGAGGAGCCATCTGCGGCTACGGAATATAAATTGTAGTACCCTCCGGCAGTTTGGGTAAAGAGCAGTGTTTTATTGTCTTTCAACCAGGCTATTTCACTGACAGCCTGTTTGGGATCGGTGATAATTTCCTTAACGAATTTGCCTTTTATATCCGAAATAAACAACCGCCCCCTGGAGACGAAGGCCAGTTTTTTATTGTCCGGAGAGACTGCAAAATTATTGATCTTGCCCTTTACATCATAGTCCTCGGATTTATCAATGGTATAGTTATTAAACAGGCGAATGTCCGGCTTGATGGTTTTTCCTTTTTCCACATCATAAACGAAAACCTGGTAGTCTTTTCTAAAAACGATCTTTTTACCGTTGGCGCTTACCTTTGGCCAGTATATCGACGTTTCAAATTTGGTCAGCTGCTTCTTTTTACCTTTATCGAAGGTATAGAGATTGTATTCCCCGTTGGCTTCATCCGACATGAAATAAACCGTTCCTTTTTTATCGATGGTCGCGCCAAAATCCTTGCCGTTATAGGTGGTATAGACTTTAAAATCTCCTGTTGCGGGATTGTAGGATTTTATATCCGGGTTATAATCTCCCTTGTAGCGTTTGCGATGGGCAAAATATTTGCTTTCCCATGATTCATTAAAGTAAATTTCGTCCGTTTTGGGATGAATGGCCACGTTGTGAACATTATCAAAATAATGATCAAACAAACGTTTTGGGGTTCCTCCTTCGATACTGATACTGTACCCGGAAAACCGGTTGAACCGGTTGGACGTAAAATAAATCGTCTGGCTGTCCCAACTCCAGGAATCCACATCATCACTAGCCTGGTGGTAAGTCAGTTGACGAATAGTTCCACCCTCCAAAGGCATGAGGAAAATATCCTTATTGCCGTACTGGGTGCCGCTAAAAGCCAGCCATTTTCCATCAGGACTTACATTGGGGCGGGTTTCTTCTCCGTCCATTGCCGTAAGTCGGGTCGCTTCTCCACCGTCGACAGATACTTTCCAAAGATCCCCATCATTACTAAAAATTATGGTCTCCGCATCCGGCGTCAGGACGGGGTCGAGTGTGAATTTACTCCCCTCCAATTGGCTGTAGGACGTGGCAGCAGAAAGGAAAAGTGTTGTTAATGCAAAAAAGTGTTTTAATAAGGTCATAACAGGTGATTTTGTGCAATAATAAAACTCCTCCAAACCAGTAGGGCTTGGATACACAATAATACCTTTTTTTATGCAAAAACGATTAGGGTTTCGACGAAATGTATAGATGAGAAGATGAGTGGGGATATTTTCTTGCAGCACCAGGGCAGGAGTCCCTTGCCTTTGTCCGCGTAGGACAAGATATCGTAACGAGCTTTTTTCACGGGGTGTTTTCCTAAGAATTACGAAATCCTGATCCTGGCAAGTGAATAGGCGAGAACTATTATGATCTGAAGCATGAATTATATGGTTATTTTCAAGCAGCAGAAACTATAGAGAGGTGAAGAAATTCACCCGTAAAAAGTTAAAATTAAAATAACATTCACTTGGCCGATACAAAAGACGTTATGGTTTTGTCTTAGATCTGATTCTGCTTTATCACCTTTAAAACTTTTCCTTATGAAAAAGAATGCGCTGCTCTTTGTAATGGGATTTTTTATGTTCCAAACTACTGTTAACGGACAATTTTCCATTGGGTTGTCAAACGGTCTCAATATTTCTTCTGAAAAACGTACCAGATCACAAGAACCAGAATATGGAAGTGTCAAGCCTGATTTTAACTATTTTTTCGGCATAACCTCAAAATATGATATTTCGCCCAAAGTCGCTATAAAAGGCGATATTCAGTATTCTCCTAAAGGGTACAAAATTGACTATACTGAATCGGAAGCAGTTCTAAGGGCCAAATACAGCTATATTGATATTTTACCAGGAATTGAATACAGCTTAAACAAAAATTTTGCCGTGGGCGTGGGGATTAATTTCGGTATTCTGCTAGATTATTCTATTAAAGCTGAAAAAGATGAATGGACAAGTTTGAAAGATTTAGAGGTTATTAAACCGGTTGATTTTGGCATGACAGGTTGTGTAAAAGGGTATTTCGGACGTTTTTTCCTAATAGCCTCTTATAATTACGGATTATCAGATATTAGTAAAATTATTTTCACAGATGCCAATGGTGTACCAATGGAAAATCAGCCGAAATTATTCAACCGAAACTTTCAACTAGGCGCGGGGTATTTGTTTTCAATGGATAATAATTGATGGGCGGATGTGTAAGAGAACAGCTTCATGCACGAGCATGCAGTGATTACGGGAAGATATTTTAACACAGCTTCAGGACTGGAGTCCTTTGCTTTGGTTCATCTACGACAAGATGTCATAACGAGCCTTTTTTAACCGAGAGTGTTTATTTAACAATCCCGATAATTTTATCGAGGATGTCGCGATGCTCCATTTAAACTTTGAACCGGGAATCTTCAACAAACCATCATAACATGCAGCATCAAACCATCATAATATCAAAGTATCAGACCATCATCGTATCAAATTCAATCCAAAACCGTTCCGCGTAACCGCTCCCGGAAATGGCGTAAAACCTCAGCCGTTTGATCCCAGCCCAGACATTCATCAGTGACAGAAACGCCATATTGAAGTTCCTTTAAATCAACAGGAATGGATTGTTTCCCAAAATGGATATTGCTTTCCAGCATGACGCCCATGATCGACTGGTTGCCTTTGGCGATCTGGTCGGCGACATTCATCAGCACAGCCGGTTGGTTGGCTGCCTTTTTGCTACTGTTGTCATGGCTGCAATCCACCATAATACGCTGAGGGTATCCCCTTTCCTTAAGGATGGCCTCGTATTGAGCTATATTTTCGGCATCGTAATTGGGTACTTTTCCCCCGCGAAGGATAAGGTGGGTATAAGGATTTCCGTTGGTACGCACCACGGCTACGCGGCCATCGGGGTGAATGCTGACGAAATTGTGAGGCGAAGCTACGGATTCCAAAGCCTGTATGGCTATTTTGACGTTGCCGTCCGTTCCATTTTTGAAACCAACTGCCGAAGAGAATCCGCTGGCCATTTTACGGTGACTCTGGGATTCTGTAGTCCTGGCGCCAATGGCTGTCCAGGAAAAGAGGTCCTGTATGTATTGAGGCGTTACGATATCGAGAGCTTCGCCGGCAGCCGGCAATCCGAGTTCGGCAATGTAGGTGAGCAGTTCCCGGGAGCGTTTCAGCCCTTCTTCCAGTGCGTAGCTATTATCGAGAAAAGGATCGTTGATAAGCCCCTGCCAGCCGACGGTGGTCCTGGGTTTTTCAAAATAAACCCGCATCACGAGATAAAGGGTATCGTCGAGTTCATCGGCCAGGGCCTTGAGGCGACGGGCATAATCTTTGGCCCCTTGTATGTCATGAATGGAACAGGGCCCCACCACCACAAGCTGACGCTTATCTTCGCGGGCAAGAATATTCTTCACCGTCGTTTGTCCGGTCATCACAGTATGGATAATTTTTTCCGTCAGGGGGTATAATTTTTTGAGTTCTGCCGGGGTGATGATGGGTTGTTCTTCGCTGATGTTTAGGTTTTCAATTCTCTTGTCGGTCATGACTATGGCTGCTTATTTTATTCAAAAAAGTGCTGGCAAGGAAAAGCCCTGCCTCAAAACAAGGCATGAAAGTAAAAGTTATTATTGGGGAAACATAATGGGGTAATAGAAAATACCAAATTAGGGTGGTATGAAAAATAAAAAAGCCAGCCTACTTCTTCTCCATAAACCGATAGCCCAACTCCACAAAAACGACAAAACTACGATCATTCTTTGCCGACAACCTGGACGTTTTCGTCACCGAGAATTCACCTCTCGTCGCCACAGAAAAACGGCCCGGAGCCCAGGAAACTTCCACCGGAAGGATCAACACCAAGGGCGCCAGGGATTTATTGTTGAGTTTCAATGTCGTTGTTATGCCATTCACCACCGCAGTGCCATAATCTGTTTTGGAATAAAACACCCCACGCAGCCCAAGTCCGGCCCCCAATGAAATATTTTTATCAGGCAAAATTTCAAGATAGGGTAAGGCAAATCCACTGAGATTAAGATTGGTGTTGATGCCAATAATTCCACCAAGGGCTTGCCCGTTATAATCATTAAAAACAGTAGGTTCGTCATAAAACCTGAACCGCTGGCCATTGACCTGGTACTTGATCCTGAACTTCTCATTCAAGGCCGTTTGATACGAAACGCCCAAACCAAACCCGCCTACCAATACCCCTCTGCCCTCGCTGGAAGAATACCACAGCATCGGGTATTGCCCCAGCAACTCATTACTGAGGGGGTAAGTTTCGTTGGCGTTAATATGAATAGACCAGGATTGCGCTTCCAGGCGATATCCAAAGGTTGAAATGACCAGGAACAATAATAGTATTCCCGCCTTTATCTTAAAATTGAAATCCATGGTTTTGCTTTTATTCGGCTTTTAAAACAGGATGAATAAAGGTCTCTCCCTCATAAACCAATTCTACGTAGTAGATTCCCTTTTCCTGATCACGCATATCCACTGCAAAATTGCCTCCGGGAGTTATGTTGTTTATTTCTACCACCACTTCTTCATTGCCGGTAAGAATACGTACATTCGACTCCCCTTGAATATTGGCATCAAGTGTCAGCAAAAAAGAATCGGTGAATGGGTTGGGATAAACGGTGAAAGGTGGAAGGCTTATGAATTCCACTTCTTTATTGCACGAAAAAAGGGCTAATATCAAGAGGAGAGCCATTAAATTTTTGGTCATATATTTTTTTTTGAGGATAACGTACAGGGCATAACTTAAGCTAAGTTATGCCCTGTACGTTATCTATTTCTGTGTCTTCATCATGATCACATAAAAATTAGGATCCAGTTCATACCGGCCAAAATCCTGGGGATAATCCATGCTTTGCCATTCGGTGGTAGGTTCCAGCCATTGCATGTCACCGTCAAAGCCAAATTTTATGGGCATATCAAATCCTTCCACACAATCCTCCCAGCGATATAAAAACTCTCCTCCGCTAAAACTGAAGGCAAATATGGGAACCCGTGTATCGCGCAGGTATTGGTCAAAGAAAGGGCCAAGGTCACGATTGAGCATTCTTCCGATGTAATCCTCAATTTGTTTACTGGTAACGGTCTGGTGATAAAACTGCTGGTTAAGCCCGCGAAGCACCCTCATCCAAAGCTTGTCGTCTCCCGCTATCTGGCGTAAGGTGTGCAACATATTAGAACCCTTGGAGTACATATCCCCCGAGCCGGGATAATTTACATCATACACCCCGATGATGGGGCGGTCATTCCTGATGTTCTGGCGGGTGCCGATGACGTATTGATTACAATATTTAGGCCCGAAATGGTAATCTACGAACAGGCTTTCCGAATAGGCAGTAAATCCTTCGTGTACCCACATATCCGCAATATCCCGGTAGGTAATGTTATTGGCAAACCATTCGTGGCCGGATTCGTGGACGATGATGAAATCAAATTCCATCCCAATACCCGTACCGCTCACATCCCGACCGCCGTACCCGTTCTTATAGCCGTTGCCGTAAGTGACAGAACTCTGGTGTTCCATACCCGGGTAAGGCACCTCTACCAGCTTGTACCCGTCCTCGTAAAAAGGATACGGGCCAAACCAGCGTTCAAAAGCTTCCAGCATTCTTGGCACTTCACGGAACTGGTTTTTGGCCTTATCAAGATTGTAGGAAAGGACGTAGTAATCACAATCCAGCATGCCTTTTTCGCCATGGTATTGTTCCGAAAAGTGAACGTAATCGCCCACGTTGAAATTGACCCCGTAGTTATTGATCGGATTGACTACCTCCCAAATGAAAGTTTTGGTTTTATCATCGTTTTGTACCGTTTTTTTCAACCGGCCATTGGCTACTCCCGTCAAATTTTCCGGCACCGTAAGGCTGATGAGCATCCCATTATCGGGTTCGTCATACATGTGGTCTTTACAGGGCCACCAAAGACTGGCACCGTCCCCCTGGCAGGTGGTCACCGCTAAATCATTGCCGTTGTCATCCTTGGCCCAGGTCACCCCACCACTCCAGGGAGGCCTTTTGCTTACCTGGGGTTTCCCCTCAAAATGTATCGTAATTTCATTGGTGGCGCCTATTTTTTGTTTCTGTTTGATTTCAATAAAATGAGCGTTGCCATCTTTCCTGATAGCCAGGGAAGATTTACCCTGCAACACAGAAGTAATACGCATGGGCGGCTGCAGGTCAATCTGCATCACCTGATAAGGTTTGAGCACTTTATAGATAATCGTATTGGTTCCTTTTAGCGTACTGTCAGCAGGGTTGATCGTCACCTGTAAATTGTAATGCTCAAGATCCCACCAGCTTCGTTCTTTGGTAATGCTTCCACGCAGGGTATCCTGGTGGGTAAATTCCGTTTGCTGCCCGAAAGTCAGAGTCACCAAAAACAACAATATGACGGTTAAAAAGCTTTTCATGTATTTCATTTTTTAATAGATAAAATCAAAGAGGCTAAATTAAAGGTTTTTAGCAAACAAAACTACCGAAAAGAAGAAAACACTCCTTTCAACAAAACTGTACCCTTTACAAGTGATTAAGGAGGGCTCTTTAGCCTTTAATCATTAGTCTTTTACCATTCTACACAAAAGGGGGGCTTTTCCACTTTGGAAATCCCCGGCATCCAATTATCTTAGCACTATAGTATCTTTAGAGTCACAGTATATTAGTATCAAATCATCTTAGGAACAGTTCAAAAAAAAATTGACAATTTTAATCATGTAAATCACTGAAAATCAACACTTTTACATTTTTAATTTATCATTCTAAATTTTACATTTCCCTTAGTATCATTAGTATCTTAGTATCTTAGCCCGACATAAAAAACCACTTATGTCCTCATATCAGGAAATATTGCTCTCAGAAGATCAGGCCGCAGCCATTGCAGCCGAAGCATATGGCATCACCGGACACATAAAAAAACTGGCCGGCGAGATTGATCTCAACTATAAGATTTGGAATGGGAAGGATACTCACCTACTCAAAATAAGTCGCCCCGGTGCCGACCCTGGTTACCTTGATTTTCAACAGTCTATTTTACAATTTCTGGAAGATAAAGACATCGTTTGCCCTCGCCTCATCCCCGACCTGATCGGTGCATGGAGCACTACGATCACCGATCAGACCGGCCAGGAAAGAAATGTTCGCCTGCTCTCCTGGATCCCCGGGAGGTTGTTTTCGGCGGTAAATCCGGTTACGGATGCCTTGCTGGAATCCATGGGATCTACCGCAGGAAAACTGACAAAATCATTACAGGGATTTGACCATCCTGAAGCCCATCGCACTTTTGACTGGGATAATGCTAACGCCGCCTGGACCTTCGATCATCTGTACCTTTTCAGCGAACCCCGAAAAAGCATTATCAGTAAGTTCCAGCACAGATTTAATGCCATTCAGCCAGGATACGATATCCTTCGGAAGGCGGTGGTACACAACGATGCAAACGATAACAACTGGATCATTTCCGATAACCTCGCTGATCCGGAAGCTTTAGCACTTGTGGACTTTGGGGATGCTGTTTATACCCAGGTGATCAATGACGTCGCTATTGCCATTGCTTACGCCGTTATGGGCAAACCAGATCCCGTGGCAGCAGCCTGCCGGTTGATAAAAGGCTACCATGACCAATACCCGCTTAAGGAAGAAGAGATTGATATGCTTTACGTGCTGATCGCTATTCGCCTGGTCATCAGCGTCACTAAATCTGCCATCAACAAGGTCAAAGAACCCGGCAACACCTACCTGCTCATCAGCGAAAAGCAGGCATGGGAGCTGCTTGAAAAATGGGCCGGAATCTCGGAGGCTTTTGCCACATTCCGTTTTCGTCATGCTTGTGGCTTTTCGCCTCATCCCAACGAGGAAGCTTTCAAAAAATGGTCGGACATGAACGTTTTTTCAGTAAAAAATATGTTCCCCACTTTAGGCGTGGAAGAAGTCGAACACATCGATCTCAGCCTGACCAGTCCATTGGTAAGTCCATACGACTCCCTGGAGGACAGCCATTTGAAATTCCAAAGGCTCCATGCAAAATATCCGAACAAACTCTTTGCCGGAGGATACCTCGAATCCAGGATATTCTACACCACCAACGCCTTTCGCAGGGAAGGCAATAGCGGATTTGAACACCGTACCAAACACATGGGAGTTGATTTTTGGATGGAGGCCGGCACCCCGCTCCATGCGTGGATGGATGGTAAAGTACATACCCTGGTCCACAACGATTACGAAAAAGATTACGGCCCCACCCTCATCCTGGAGCATGAAACTCCTTACGGATTAACCTTCTACACCCTTCATGGACATCTGAGCCTCACCAGCCTGAATCTTTTCCGGCCGGGAGATCTGGTTAAAGCCGGCGACCTTATTGCCTATATCGGAGACCTGCACGAAAACGGTGGCTGGCCCCCACACCTTCATTTCCAGATCATCCTTGAGGTGCCGGGAACTGAAGGCAACTACAATGGAGTGGCTTTTCCCAGTGAACTGGACACCTGGAGAAGCATCTGTCTCGATCCTAATTTACTTTTCAAAGAAAAAGCCCTTGAACCACAGAAGCATCCTGACCGGGAAGCACAGGTCGCTTTCCGCAAAAAACACCTCGGCAAAAGCCTGAGCCTTTCCTATCGGGAACCCCTCGACATCGCACGTGGACAAATGCAATACCTGATCGACATCCATGGGCAAAAGTACCTGGATACAGTTAACAATGTCCCTCATGTTGGACACGAGCATCCAAGGGTCGTGAAAGCAGGGCAGGATCAGATGGCCATCCTGAACACCAATACCCGCTACCTGAACGATAAAATTATCGACTACACAAAAGCCCTGCTGGAAAAACTTCCTCCCGAGCTCTCCGTGATCCATTTTGTCAATTCAGGGAGTGAAGCCAATGAGCTGGCGCTCCGTATGGCAAGAGCGTATTCCGGACAAAAAGACATGATCGCCGTGGAAGTCGGCTATCACGGCAATACTTCCGGGTGTATTGATATCAGTTCCTACAAATTCGATGGAAAAGGAGGCCAGGGAGCTCCCCCCCATACCCATATTGTTCCGATTCCTGACAGTTTTCGTGGCAGATACCGTGGCAAATTATCCGAAACGGGAGCAGCTTATGCAAACCACATTCAACAACAAATTGAAGCGGTGCAAAAGACTGGTCGGGGCATTGCCGGTTTCATCTGCGAGGGAATTATCAGTTGTGGCGGACAGATCGTATTGCCCGACAACTACTTAAAACTGGCCTATGATTATGTTCGTCAGGCAGGAGGGATTTGCATCTCTGATGAAGTGCAGGTTGGGTTTGGAAGAGTGGGGCACAGCTTTTGGGCTTTTGAGCTACAAGGCGTCGTCCCTGATATTGTAACCCTGGGTAAACCTATCGGCAATGGCCATCCGTTGGCAGCAGTGGCCTGCACACAGGAAGTGGCAGAAGCTTTCGCCAATGGCATGGAGTACTTCAACACTTTTGGCGGCAACCCCGTCTCCTGTGCCATCGGTCATGAAGTATTGAAAGTCATGGAAGCCGATAATCTGCAGAAAAACGCTTTGAAGGTAGGCAATTATCTCAAAGAGGAATTGGTGTCTTTAAGCAAAAAATTTCCTCTCATAGGAGATGTACGAGGCGAGGGACTATTCCTGGGTTTTGAATTGATCGAAGATTCAGCACTAACCCCTGCCACGGCCAAGACTGATTACCTGGCCAACCGCATGAAGGAATTGGGCATCCTAATGAGTGTGGACGGTCCGTTTCACAATGTGATCAAAATAAAACCTCCTTTGTGCTTCACTATGGAAAACGCAAAGGAGGTGCTGTTCAGGCTCGAACAGGTTTTAATGGAGGATTTTTGTGCCTGCCCCGGCGCTGGAGGCTCTTAGTTTCCATTACGTAAAATGATTGTTATTTTAATATAGTTTCACGGAGCAACATTGAAACCACATTGAAACCATTTAGTACTACCCCACCATTGCCATCTGCATTAGCTATCAGACCTTCCCTCCGGATCTTCGCCCCTTCCTGAGTAATAATTGGTCAAAATGGATTTCATTTCCTTTTTTCCTTGAGAGATTTCACGGATCTCTTCCCACATTTCATGGCCGATGAGGTGTCGGAGGGGTTGCTCCAATACCGGAATTCTGTCAAAGACATTCAGCAGCTTCTTGTCCCAGACTTTATAGTATTTCAACAGGTCATCAGGATAAACGACCTTCCTACGGGTTCCTTCATTGATGCCCCGGAAGGGGGTCATAATATTCAGGTACCCGTAATCATCGGTAAGCTGTTCTCCCGGATGAATATCCCTGATCGCAATTTCAAAATCGTATGCGGTGGTCAGGCAGTTGGAATTAAAGCTGTGGTTGACAAAGCGGGCATTGTCCCAGCAAAGCACAAAATTTCCATTGTTGTTTCGGAAGGTATAGGTGTCCAGGATATTTTGATACACAGGCTCCAAACGCTGGAATTCCAGGGGGCTGAACTCCCGGTCCAACTTGTCTAATACCCAGGTGATCGTACCGGCCGGGATGAATTCCGTAGCGACTACGCCATACCCCACGTCATTGCTGATGAATTTAAGTTCTGTTTTTGGATGGATCATTTTAAATAAATTTGGATTTTTTTTATTTTAAACTTTAGAAGGCAATATTTAACAGTGTACCTGAAAAGAAGTGTTTACAAGTAACCTTTGGGTACCCGAAATGGGGCCAAACAAGTAATATTTCAACCTCTTAACCTCCAGTTCCATGTACACCAGGATACCCCCTGACGGATCAAATTTTCCATCAGAAGAGATCAGATGTACATTAACTAACTTTTCAAGCGTGTGAAACAAATTGGGTGTGAAAGGATATCATCATCGGTGATAAAGTGCCCGGGCGATCCTTTGTCGCGGTCGGCACTCAGCTTTTGATGAGTCTTTAGTCCAGGGGGGCCCAGCTTACGGGCCTACTATCCGAAAAATTCGCATATACAGCATATTTCGCAAGGGATTCAAATGAATATTTTTTCCGCAGATTCTCATGCCGTTTCATTTGAACGGCTTCGGTATTCAGGGGATCAATTTTATATTTTCCGTCTTGTTCGACAAAACGAATGAGTACGACTTTTGCCCCTCCCTCGTACATTTTGGTTTCCATTTTGGGGTTGGGGGTATACATACGATCAGCAGTGTACGCCATCGGAAAATTCCTGCGGCCGGGAATGTCCCAAGCCCGAAGAATTTCTTTAATATCTCCGGAGCGCAACAAGGATTTTGGCAAGGCATTTTTCAATCCCAGGATTCTGAGTTGCTGAGGAGGAGGCAATTGAGCAACCCCCTGGCTGTCCAGTGTTATCGCCTTATTGACTTCCTCTCCAAAAGCTTTGAGGTAGGCTGCGGAATACATCGCGTAACGTTCCTCGAAATTATCAGATTTGCCTTTGTAGGATTGATTGTATTTGGTAAGCATTTCCTTTAGCTCAGCATTATTTAGTTCTTTTTTACAGGAAAAAAACCCTATAATCAACAAAGAAAAAAAGAAAAGCTTATTCATACCTTTAACACGTTTCTTACCCAAAAATGCTGTTTGCATTTCAGGGTCAAATATTCATAAATAAATTGAATGTATGCAAATATATTTTTCGAAAAGGAAAGGAAAATAATCCAATATAAATAGTTCTTTTCTATTAAGTTTTTACGAATACTTCCCATACCCCTCAATCTTATCCAATAACCGCTCATGAAGATACTCATTTTTTTCGGTGAGTTCCATAGCGATGAATTTTGCTTCTTGCAGATAAGCCGCAATTTTTTCTTCCGACCAATGTGAAGGAGGTGTTTGAAGGTTGGTGATCCTGTCCGCAAGCTTTACCATGCCTACTTCCCTCGGCTCCTCGTTTATCCGTTTCAGGCTATCCTGCATTTTTTCGATTTTGGAAGCGAGGCTTTCATTTTTCGTAAGGGCCTGAACGCCACGGGCCACCTCTTCACCAAATAACTCTTTCACCTCTTCAAAACCGGTAGGTGTATCTTCGAGGACATCGTGAAGAATAGCTACCTGAACGGCAAAATCAAGATCAAAATCATTCGATTGTTTATGAGCTATAATAATTTCCATGGAAACGTTGGCCAGGTGCAGCAGGTAATTGGCCCGGGTGCCCGGTACTTTTTGGTCGTGGTGCTTTTCGCCGGCAAACTTCATGGCTTTTTGATAATAGTCTTGTGTCATTTTTATTTTTTCCGGTCTGGAGCTTGTAAAAAAAACAAAACCCGTTTAAATCCGTCCAATTCGTTCCATTCGCGTTCTATAATGTCTCTTTGGAACCTGCCTTTGCCTACAAGCAGGCACGGGCAAAAGCGATAAAACCCACCTATTTCAAAGCCGAAATCTTCAGTGTCCAGACAAAATCTGACGGCGGGGCCTTCTGCAATCCTTTCGGAATCGTCACCGTAAAACCACTACCTTCCGTTTTCCATTTTAAGGATTTTTGGCTTCCCAAAAGAGTTACCGTAGCACCGTCTGCCGGCTGATGAGAAGGGATCGTAATGGTTTCAGGCATGGTAGTTTCTCCTTCTTTACAGAGATAAAAAAAGTAAACGTTACCATTGTCCTGTTGTGTCATACAAATATTGTCCACTTTATAAGGCGGCAGGACTTTACTGTTGTAAATGCCTTCGCTGTTGATATTCATCCAGCGGCCAAATTCCTGCAGCAGATCGTAGGCACCCTGCTGCCAGTCGCCTTCCGGAGTAGGAGCGATATTCAATAAGAGGTTGCCCCCTTTTGCGACAATATCTACCAGCATTTGTATGCCCTCTCTGCCGCTCATGTATTTAGCATCTTTGGTATGGGACCAGCCGCCGCCGGAGATGATACAGGATTCCCATGGATAGGGCAATTCTTTTTCCGGAACCCTGTTTTCAGGCGTAAGGTAATTTTGATTCTTTCCGTAAACCGCCCGATCGACAACGATCAGTCCCGGTTGTTTTTCACGCACTTTCTCCACCAGTTCATCCATTTTAATGTCCTGGTTGATGATCCTGTGGGTGATGTATCCGTTTTCCTTTTCCTTAAGTACCTGTTCGTACCAACTTACGATCTCGCTTTTGGGCGTTTTAGCCACCCAGCCACCATCGAGCCAAAGGATATCCATCTTGCCGTAATCCGTCATCAATTCCAGAATCTGGTTGTGGGTAAATTCGATGAACTTGTTCCATTTTTCCGGATTGGCTTCCGGTTCGTAGTTGACGTTCCGGTCACGCGGCGGGTATTGTGGATCCCAGTAATAGGGCGTATTCCAGTCGGGTTTGGAAAAATAGGCTCCTGTCCAAAGACCTTCACTCCGGAAGGCATTGAAAATTTCTTTGGCGATATTTTTCCTTGGGTTGGCAGAAAACGGACATGCCGGATCCGTAACCTTGTAATCGGTGTATTTGCTATCAAACATGCAAAAACCATCGTGGTGTTTGGTGGTAAAAACCACGTATTTCATACCAGCGGCTTTGGCGGCTTTGGCCCATTTCTCAGGAGCAAAATCCACGGGATTGAACGTATTTTTCAATGCCTCATACTCCTGTTTGTACAGAAAATAATTATCGGGATGGGATCCCATTTTCCTTTCGCACCACCCGTATTCTTCCGGGCACAAAGACCAGGATTCCACAATGCCCCATTGGCTATAGGTACCCCAATGCATTAAAAGTCCGAATTTAATATCCTGCCATTGATTCAGTTTTTCAAGTACAAGCGGGTCCGTTTCCGGAACATAACGTTCCTCCTCGTGTCCCTGGGCAAAGGCAATGCCGGGAATCCCCAAAACGAGGATCAACAGGAAGTCTACGATCTTCATCTTTAAATTTTTTATGATTATTTCTTTTTTTCTTTTTCTTCCAGGGTTTCGATCACCTTTTTGAACATGGTGCTCTCTTCTTCTTGTGTCTGGGAATACAAATTAGAGATATTCCGGCCACCGGAAAAATCCCCGTTACGGTGCAGGCTCCTGATAAAGGATTCGTATCCTTTGCCGTTGTGATAGTACCCCAGGGGGGCTAATTTATAGCTGGCTACAAATTCCTTGCAATCATTACATTCCACAAAAACCCGGTCGGGTTCCCCTTCCTTACGGTAGAGGATATTGCGCATATTAGTCGATTGGCAGGACTGACAGTGTTGAACGTGAATTTCCATAAATCACTATTTATTGGCTTCTAAAAGAATAAAGGTACATAAAAATTACTCTCCGCAAAAGTCAATATGAAGGCTAAAACCGTTATATTTTCATCCAAAATACCGAGGGTTTCTCCTTTAGTTTTATCTTGGCTCGTCAATTAATCAGGTATATCATGAAAGATGTCAAAATAGTGTGCATGGGCGACAGCCTTACAGAAGGTTACGAGATCAACCCGGCCAAAAGGTGGAGTGATCTTTTGAGTCGGAAAATGGGAATCGAATTCATCAACAGCGGTATTTCCGGAGACACAACAGGGGGAATGCTGGCCCGGTTCCAACCCATGGTGGTAGCCCATCAACCCACGCATGTTATCATCATGGGAGGCACCAACGACCTGTGGATCAACCTTCCCGATGAACTCATCCTCAGCAATATTCTTGCGATGACACGACAAGCCAATTACCATGAAATTATTCCCATCATCGGTATCCCTACACCGTATTTCTTCGAGGATTCGCCATTGGCTGAAAGCATATTTATCACCGACCGCAAATTAAGTGACCGCATCGATATCTTTTGTGAAAAACTAAGACAATTTGCCCGGGAAGACGAACACCCGGTCATTGATTTTTCCGTCAACATGACCCGTGACCTTTTCCAGGAAGACGGGGTGCACCCCAATGAAAAGGGGCAGGAGGTGATGGCCGAACAAGCGCTAATCGCCTTGAAAAATATTTTTTGAGTAATGTTTAAAAAATAATTTCTCCATTTCCATTACGCGCCCCCGGCCCCTAAAAGGTAGCACCCACAGTTATTATTTGACTGTTTATAAGAGAACAGGAAAACATGAGTTCATCCCGAATTTTCAAAAACTGTCTGAACTAGAAATTTTTTGATTATTTGAAGTATTTTTTAAATGTAAAACCTGCTTGCAGACGCAGGAAGGCAGGTGTAAAAGTGAGTGGGCAAAAGGTTTCGGTTTTGGAAAAAAGTCATTTTTTGTCGCAAAACACCTAACCCACGACCCAAACACTTCTAAATTTTGCGGTTACTTGTTTTATACCTTGCCTGCTGCCGCGACGGAAGGCAGGTTTTGCGGTTTATCTCTTTTGTAAAAGAAAAATCCCGAATTTTATCTGATTAGATGAAATTCGGGATGACTCACGTTTCCATGCCGCTTTACCTCATTATCGCATTATTGCATTTTGGCATTAGAGAACTAAGGAGTCGTTTCTTTATTTTTCACATACTTATCCAACCACTCATCCTGTTCCCAAAGGAGGTGAAGAATACTTTCCTTGGCCTGGTAACCGTGGCTTTCTTTTGGCAAAATCACCAGTCTGACCGTAGCCCCCAATCCTTTTAAAGCATTAAAATAACGCTCGCTTTGCATGGGATAAGTCCCCGAATTATTGTCCGCTTCTCCATGAATCAGCAATAAGGGGGTTTTCATTTTATCGGCATGCATAAATGGCGACATCGTATTATATACATCAGGAGCTTCCCAGTAGGAACGTTCCTCATTTTGGAACCCAAAAGGAGTCAATGTCCTGTTGTAAGCCCCGCTCCTGGCAATACCTGCTGCAAATAAATCAGAATGAGAAAGCAGGTTCGCTACCATGAAGGCCCCATAACTATGTCCGGCAACAGCTACCCTGTCACGATCAATGTACCCCAATTCATCCACCGCATCAATGGCTGCTTTGGCATTGGCCACCAGTTGCTTGCGGAAGGAATCGTTGGGTTGTGTATCTCCTTCTCCAACAATTGGGAAAGAAGCATCATCCAATACCACATATCCTTTTGCTACCCAATAAACCATAGATCCGTAATAAGGAAAGGTGAATTCATTGGGGTTTTGCGTATTCTGACCGGCGCTCGATTTGTCTTTAAATTCTGCAGGATAAGCCCACATGATCATCGGCATTTTTTCCTTTTTTTCTTTATCATAACCTACAGGCAAATAGAGGGTTCCTGAAAGTTCAAGGCCATCATCCCGTTTATAAGAAATAACTTCTTTATGAACGTCCTGGATACTTTTAAAAGGATTGTCAAAAAAGGTCAGCTGTTTCAGGCTACCGCTTTTTATGCCTCTGAAATAATAATTAGGGTATTCGCTTGGAGATTCTATCCTGACGAGTATTTCGTCTTTCTCAGGATCATATTCGCGTAAGCCTTCCTTTTTATCCGTATATTCAGATTGATACAGGCGTTGCTTTTCCTGGGTTTTTAAATTTATTTTATCGACGAATGGAAACTGGCCTTTTTCCGAAAAACCATCTCCCACAAGAAAGGCAGCATCCCCATCCAAAGCCAGGACGGAGGATCCCATTTTATTCCTTCGGGTGACAAAATTGCCCGGATCACTGTAATTGTCCTGATAATTCCGGTCGGTAATAATGACAGGTTCCTGGGTATGGTCAGCCGGATTAAATCTATAAGCTTTTGTATTCCGGGTGTTCCACCAATAGTCATAAGCAACGGCCAACTGGTCATTTCCCCATTCTATACCACTAAACCGGTTAATGGTTTTCAAAAGAGAATTAGGTTTTCCGTTAAAAGGAGCTTCCAATTGAAATACTTCATCCCGGAAGGCCACTTCTGTTTCCGGGTCACCGCCATCGAGGGCTTCTGCGAATACCAGAACTGCCGGCTTATCACTGCGCCAACTCATATTTCTTCTTCCTGTCCGGGTGGCCATAAATCCTTTGGGAAGGTCTTCAATAAGGGGTACTTCCAGCACGGTATTCACCAATTTGGCTTCCTTGTTATAAATAGTCGTTTTTGAGGGAAACCGGTTGTAGGGCACGAGGTATGAAAACGGCTTTTCCACCGTATTCACCATCACATAATTCCCGTCCGGGGAAAAACTGATGCTGCTATACATCGCGCTTCCCAGCCAAAGTTCACTTTTCCCGTCCAGGTAAACCCTGTAGATATCAGACAGGGCCAGTTGTTCAAAATTGTGCTCATCAGATTTGTTTTTCAGGAGATCCTGGTAGGTTCTGTTTTGGGCTTTTTTCCCGTCGTTTACCGAAATGGTTGGGCCGGTTGGCACCTCCGTCTGGGTGTTAATCAAAGGTTCTTTACTTTGAGTAACCATTTTCACCAACATGGATTGCCCATCTTCAAACCAATTGATGACGTCCCCCAAATTAGCATTGACGGCAGGCTTGGTGAGTTTACGGACGGCAGCTGATTTCATATCCAACACCCATACTTCAACTCCTTCAGAAGTAGTATTCGTCAAAGCCATTTTTGTCTGATCCGCCGACCAGGCAAAATTAGAAAGCAAAGGGTTTTTCGGAAGACCGGAAACCTGTTTGGGTTTGGCATTTTTTTCTTTAAGGTTTTGGATCTGGACGTTGTTGTAGTAAGTAACTCTACTTCCAATATTGGTTTTGGGATCAATTCGCAATCCGCCCAGGCGAAGTTCCTCTTGTGATAATTCTTCGATGGATTTGTAGGCATTCCGGGATAACAATACCATAAATTCTTTGCTGTCATCCAAGAAAACGGAGGGAGCCAGCTGAATATCGACGAGGTCCAATATTTCAGCGGAAGGCTTTTGATAGCCAATGTTTTCCTGGGCATTTAAGAAGGTGGCCGAACAGAACATAAGCAGAAAAATTAATCTTCGCATAATTTGAGTTTTTTATTTTAGGTACCAAAATAGGCAGAAACAACCATGTAAATTTAAGCCTTATTTTTTTATAATATATCAATATACAAATCCTGGCTGAATAACCTCAACTTCTCCTTTTGCAAACTGCAAAAAAACGACCACTAATCAATGGAATCGAGATACAACTGTTCCACCTTATCCCTGGCCCAGGGCGTTTTTCTCAGGAATTTAAGGCTTGATTTGATGGATGGATCAATTTGGAAACAACGGATGTTGATCATTGATCCCAGTTCCTCCCATCCATACGTTTCTACGAGGAATTCCAAAATATCTGCCAGTTTTACCCCGTGCAACGGATTATTCGGTTGTTCCTTACCTGGTTCATTTGTTGTGTCCTTCATTTGTTTCAATCAATTAATTATTCACAAATTTCATCAATCCATTTCTGGTCGATCTTTCCGTTATCACCAATATGGAATACCGCCCCGATAACGCACCCGTTGGGACCAATGGAATCCACAAGGTACCGGTAATCAAAACCCATATCGATCGGGGCTCCAAGGATGCTTTTCACCAAAGTAGTATCAGCATCCAACGGCAATAATTCAACCACCTTAACAAGATTTTTGTAATCCCCGTGTTTTTGATAAAGTCTACCGTATCGCTTGACAGTATTGAGGCTGGAACAACCCAAAACGATCGTAGAGAGCAATAGGTATATACTTATTCTTTTCATTTTTTTGCTTTAAATTATTAAATGAGTTATTAGCGGCAAAAAAGCATGTGATCGCGGTTAAATTATGTTTTGCCTAAATTTTGGGTTTGTTTTGCATATAAAAAACCAGCTCCCCGCCATTCATAAGGTCTCCGTGTTTTAGGGTCGTTCCTTCCAGGATTTTTCCATTGAGCTCTACCTTTCCCACATACACATTTTCCCGGCTTTGGTTCACTGCTTTAATGGTCAGTTCCTTTCCGTTATCCAGGTGAATCACTGCATTTTTGACCAATGGACTGCCTATGGCATATTCATCCGAACCGGGAGTGACCGGGTAAAAACCAAGCGCGCTGAAAACATACCAGGCACTCATCTGCCCGGCATCATCATTGCCGCACAATCCATCCACCCCGCTGCCGTACATGGTATCCAATATCATCCTCACCCGCTCCTGTGTTTTCCAGGGCTTTCCCGTCCAATTGTATAAATAAGGAATGTGATGGCCGGGTTCATTGCCGTGAACATAATTCCCAATGATGCCGTCTCGTGTGATGTCTTCGTTTTTTTCGATGTATTTGTCTTCGATCTCAGTGGTGAAAATACGATCCAGGTGTGCAGCAAAAACTTCCTTTCCTCCCATCATGGCGATCATGGTATCGATCTCCTGGGGCACGTACAACCCGTAGTTCCAGGCATTGCCTTCGATAAATCCCTGCCCGTGGGTATCCAGTGGATCAAAAGGTTCTTTCCAGGTGCCGTCCGAATTTTTGGGCCGCATATAACCGATGACCGGGTCGTAAACATTGGCGTAATTTTCAGATCTTTCCATGTACTGCTTTTTGACTTCTTCATTTCCAGCTTTTTTGGCGATCTGCGCAATGCACCAGTCGTCGTAGGCAAACTCCAGCGTTTTTGATACAGAGGAACCGCTTTTGTCTTCCGGCACATATCCCATGGCCATATAGCTGTCCAGGCCATCGTAATACGACAGGGTTGAACTGTTCACACAAGCCTGCAATGCCCTTTCCGGATCCACGTCGGTAGTTCCTTTTACGATGGCATCGGCAATGACCGAAACCGAATGATACCCGATCATACACCAATTCTCATTGGCATAATGACTCCAGACCGGAAGCATCTTATGCATGCTTTGGTCATGGTGAGCCAACATGGATTTTACCATGTCGTTATTCCGTTTCGGATGCAGTATATTGAACAAGGGATGCAGGGCGCGGTAGGTGTCCCACAGGGAGAAAACTGTATAGTTGGTAAAACCGTCCGACTGGTGGATGTTCTGATCCAGCCCACGGTAATTTCCATCCACATCCTCGTATACGATAGGACTGAGCATAGTATGATAAAGGGCCGTATAAAACGTTTTCTTATCGACTTCCGTAAGGGTTTCTGCTTTGATCTTCGACAACTCACCGTTCCATTTTGCACGGGTTTCTTCGCGGGTTTTTTCAAAATCCCAATCCGGAACCTCCGCCTCCATATTCTTCAAAGCCCCGCCAGTGCTTACAGGAGACAGGGCAAATTTCACTTTAATCTGCTCGCCTTCTCCTGTTTTGAAATCAAAATAGGCGCGAATCTCTTTGCCCGCCATTTCAGGAAAATTTTCAGTTTCGTTGAAGCGCCTGTAAAAGCCGTTGTATTTGACGGTTTCATATTTTTTATGGCCGTAATGGTGGAATGGTTTGGAGAATTGCATGGCGAAAAACACCTTTTTCGTCCGTGCCCAGCCGTTCGTCTGCCGATATCCGGTCACCAGGGAATCGTTTTCCACCCTGACAAAGGTCCATACGTTTTTGCCGTCATAGTTGTAAATATTGGACATCAGGTCAAGAATGATATGGCTGCTGTCAGACTTTGGAAAAGTGTATTGGTGAAAACCCACGCGTTCGGTGGCTGTCAGTTCGGCCTTAATCCCGTAATCATCCAGCATTACCTGGTAGTAACCGGGTTCGGCTTGCTCATACTCATGAGAAAACTGCGAATGATACCCGCTGCCGGGAACCGCTGCATCTCCCGGCTCCAGGTTCAAAGTTCCCGTGGTGGGCATGATCAGAAAATCCCCGAGATCGGAATGCCCCGTACCGCTGAAATGAGTATGGCTGAATCCGAAAATGGTAGAGTCTTCATATTGGTATCCTGAACAATAGCGATACGTTTCAGGATTATAAGCCCCTTCCTCAAACAAAGGTTCCTGGTTCGTTTCCGGGCTCAGCTGCACCATACCAAAGGGTGCGGTAGCCCCGGGAAAGGTATGCCCCATGTTCTTCGTCCCGATGAAAGGATTCACCAGAGCAGAAAAATCATCTTCCGGTTTGTTGGTTGCGATAGATTGCTTTTCGTCGCAGGCGGCCAGGAAAAAAACCAGGCACCATCCAACCAAAGACCATTTAATTTTATATCCTTTCATGCGTTCAGGTTTTATATCAGTACGTTATGACCAGTTTCTTTCTCATCAATCGTTGATTGAGGGTCGTTTCCAAAAAATAAATGCCACTTGACAGGGAAGAAATATCCAGTGCATTATCCACCGTTTTTTGCTGCAGCACCTTTTGGCCGAGTTTGTTAAAGATAACGACTTCATCGATCAATTCACCATTTATGCCCGTTATCATGATCATATCTTTTGCGGGATTGGGATAAAAAATGATATTGTCGCCTTTCCCTTCAAAATACAGGTCAATGATATCCGAATACTTAAATGCTCCGTTAAAATCCACTTGTTTGAGCCTGTAGTAATTTACGCCATTAAAAGGTTGACCATCCATGGCATGATAATTTTCCAACTGGAAAGAATTGCCTTTGGCACCCACCTTTTCCAGTAATAAAAAATGATTTCCATCCACACTCTTTTCAATTTCAAAATGACTGGCATTGATTTCCGTTGCGGTACTCCATGACAATTCGACCTCGTTTGAATTGGCTTTCCTTGCGTTAAAAGAAATCAATTCGACGGGCAATACCTGACTGATGGTAAAATTGGCATTGGAAACGTCAAAAAAGGTGGAAGCAGCTTTAAAGGTTCCTCCGACGCTGCATTGCACTAAAACCCTGGCCGATGAGGAAGAAGTATTGGGCACCGTAATATCCTGAGAACCGTCATTGGGCACATTGGTGGCAACGGAAGTAAAACTGGCTCCTCCATCCGTAGATACGAGAATATCCACATTGGCACAATGACTGCTGGTACCGTTTACATTCCAGGTGACGGTTTGCGTTGAGTTGCCGGACCATAATTCTCCTCCATTGGGATATGACACGGAAAACGGACCGGTATTCGCCACTGTTATGACCATCCCGTCTTTCCCGGTTCTTCCCCAATTGGC